>CAXSCR010000003.1:0-81896 GCA_964235605.1 uncultured Cyclobacteriaceae bacterium | reverse complement strand
CACAGACCACAGCCGGGGAGTTTATCAATTATAAAATCGATTAACAAATTGATAACCTCCCATCTGTGGACCGTCGACTGTGGACTGTGGACCTAACTACCTAACTACGATTAACTGATAACTATTAACTATTAACTATTAACGATCAACGAATCTGAGACGCCAACACCGCAATACCTTCATTAAATGAACGAGGCTCATACCCCAGTTCCTTTCTTGCTTTTTCAATTATGAAACCTGTGATTAGTGGGCGCTTTGCGGGTTGCGTAAATTGTCCGGCGTCTGTGGGGGTGATTAATGATTTATCTAGTTTAAAGAACGCTGCCGTATGGATGGCAATGTCATAGGGTGTGAGAAAGTCTTTTCCTGAGATGTGATAAATTCCTTTTGCTTTTTTGGTTGCTGCTAAATAACAACCTATAGCTAAGTCTTCAGCAAGTGTAGGTGTACGCCACTGATCATTAACTACTTGAATTTTTTTTCCTTGCTCTAAGCTATTCTTTACCCACAACACAATATTGGATCGACTCATGTCGGCAGTAATACCGAAGACTAGAACGGTACGTATAATGCACCACGTAATATTGCTTTTAATAATTAATTCTTCAGCTGCTAATTTACACTGGCCGTAATAATTTACCGGCGACGGCTTTTCATTTTCATCAAGTGGCCCATGGGTGCCATCAAAAATAAAATCGGTAGAGACATGAATAAGGTGAGCATCGTTCTTTGCGCAAGCCTCGATAAGATATTCAACGGAAGTGACATTGGTTTTTCTACACAACGGTTGATCTAACTCACCTTGGTCTACATTCGTAATAGCAGCCGTATTGATTACTACGTCAGGTTTTGTGGAAGTGATAACTTCATCAACCTCCTTTTGATTCGTAATGTCAAGTGAATGAAATTCTCCACGCGTAATATCTAAAACTGATTCTCCCCTTGCTGTAGCTATTAAGTAAACTGATTTTTCTTTTTGTAAAAGATGAACTAGCTTTTGTCCTAGTAAGCCATTAGAGCCTGTAACCAGTATTCTCATAAAATACGCTTAAGTAATATTGATGCAGATGGTGGATAGATCGTGTAACTATTTCGAATACTTATATCCATACAACTTCTCAATCTTATTCGTTGAGACTTCTTCCACCGTAACAAACATGCGAATATCTTCAGTTGGTCTATCAGCGCGATCATGGGGTTGAGCAGCGATTTTGTCAATGACTTCAAGCCCTTTAATTACTTTGCCGAAAACGGTATATCCACCATCTAAGTGTGGAGCCCCACCAACAGTTGCGTAAGCTTTTGTTTTCTCGTCGATTTGATCCTTTAATACTTTTGTACCGGTCTCTCTTTCAATACGGGGAACAAGTTCAAGCAATTTTTTACTGTAAGCATCGCCGCCGCCCTGTGAATATATCATTGCCAAAGTATCCTGAAGACCGCGGTTGGCAGGATTTTGCATCATGGTCTTCATAGCTGCATTTAACTTTACAACGTCAAGTCTTAACTCGGCCTCAGGGGTTTTTTTCCCCTGTACAATATAGAACTGGCTTCCGCTGGAAGCCTTCTTAGGATTTTGCGCATCACCTAATCTAGCTGCTGAAAGTGCACCTTTTTCATGAATGAATTTAGGATTGATTTCCGCTTCAATAGTATAATTAGGTCCGCCGTTTCCAAGATTCGCTCCGCTGGGAGCCTTCTTTGAAGCAGGGTCACCACCTTGAATCATGAAGCCTTGAATAACGCGATGGAAAAGTAGACTGTCAAAATAATGTTCTTTTGCTAGCTTAATGAAATTTGCTTTATGTTTAGGTGTTTCATCATATAAGATGGCTACCATATCACCATACTTTGTTTTAATTGTAACGACATAATCTTTTTTCTGAGCACATCCCGTTAAGGAGTAGAGGATAACAAACAAGGTAACAATGAATGCATTCTTCATTTGATTATAATATTTAGTTTTTAACATGTTGTCTTATATCGTGGAGTATATCACTACCACCATTAATTAAAACTTCATTGGCTACAGCTTCGCCTAATTCTTTTATATCTATTACAGGTGCAGTTTGCTTCGCTTTTACAATTGTTTTTCCGTCAAGCGAAATGATGCCGCCTTTTAAGGTTATCATGGCGCCCTCATAATGACCATAGGCAAACACGGGAATGCTACAGCCGCCTTGCATTGTTTTTAAAAACGCACGCTCGGCCCGTACGCAATTTTCTGTTCGAGGATGATTGATCCAGTCTTGAATTATTTTCTTTTTATCGAAACTAAGTTTTTTATGGCATTCTATCGCAATACTTCCTTGCCCAACCGCTGGAACAAAATAGCTTGTATCAATTTTTTCTACAATAAAATCATCATAACCCATTCTGTGTACGCCTGCATAAGCCAACACCAATGCATCATATTCTCCAGCTTCTAATTTACTAAATCGTGTTTGTAAGTTTCCGCGAATAGAAACAGCGGTAGCATTTGGATAATAATGTCTCAAAAAAGCTACGCGGCGTGTCGCCGATGTGCCAACCTTTATTCTACCTAATAGATCTAAATTTTTCTGGTTGCTTACCATAACATCGTTTACCTCCTCACGCTCCGTAAATGCAATTAGCTCCAGTTCTTCGGGCACTTCAGAAGATAAATCCTTTGCACTATGCACAGCAATATCGACAGCGCCATCAATTAATTTAGCTTCGATCTCTTCTGTAAATACGCCCTTGCTTCCAATTTTAGCAATAGACACATTGAGTATCTTATCACCCTTTGTTTCAATGGGTACAATCTCAGTTAAATAGCCAGAAGGTTTAATGAGGCTTGCTACGTGTTCAGCTTGCCATAATGCCAGCTTACTACCACGGGTACCAATGCGAATCGTTCTGTTCATAATCAAAGGTATTTAATAAACAACTTATACATTACGCATTAATTGTTTGTGATAATTTTAATGATAGATCAAGGAAGATCATTTTGGCACTTCCATTACGCTCTAGGTGATAGCTTGCATCGTTTAACATGTTTACTGATTTTTCAATTTTGTAGACATTCATCACCTTACTGAAATTTTGAATAAATTTTAATTCTTCACCGCGTGTACGGTTTAATTTATCGGCACCTGCTATACTTAATAATGTTTCGCGCATCATACCCAAACTATACATCATCAGGTTTTTTTGGCTGAGTTTATCCAAGCCATGGTAATCATCGGCCATGGTTACAAGGCTGCCATAATTTTTTTTGAAGCAGGCGCGCATCCAATCTGTAAATCGTTGGGTGTTGTTGTCTTCTGCGTCCTCTAAAACTTTTAACGCCAAATTAATATTGCCTTCTGCCAGCTGAGATGCTTTACTTGCGCGTGATTTTTCAGTTTTGAATTTATCTACCAGGCAAGCTTCTAGTTCTTCGTCTGACAATAACGGTACGCTCACTATTTGCGTGCGCGAAATAATGGTAGGAAGAAGCCTATCGGCTGCGTTGGTGACGAGAATGAAATAAGTATGTGGAGGTGGCTCTTCCAGGATTTTTAAAATACCATTGGCTGCCGGAGCATGCATAAGTTCAGGCTGCCAAATGATCATGATCTTATGTGGACTTTCAAATGGTTTAAGTGAGAGTGTTTTAATTATATCTCTGCTTCCTTCACGTGATATGAGTGCTTGCTTATCTTCACCACCGTAATAGTTCGTCCAATCGTCAAGGTTGCCGAAGGGTTGTTCTAAAAGGAATGAACGCCAACTTTTGGTAATATCTGCTTTGAATCGATCTTCGTCTTTATCGCCTTTTATATTGCCAAGCGGAAAAACGAAGTGGGTGTCAGGATGAATAAATTTTAAATTTTTAGAGCATGCTGAACAAAAACCACAAGCATCATCGCCTTTGTTTTCACAATGAAGGTAACTGGCATAAGCTAACGCGATGGGTAAGTTAAGCGCACCTTCTGCGCCTACAAATAGCTGCGCATGCGCTGTGTGATTGCTTTTTGCAGCATCTATTAAAAGACTTTTTACTTCAGATAGTCCGGGTATACTTGAAAACTTCATGTTATGTTTTTTTCCAATCTCTGCTTTGTGCAGTTAATTCATAAACTTTTACTAAAATAGCGCGCTCAGTATCGTCAAAAATAATATTTCTTCTTGCCATAACTTTTGCGGCAGTGTCCATTGCTTTATCCAATTGATAAGTTGCCAGCGAACTTCCTCCCCACGAAAATGAAGGGATGTAATTTTTAGGAAATCCTTCACCAAAAACATTTGCCGAGACGTCAATAACAGTACCTGTATTAAACATGGTATTGATTCCACACTTGCTATGGTCGCCCATCATCAATCCACAAAACTGAAGACCGGTATTTATGAAATCATTTTTGCTATGACTCCACAATTTTACAAAGTCATAATTGTTCTTCAGGTTCGATGTGTTTGTGTCTGCGCCAAGGTTACACCATTCACCCATAACGGTGCAACCCATAAAACCATCGTGGGCTTTATTGCTGTAACCGAAGATGACAGATGTGCTTACTTCACCACCAACTTTCGAGAACGGACCAACGGTTATGTCACCACGCATTTTTCCGCCCATATTAACATGACCACCTTCGCATAAAGCGAAAGAGCCACGGATCATAGCGCCCTCTTGTACAATGCTATTCCTTCCTAGATAAACGGGCCCTGTCTCTGCATTAATAATTGCTGCGCGAACATACACACCTTCTTCAACAAAAACATTTTCTTTACCATAGATAATGGTATGTTTGTCATCTATACCCGCTGATTTTCTTCCAGCTGTTACAAGTTTGAAATCTATTCTAATCTGCGCTGCGTTCTCTCGAAAAATTTTCCAGGTTTTATCAATGACAGTAACAGCTTCAGTATAATTTGTCGTGTTTGTGCTGTTCATGCCTGCTTCTGGTTTCCGCGCTGCAATAAGCATATCACCTTTAACAAGAAATTGTCCGGGTTGTAAAGACTGAATTGCGCTAACTAATTTTTCATCAGGACAAACTGCACCATTTATAAGCAGATCATCGGAGGTTGCATTCAATGGAAATTTCTTCTGAAGATAATCGATGGTGTTAAAAGAGGCTTTGAGCCTGAGCCATCGTTCCCATTTTTCATCGATCGTTAAAATACCTACCCTGATTTTACTAACTGGCCGCGTGAAAGTAAAGGGTAGTAGATCGGTACGGATAGCAGGATCGTCAAAGAGAATTAGGTTCATCTTCAAAAATAGGAAAGTTCAGGTTATGTTTGGGTGATATTGGATTTTGTGAACATGGAACCTAAAATGTGAAACCTAAAACCTGAACCTTGAACTTTGAACCCTTGAACTTTGAACTTGGAACCTTGAACTTTGAACTTTGAACTTGGAACCTTGAACTTGGAACCTGAAACCTAACCCTGTCCCCAAACAAAAAAGGTCTCCAATAAATTGAAGACCTTTTCTATAGTTGTAAGAAGCTTATTCTGTAATGGACTTCTTGCCGTATTTCTTTTGGAATTTTTCAACGCGTCCTGCTGTATCAACAAACAGTTTTTTACCTGTGAAGAAAGGATGTGATGCTGAGCTCACCTCGACTTTAATAACTGGGTACTCGTTACCATCTTCCCATTTTGTAGTTTCTTTAGACCACTGGGTAGAACGGGTTAAAAATTTTGTGTCGCTGGAGGTATCGTGAAAAACTACGTCTCTATACTCCGGATGAATGCCTTTTTTCATATCGATTTTTCGGTTTTTCCTTAAAAGGATTGCAAATATAAGCACAGATGCAGTAATTTCAAGAGATAGTTTATGTTTTTTGGGGCTAATCCCTAAGTTTGGTCCTAAGCCTCAAGCTTCGTATTTTTTCTCTAAAGTTCTACAATGAAGAATCTAAGTCTTTTGGCCTTTTTTTATTTGCCGTTGCTGGCGTATTCTCAAAGCACGTATGCTCCTCTAAATGAAGAATATTATAATAAAATAGATCGATACGAGATAAAAACAGGGCGTCTTACGCAAGAAGTGCTGACAGCGGTAAAACCCTATAAGCGATCTGACATTGTAGCTTTTGTTGATTCAACACATCAAAAGAATGTTTTTACATCGCGGGCGGATGAGTTTAACTATGACTATCTGCGAAATGATAGTTGGGAATGGGCCAAACCTGAAACCAATAATTCCAAAAAAGCTATCCTGAAAAGATTCTATAGAAAAAAGTCTGACCTTTATCATGTCGATCATTCTGACTTTGATTTGCATGTAAATCCGGTACTTTATGTAGGCGCCGGACAAGACTCTCGGCAAGATGAAATGCTTTTTATTAACACCCGCGGCGTAGAAGTGCGTGGCATGATCGATAAAAAGGTTGGCTTCTATTCTTATTTAACTGATAACCAGGCCATGCTGCCTGCTTATGTCAATGATGTGAAAAACACAACATTGGCTATTCCGCATGAAGGTTTTTGGAAGGGTTATAAAGAAGGTAAAGGCGTAGACTTTCTTCAAGCTCGTGCTTATATATCATTTGAAGCCACAAAACATATCAACATTCAGTTAGGGAATGACCGAACTTTTATAGGCAACGGCTATCGCTCATTAATTTTTTCTGACTACGCGCCACCATCCTTATTCTTTAAAACAAATGTTAAAGTATGGAAGATAAATTACTTGTTTCAAATTAATCGCATGACTGCCGACCTTCAAGGCAACGCAAGTGGGTTAACCGGAAATAAAAGATATCCTGAAAAGTATATCGCCTTTCATCATTTAAGTATGAACATCGGGAAGCATTTCAACTTAGGTTTTTTTGAATCCGTAATATTCAGTCCGAAAGATTCTTCTAGCAATAATACCTTTGAGTGGTCGTATGTAAATCCGGTAATCTTCTATCGTGCCATTGAGCAGCAGAATGGTAGCAGTGACAATGTTATTTTAGGATTGGATTTTAAATGGAACGCATTGAGGAAGGTATCTTTATATGGCCAATTTGTTATAGATGAATTTAGTATAGATCACATCAAATCTGGCGATGGATGGTGGGCAAATAAATTCGCTGTACAGGGCGGTTTGAAATATATAGATGCATTTACAATCCCTAATTTGGATCTACAAGGTGAGGTAAATATTGTTCGGCCATTTACCTATACGCATGGATCAGATTATTCAAATTACGCTAGTTATAGGCAATCTGTAGCGCATCCACTTGGCGCTAATTTTAATGAACTTGTTGGTATTCTACGTTATCAACCCTTGCCAAAATTAAACCTTACGGGAAAGTTAATTCTGACCTCAATTGGACGTGACTCAACATCAACATCCGCCAATTACGGCAGTAACATATTAAGAAATAACAGAACGCACGCACAGAATTATGGAAATAAAATCGGACAAGGAATTCCCAATGATATTATGTTTGGAAGTTTCACAGTTTCCTGGATGTTAAAACATAATCTATTCATTGATGTAAATTACATACTACGCCAGAGTAAAAGTTCGTTTGCTACTTACAACAATAATTCTTCAATAACTTCATTAGCTTTGCGCTGGAATATTGCACAGCGTCTTTATGAATTTTAAACTCGTGATGTTGTTTAGTAAGTCCCTATTGTATTACAATTATTTAAAGTTTATCTAGATGGAAATTTACCTCCGTATTTTACGGTATGCACCGCGGATTTATTCTCGCTTTGCTAAGTTCATTGTCTTTTCGATATTAGGGATTCTTTTTAGCGTCGCGAACATTGCCCTTGTGATACCTATGCTAAATATTTTATTTGGCTATACGGAAAAGACCATTAAAGTGATACCGGCACTTCCAAAATTTTCACTTTCGATAAACTATGTTCTTGATGTATTTAATTATTACTTCGTTACAATTATTAAACAGTACGGGCCCATGGATGCCATGCTATTTATTTGCGCATCCATAATTGTAAGTGTTTTATTAACTAACCTGTTCAGGTATGTGGAAAGAATGACTGCTTCCCGTATTAAAGTGGATGTAGTCAAAAATATGAGGATGAATATCTTTAGAAACGTTTCAGATCTTCATATTGGTTTTTTTAATAATCAACGAAAGGGTGATCTTATCTCCAGATTTACTAACGACGTTGCTGAAGTTGAGAGTGCCGTAGTTAATAGTTTAAAATTTGTCTGGAAGGAGCCCATTACCATAATTGTTTATTTTAGTGTTCTGTTTTTTATATCGGTAAAATTGACGCTTTTTACTTTAGTTCTTTTACCTATAACAGGCGGTCTCCTCGCAGAACTTATAAAGCGTTTAAAAAAGAAGGCCATTCAAAGTCAGGAGTCGCTAGGGCGTATCGTTAATATTCTAGACGAAACCTTTTCTGGTATGCGTGTGGTTCTAGCATTTAATGCGAGACCATTTATACTTAAGAAAATTGATAATGAAACAAGTTATCACCGCAAGGTTAACCTTTCAATCGCCCGTAAAAATGAGCTGGCTTCGCCAATTTCAGAAACTATCGGGATAATGATTGTGGCGGTAATCATTATTTTTGGAGGTTCACTTGTATTTAGAAAAGAGCTATCTCCGAATGAGTTTCTTGGCTTCTTAGGGATGTTTACCCAGATCATTCAACCAGCAAAGAATTTTTCTAATGGCATTACTTCGCTACAAAAAGGAACTGTTTCGGCTAAACGTATTTTTGAAATTATTGATGCAATTCCTGCCGTACAAAATAAACCGGGAGCAATATCACTAAAGGAGTTTACCAACAGCATTGAGTTTAAGAAAGTAAGTTTTGCTTACGATCGCGAAATCGTTCTTAATAACATTAATCTTAAAATCGAAAAGGGAAGGACCGTAGCTTTAGTTGGTTCATCTGGTGGCGGAAAGTCTACTCTGGCTGATTTGATACCACGGTTCTACGATCCAACAGCCGGTGAAGTTTTGCTTGACGGAGTTTCCCTAGCCGATTATGAGATAGAATCTCTCCGTAAGCAGATGGGTGTTGTTACACAGGAGTCCATTCTTTTTAACGATAGTATTTTTAATAACATCGCCTTCGGAATGGAGAGTGCAAAGGAAGAAGACGTAATTCACGCCGCTAAGGTGGCGAATGCACATGACTTCATTATGCAAACAGATGAGGGCTATCAAACGCTTATAGGTGAACGTGGCTCCAAGCTTTCTGGTGGTCAACGTCAGCGCATTAGTATTGCGCGGGCTGTGCTAAAAAATCCACCCATATTAATTTTGGATGAGGCAACCTCAGCACTAGATTCAGAATCGGAACGTCTGGTTCAAGATGCATTAACACATTTAATGGAAAATAGAACCTCTATTGTAATTGCGCATAGGCTCAGCACTATTCAACATGCCGACGAGATTATCGTAATTCAGAATGGCCAGATTGCTGAACGCGGTACACATGACTACCTGATTAAGCATAATGGCGTGTACAAGAAGTTGAATGAAATCCAGATAACGAAACAATAGATAACTTATGTATTTGATCATTCTTTTTGGTGAGGTGTGCAAGCAATTGTAGGTGTCATAGCACTTTTATATTCTATTTTCATATTTTTGCTATATCTTTAGTTACTTGCAGATCAATAGAAAATTCTGATCATGAAAAAAAACAGGCTAATCTTTTACGCTGTCTTCGCAGCGTTCCACATATGCTCTTTCCTTTTTACCGCTATGTTAGATCACAATAGTAATCTATTGTTCGGAATGGTAAAGTACGTTCCATATTTTAAGTATGTAACTCTCATTGGCGTTATTCTCATAATCATCGACTTCGTATGGTCATGGAAAGTGGATAAGGATACCCAAAAAGCACAGGCGTTGCTTAACAAAGAGTTTAATATACTCAAAGCAAAATTGTTTGATCTCCAGGAAGCAGCTAAGAAATAAGCGCTTCTCTTAAAAATAAATCTACCCTCCACCCTCTAACCTCTTTTTATTTATGTTGGCTAAAACCTTCGGCGGAGCCGTATATGGGGTTGATGCGCGAATCATCATGGTTGAAGTAAGCGTTGGACAAGGTGTCAAGTTCTTCATGAGCGGCTTACCAGATAGTGCAATAAAAGAAAGTCAACACCGTGTAGAATCGGCCATGAAAAGTTCTGGCTACTTTATGCCACGCAACAAGACAGTAGTTAATCTGGCACCGGCCGATATAAGAAAAGAAGGGTCCGCCTACGATCTACCCATTGCTCTCGGTGTACTGAAAGCCTCCGGACAAATCACCACTGAAACATTAGATCAATATATCATCATGGGTGAACTTTCCCTCGATGGTGTGTTGCGTCCCATTAAAGGTGTTTTACCCATTGCCATCCAAGCTAGAAAAGAAGGATTTAAAGGTTTTATATTACCTAAAGAGAATGCGCGTGAAGCAGCTATTGTAAGCGCGTTGGAGGTATATCCGGTTAGTACTTTAAAGGAGGCTATCGATTTTTTAGAAAACAAAACATCCATCACTCCTGTAACTGTTGATACAAGAGAAATCTTTGCTGCCAAATTAAATCATTACGATACAGATTTTAAGGATGTACAAGGTCAGGAAAATATAAAGCGCGCTATGGAGATCGCTGCTGCTGGCGGCCATAACGTTATCATGATTGGCCCACCCGGTGCTGGTAAAACCATGTTGGCCAAACGACTTCCTACTATACTTCCGCCGCTTACTTTACATGAGGCTTTAGAGACTACAAAAATTCATTCCGTTGCCGGAAAATTAGGAAGTGATGGTACACTTATCGCCACACGTCCATTCAGGTCACCACATCATACCATATCCGATGTCGCGTTAGTAGGTGGAGGAGGGAACCCTCAACCTGGCGAGATTTCATTATCACATAATGGCGTTTTGTTTTTGGATGAGCTTCCCGAGTTTAAGCGCACCGTGTTAGAAGTAATGCGCCAACCCATGGAAGAACGACGTGTAACCATTTCGCGTGCAAAGGTTTCTATTGACTATCCAGCTAACTTCATGTTGGTAGCGAGTATGAATCCATGTCCCTGTGGGTACTACAACCATCCTGAAAAAGAATGTGTATGTGGACCAGGAATTGTTCAGCGATATCTTAGCAAAATAAGCGGTCCATTACTAGATCGAATTGATTTGCATGTTGAAGTGGTGCCTGTGAGTTTTGATGAGATGACCGCTAACAGAGAGACAGAAACCAGTGATGAGATACGAGTTCGTGTTATCAACGCACGCGACATACAATCGGAGCGATTTAAAAATGATGACAGTGTGTATTGCAATGCCATGATGCCATCTAACATGGTAAAACACATTTGTCAAATCAATGACGCCGGAAGAACATTACTCAAAACAGCAATGGAGCGTCTAGGACTTTCTGCCAGAGCGTACGATCGCATTTTAAAAGTTTCAAGAACGATTGCCGATCTCTCAAACTCATCAGAAATTAAAATCGAACACCTGGCTGAAGCTATTCAATATAGAAGTTTGGATAGGGAGGGGTGGGCAGGTTGAGTAGTGTTGGCCTGTGAGGACGCGGGCCAAGGATGCTGAGATGTAATCTATACCGATTACCCAGGCCTGTGCCCTCACAGGCCGGAACTTAAAGTAACACAGTGGATATGTTGAAAGAGGCCAAGTATGGTGTACGTAATTCAAAGATGTTTTTGAACGAAGTTTATTTTTGGACCGATACAATAAAGGATTGGCAAAACTTACTAGTTCATGATGAATGTTGTCAAATCATTGTTGACTCATGGCATAATCTTGTTAGTCGTAATAAGATTAGCATTTATAGCTTTGTTATTATGCCTAATCACCTTCATGTTATTTGGGAGATGAGATCGCAAAATGGAAAGGAAATGCCTTATGCAAGTTTTAATAAATATACTAGCCATCAATTTTTAGAACATCTAAGAAAGAATCAAAGTAATGATGATCTGGCTGTTTATATAGTGAATGATGATCCGGAACGTAAGCATCGATTTTGGCAAAGAGATCCTTTAGCAGTAGTCATAGATTCTAGGAATAAGTTAGAGCAGAAGCTTGATTACATTCATTTTAATCCGTTACAAGAACGATGGAGATTAGTCGATGAGCCAACGAATTATAAATGGTCTTCATCCAAATGAATAGGTTTAAAATTATTTTAAGGTGAACAATGGTTTTGGCCTGGAATCTCTATATATTGTACTACTCGCATTCAAATCTTAATAGGGTTTTAAGAATTCGAGTATAAAACCGGATTTACCTTAGGGATGAATCCGGTTTTTTTTTCCTGTTCTGTTCATAAAATGTTACATTCAATTTATGAATGATACTTCTCAGTTTATTCTCATTGACGACGATCCTATTAACAATATGATCTGTGAATTGACCATTGAAATTATTCATGGTAAATCTGATATAAAAAGTTTTGTAAATCCCGAAATGGGTTTTAAATATATTCAAACAGAGCACCACGGGAAAAAGGATGATCATAATACAATATTGCTTCTCGATTTAAATATGCCGGTTATGAGCGGCTGGGAATTTTTGGAACGGTTTGACAATCTTTCAAAGGTTATTAAAAATAGTATTAACATTTACATACTTTCTTCTTCTATTGATGAGCGTGATAAAGACCGTTCTTATGCAAATAAAAATGTTAAAGGCTTTTTACTTAAGCCGTTGACTAGAGATGTTATTAATCAAATAACAAAAGATTAATTTGCAACAATCTCTATAGAAGTTTCTTTAGGTCACACACGCATGTGAGTCCCAAATCACTCCTTCAAACGTCGAGTCAATCACTGTCAAATTAATTTTCTTCCTGTCGTATTAAGTGAGGTGTGAAACTTTTTTCAAAACACGACTGTGCCATCATAGAATCTAAAGCCTTATTCTAGTGTACGTTATAAACTATTTAAATTAGTTAATTATTAAATTAATAACTATTAAAATTAGTTTTGTAGTTTTGAAAGAAAAGTAATATGGTTGAGTTTACACCAGCAATACTTGCGCGCATACTTCTTTCAGGATTTAAGGGTTTGGTCTTGGAAAATCGGAATGATTATACTGTGATAGAACCCGTTATTAATGTTGATATCCCTATTCCAGAAAAGGCTTACACCATAAGAATAGATAATGAACGATGCAGGAAAATGATAAATGAAATTTTATCGCTTAATATGAAGTTTTATATTGATGAACAATTTGTAAAATAGCGGCATAGTTATAGTGATCTTATTTAAATTTATGCTGTGATGATTAAAATAATCTAAAATTATATGATGTGAGATACATATTTCTAGCGTCTATCGTGGTAATCACTTTACTAATCCTTAGAATAAATTCTAAGCTTTATACCAACACCTCTTCAGGTCTTAATCGCTTTCTATTCTTGAAATATTTGAACCTGCATAATTTTGTGTAATTTAATGGGATTAGATTCTCATTATGGCTCTGTTCAAGGAAACACAAAACCATTATAATCTTTACCTCCTTGGGGGTTCATTGTTGAGCATATGTATTTTCGGTTATATCGGATATAGGCTGGGTATTACCATTGACGAAGATCGCGGGTCTACGCTGATAAATGTCTCTAATTTTGGAATAATTTTAATCGCGATTGCCTCACTAATAGCAATTTTCTTGTTGTATAAAACATATACAACACAACGATATACACTGCTAACAACCCAACGGGCCGCAGCAGTTCAAAAAGTGGACAATAACTTTTTTAGTATGCTATCCATATTAAACCAAATAACTACCGCTATGGAAGGTAGTGTAAAGGTATATAACGCCAGGTTAAAAAGAGACGTTGATAAATCTTATAAAGGAAGGTTATATGTAAAGCACGCATTGTTAGAACTATTAAGTCATCACAACAGTGTTACGATATATGTTTATGATAGAAATTCAAACAGCTTTATTGAGTACTATAATGACGATAATCCAAAAATAATTAAGACACCTACTGGAAATTCAAAAACCATATCACAATTAAGGAGCGAGATTGGGTATGAATTTGAAGTGTTCTACAAACGTCATACCTCGTGCTTAGGTCACTACTATAGGTATGTTTATAATATTATAAAATTTATACAAACCAATAGCTTGAGTCAGCGAGATGTTATAAGGTACATTACGCATTTGCAAGCACAGTTATCAAACGATGAGTTAGGTTTACTTTTTTATGGAGCAATAAGTCCGCAGGGTAGGAATAAGATGCGCCAAGATATTTTTAGGCAATGGCTAGATCACTATGGTATTTTAGAGAATATTCCACTAGACAATCTAATAGATTCAAATCACATTCTTTTTTATCCGCGAACTAAGTTTAAGTTTAGTTATCGAAAGGTGTAGTTGTTTACAAGGTAAATCAGTGAGAAGCCTTGATGGTCTCATTTGCGCGATTAGTCCATCCAAGTAGTCATCATTAAAAGGTAATAATAAACGTACTACCTTTATTTACTTCACTCTCAACAGCAATGGTTCCGCCCAACGCTTCTATTTGCGTTTTAGTTAAAAACAAACCAACTCCTTTTGCTTCTTTGTGGGCATGAAAGGTTTTATGTAACCCAAAAAGTTTATCGCCAAAGCGAGCTAAATCTATACCTAGGCCATTATCTGTAACACGTAACGTAATACGCGCATTCTCTATAGTTGATTCAATATATATTTCAGGTTTTCGATCTGGTGATTTATATTTAATAGCATTAGTAAGTAAGTTTTGAAAGATGCTTTCAAGATAGGCTTTGCCAAAAACTACTTTGGGTGCCGCATTAAAATTAAATGTAATTAGCGCTCCTGACTGAATCATTTCGCCCTCAAGTGACTGCACTACTTTATCCAGAAGTTCCTTAAAACGAATTTCAACTTTTTTTATGTCAGTCGCAGCTTTTACTTTAATTGTATCCATGAGTTCATTCATGGTCTCACCCAAATTCTTCGATAGGTTCTTTAGTTTGTCAAATACCAATTGATAATCATCAATGTTGCTTTGGTTATTTAGTAAACCAATTAGCGCCTGTATGTTTCCAATTGGTGAACGCAGATTGTGTGATATGATGTGCGCAAACTCGTCAAGCAATCGGTTTTGCACTAGCAATTTTTCAGCTGCAATTTCAAGATCTTGTTTTGACCTTATCAGTTGTTCTTCGTTCTTCTTACGTGCTGATATATCTACAGCGGACGCATAGATGAGTTTTCGATTTGAATCAGAAGCAGCACCCCAAAGAAGCCACTTATAGGATCCATCCTTGCAGCGATAACGGTTTTCAAACGATTGAAGGTTGTTGCCAAGAGAAATATATTCAATAGCTTGCCTAGTAGACTCAATATCATCGGGATGAAGGAAATCAAAGAAGGGATTTGATAATAATTCTTTTTCTGACCATCCAAACAGCGTGCTCCATGCCGGATTTATTCTTTTGAAATAGCCATCAAAACTAGCTATAACGCTAAGATTAACCGCGTGGTTAAACAGGCGATAATTTTCTTCTGCAATAACCTGCAGTTTTTCTTCAGCTTGTTTCTTTGCCGTAACGTCGCTTATAAAACCCTCTAAGTACAAGAGCTTTTTATTATGGTATACACCTGTGCCCACTTCTTCCGCCCATCGCCATTCTCCTGATAAATGACGTATTCGATAGGTGATATAGAAACTTGCTCTGTTAGCTAACCCCTTGTCGACGGTTTCATAAATCGAGGCCGCGTCATCGGGATGGTAGAGTTGCGGGAAGTTTACCTCCCCTGAAATAAACGCACTAGCCGGGTAACCGGTAAGGTCTTCAACTTTATCATTCAAGTAAAGCATAGAGTATGTTGCATCATTCTTACACAGATAAATAATGCCTGGAATATTTTCAGCAAGGGCTCTGAATTTCTCTTCACTCTTAATTACCTGTAGCTCGGCTCTTTTTTGTTCTGTTATATCACGGATACAAATCAAGACATGGTCGGTAGAGACGAATGAAAACTTGGCGCTTTTCCATCGCTTACGATTCGACGTTACGGATTTATATTCTAAGTGCTCAGGTTTTCCGGATACGATAACACGATGAATACACGCTTCATACTTTTCTGCCAGCTCCTCACCAAGTACTTCCGATATGTTTTTATTTATGTAATGCTCATGAGAAGTCGATTGATTTTTCTCATCCCTGCTCCAAAGATTTAAATACGTGCCTTGTTTATTTACCTCAGCTACAACATCATCTAATGAGGTAATTAGTGCGTGTAAATGTGCTTGCGACTGCTTGATTTTTGCTTCAGTCTTCTTTATCTCTGTAATATCTGTCGCGATACAGTTGAAGCCGAGCAGCTGATTGTTTTCGTCATGCAAAGGAACTACGGATAACAATACAGGGAAGCTTTCGCCATCTTTTTTAATATAGGTCCATTCCCTCCGATCTGCCGTTCTATTCACTTTTGCCTTTTCTGTAAGTGCTCCGAAACCTGGTTTTATAACTTTGCCAAGTTCCTTAGAAATTTCTTTGGCTCGTTTAACAACTTCGTCACCATCATGAAATAAGGTAAGTGATTTCTTTCCAATGATTTCTTCAGCTTTGTAACCTAATAATCGTTCTGCTTCCGTGTTATAATGTGTAATAATACCTTGCGTTGTTGTAGAATAAATACAAAGTTCGGTGGTGTTAAGGATAGCATTATGGAGTCGATATGCACCTGCAACTGCGACTATAAATTTTTCCTCCTCTATCTGTTTCTCCGAGAACGGCAGTTTCTCCATTTATTGAATTTGGCTCTGCTACTAATTTACACAATTTATTAAATTAATAAGTAGTAAATCTATATGAAATTCCTGAAGAGATTTATGAATCGAAGCCGCGTTGCCGTTTCGCTTCAAAAATTACTACCGCAGCTGCAGTTGATACATTCATGGAGTCAATCTTTCCCTGCATCGGTATGATTATGTTCGCGCTAGCATTTTCTATCCAAATGTTGGAAAGCCCCGTTGATTCCGTGCCCATTACAATGGCGCATGATTGCTTGTAATCGGTTAGGTGGTAAGGCTTTGATGCTTGTAGATAGGTGCAATAAATAGGTATGTTATTGCGCTTAAGCCAGGTAATGGTTTCTTCTGAGGTGGCTGCAGCAATTTGTTTTGTGAATACACAGCCAACACTAGAACGAATTACATTGGGATTGTAAAAGTCTGTTTGTGGATCACAGATGATCAAGGCATCAACACCCACGGCATCGGCCGTTCGAAGTATGGCTCCCAGGTTTCCTGGTTTTTCAACGCCTTCTAATATAAGCAATAATGGATTTTTGCTTAGCTGAATTGTGTCTAAATCATGCCGCTTCTGTTGGCCCAATGCAATAATGCCACCTGTGCTTTCGCGATAAGCAATTTTCTGAAATACACTTTTGTCAACAGGTATTAAAAGGTTCTCTTTTTTCACAAGCCTAAGAATGGCTTGCTCAGAAATAATCTCAGGACAAAAAAATACGCTGTTAATCTGGTATCCGCCCTCTATTGCCAGTGAGAGTTCTTTAATTCCTTCTATGACAAAAAGGTTTTGATCTCTGCGCTCCCTTGCCTTCTCAAGTGAAATAATGTTTTTGATCTTGGGATTTTGTGGGCTCGTAATTACAGGATGCATATTGTAAGATTAAAATTTAAAGTTTAAAGTTAAAAGAAAGTGGTGGTTGTGGAATTAGGTATCGGGTTCAAGTTTTTCAGGGGTTTAAGTTTCAGGTTCAAGGTTGCAGGTTTAAGTTAACTATCTAAATATAATAGTTTAAGATTCGGGCTGTTGCGGATGTTCTGATGTTGTCACTGTTTTAGCTTTCAATTTAAAATGTAGAACTTTGATGAATCTTAATGATAACCCGGAACCTGGAACTTTGAACCTGGAACTAAAACTTAAACACCTTAACTCAACCCCGAAACTTGGAACCTGAAACGCTATCCCTAAAACTATTTCATCCTTCATCCTGGAAAGATTATGAACTTCTTGATTCTGGCGAGGGAGAAAAATTAGAACGTTTTGGAAAATTTACATTGATACGCCCCGAACCTCAAGCCATCTGGAGTAAGGTGCTTACCGATACCGAATGGAAGAAATATGCGAGCACGCGGTTTGACCGGGAACAAAAAGATAAATTTCGCTTTACAGATGATGTAACAGGTGGTTGGATGAAAAATACCAGCGTGCCTGAAAGCTGGAACATTAAATATCAATACAAAGAACTCAACCTTTCACTTCGTTTAGCGCTAACAGGTTTTGGCCACGTTGGTCTTTTTCCTGAGCAAGGCAATAACTGGAATTTTATATACGATACCATACGCAGTTGGGGTGTTGAAAAGCCACGTGTTCTTAACCTTTTTGCTTATACGGGCGGAGCTTCCGTAGTTGCCAGAGCAGCAGGTGCAGATGTTACACATGTTGATGCTTCACGCCCAGGATTAAATTGGGCTAATCAAAATATGCAGTTAAACGATCTTGACGGAATTCGTTGGGTATATGAAGATGCGTTGAAGTTTGTAAAAAGAGAAGTAAAGCGAGGCAACAAATACAATGGTATTATCATGGATCCGCCACCATACGGTCGTGGGCCAGATGGTGAGAAATGGACCTTACAAGAAAAACTAAATGAGTTGGTACAACTCTCCAGTGAATTGCTAGTGAACAAGAGTGCGTTTTTCATACTAAGCATGTATGCTGTTGGATTGTCACCTTTAGTTGGTCTTAACGTGGTTAAAACCCATTTCGAACATTCAAATCCGGAGTTTGGAGAATTCTTCCTAAAATCTAAGAGTGGTAGAGATTTACCAATGGGAACATTTTTGAGGTTTAAATTGTAAAAAGAGCAGGCTAAAGATTTGTATTCGATGCATTAAGCTTGTTATTATCTAATTTAAAATTGCATTTTATGGCGACCTGCCATTAATTTTCAAAACACCGTCGGCAATTCTTCAAATTAAGACTATCTTTGCGCCCTTAATTGTATAACATCATTATTTAAGCGGATTTAGAAGCATTTATGGAAGCTAGTAAGATTAGGAACATCGCGATTATTGCACACGTTGACCATGGTAAAACCACTTTGGTAGATAAACTTTTACACGCAGGGCACTTATTCAAGGATCACGAAACGCCTGGTGAATTGATTATGGATAGCAATGATTTGGAGCGGGAACGTGGTATTACCATTCTTGCCAAGAACGTTTCTGTACGTTACAAAGACTATAAAATCAATGTTATCGATACCCCTGGTCACAGTGACTTTGGTGGTGAGGTTGAGCGTGTTTTAAACATGGCAGATGGATGTTTGTTGCTGGTAGATGCCTTCGAAGGTCCTATGCCACAAACTCGTTTTGTATTGCAAAAAGCTTTGCAATTGGGTCTAAAACCAATTGTTGTAATCAATAAAGTAGATAAAAAGAACTGTACACCTGAAGAAGTGCATGAGCAAGTATTCGAGCTTATGTATTCATTAGATGCTACTGAAGAACAATTAAACTTTCCAACTTTTTATGGTTCTGCCAAGCAAGGTTGGATGAGTCCAGATTGGAAGAAACCAACCGAAGACATCACATCGCTTATAGAAGGCGTACTTGAATATATACCAGAACCAAAAGTTGATCAAGGTCAAACTCAAATGATGATTACATCACTAGAGTACTCGGCTTACATCGGTCGTGTTGCCATCGGAAGAGTTCAGCGCGGTGTTGTAAAAGCAGGCCAGAACATTGTGTTGGTTAAACGTGATGGTAAAGTTTCGAAGACTAAAATTAAAGAAGTTTATGTATTCGAAGGATTTGATAAGAAGAAAGTAGACGAAGTTAGAGCAGGTGAAATCTGTGCACTAGTGGGATTAGAAGGATTTGAAATTGGCGATACCGTTGCTGATCCTGAAAAACCAGAAGCATTAAAATCAATATCAATTGATGAGCCTACCATGAGTATGCTTTTCACCATTAACAACTCACCTTTCTATGCCAAAGAAGGTAAGTTTGTTACTTCACGCCACATTCGTGAGCGTTTAGAAAAAGAATTAGAGAAGAATCTTGCATTAAAGTTAGGCGACACAGGTTCAGCTGATAGCTTCATGGTATTTGGCCGTGGTGTTCTTCACTTGTCTGTTTTGATTGAAACTATGCGTAGAGAAGGTTATGAACTTCAAATTGGTCAGCCTCAAGTTATTTTCCGCGACATAGATGGTGTAAAAAGTGAACCAGTAGAAGAATTAACTATCGATTTACCAGAAACTGTTGCTGGTAAAGCCATAGAAACTGTTTCTATGCGTAAAGGTGAAATGTTGAACATGGAGCCAAAGGCAGATCGTATGATCTTGAAGTTCCTTATTCCTTCAAGAGGTATCATGGGCTTGCGTAACTATCTATTGAATGTTACGGCAGGTGAAGCGGTAGTTACACACAGATTCAAAGAATATCAACCATACAAAGGTGAGATACCTGGACGTATAAATGGTTCATTGATTGTAATGGAACAAGGTGAAGCGATTGCGTACAGCTTGCATAACTTGCAAGACCGCGGTAAGTTCTTCATCAATCCAGGTGAAGCAGTTTACGAGGGTCAGGTAATTGGCGAGCATAGCCGTAATGGTGACTTGGTAATTAACGTTACTAAGACTAAGAAACTTACCAACATGCGTGCTTCGGGTTCAGATGAGAAAATGAAAATTGCGCCTCCTTTGAAGCATACTTTAGAAGAAGCATTGGAGTATATCCAAGCTGATGAGTATGTTGAAGTAACACCGCAATCAATTCGTTTACGTAAAATCTATTTGAACGAGAATGAACGGAAGCGTTTCAGCAGATAATTGTAATTGAATAATAAAAGCGTCATTGCTTCATCTCTGTAAAATAGGGAAGGGGCAATGACGTTTAGTTTAAAGGGTATTCTAGAACCTGATCTAATAACATATGAGGGTTACGTTGATTTTTACCGCGCTAATGTTTTGTTTTTCATTTGCGCAATCTCAAAATGCCAAATGGAGAGCATATGAGATTGAGGCGGATACACTCATGGCACAAGAGCAATACAAAAGCGCACTAGCCTTGTATACCAAGTCAATTGCTGCTTCAGAGCTAAAAGATCCCAATAGCCATCTGCTCTTATATAAAAGGGCGCTTTGCCTTTTTAGTCTTCAGCAGTTTAAAGAAGCGATAGCAGATGTTGAGCAGCTTATTAAACTAGAACCCGATGATGACCAAGCAAAATTATTAAAGGCATACATTGGTCGTGATATGCAGGACACAAAACTTCAGTTGTCTGCCCTTAATGACCTGTTACTTGTGGATCCTAAAAATGTAGATTTACTAAAGTGGCGTGCTTCAATTTTTGTGGACGATGGCTTGTACGTAGAAGCACGTCATGATATAAAAGCTGCCAAGAAAATTACAAATGACGCTGAATTAGAAACTTATTTGGGGATGTCTTACTACCACCAAAGTGAACGAGATAGCGCAATTTTTTATTTTGATAAAGCTATCGCACTTGATGAGACTTATATAACCTCATACATGTATGCTGCATCGCTATGTCTAGAGCAAGATGCGTATGATCTTGCATTGACGTATCTGAATCAAGCGCTTAAAATTGATCCCGCTAACCTTACCATTCAATTTTATAAGGGTATTGCACTGGTTGAAAAAAAAGACCTTGAGGCGGGTTGCCGGTGTCTAAGAGCGGCCTTCAAAGGTGGAATAGATGATGCAGGCGATTATCTAAAGGATTACTGTTTTACTTCGGATGATTGAAAACTTCCCCTTAATCCTACTTTGTCAAGTTACCAAATATGGTATCGAAAAATTTGAGCACAAATCCAGCTCACGTTGTTCTGCAGCTAATCAAAAGTGCCAAGAGGTAATGCATCAGAGCTGCGGTCCTGAGTTTAAGTATCCTATCCGCATGGCGGATAGGACGTTTGCTATTAAAAGTACGCGCAGGCTTGCTAAAAGCCTGCGCGTACTTTTAATAGGTTCACTGCGGCACTGCACATGTAATCTGGCTAAATATTTATTGCCGCAGAAGGAGATGCTTTTGATCGGGCATTCTTGCCGATTCTAGTCAGTAAAGTCATTTAAACAGTAACTTGACAAAGTAGGATTAATTATTAACTTGAAACACCATCACGTAGGTTCGAAATAAAAATTACTTGAGTCAATATTAATTAACGATGCAATCTTTACTTTGAAGGGTTCGATTTAGTTTTAAGCCTTTGAGATAGTTGGCTTCTATTTTAAATTGACCGGCTTTTACATATTTCTTCTGTACTGTCCACCTACTTCAAACAAAGCTTTTGTAATTTTACCCAATGAGCAATACTTGGTAGCCTCCATCAACTCATTAAATATATTTTTATTTTGAATGGCTGCTTGTTGAATGTGCGCTATGGTATCCAGGGTTTTTTCAGCTTGAACTTCATGTAAGCGCTGAAGCATATTAATCTGGTATTCCTTTTCTTCTTTTGTTGCTCGTATTACTTCACCAGGTATAATAGTGGGCGATCCTTTTGAACTTAGGAATGTATTCACACCTATAATTGGATATTCTCCTGTATGTTTAAGTGTTTCATAGTACAAACTTTCTTCTTGTATTTTACCGCGTTGATACATTGTTTCCATTGCACCCAATACGCCGCCACGTTCTGTGATGCGGTCGAATTCAGTTAGTACTGCTTCTTCTACAAGAACGGTTAGCTCTTCAATAATGAAGGATCCCTGTAAAGGGTTTTCATTTTTTGTTAGGCCGAGTTCTTTATTAATTATAAGTTGTATGGCCATGGCCCTACGTACGGAGTCTTCAGTAGGCGTTGTGATGGCTTCATCGTAGGCATTTGTATGCAGTGAATTACAGTTATCATAGATGGCATATAGAGCCTGTAATGTAGTGCGGATATCATTGAAATTAATTTCCTGCGCATGCAATGAGCGACCTGAAGTTTGAATGTGGTATTTCATCATCTGACTTCTAGCATTGGCACCGTATTTATTTTTTAATGCCTTTGCCCAAAGCCTCCTGGCTACACGGCCAATTACAGCATACTCGGGATCAATACCATTGCTAAAGAAAAATGAGAGATTAGGGGCAAAATCATCTATGTTCATGCCACGACTAAGGAAATACTCAACGTAGGTAAAGCCGTTGGCAAGTGTAAAGGCAAGCTGTGTAATTGGATTTGCACCTGCTTCCGCAATATGATAACCGGAAATAGAGACAGAATAGAAGTTACGAACTTTATTATCAATGAAGTATTGTTGTACATCACCCATTAAACGCAGTGCAAATTCTGTTGAGAAGATACACGTATTCTGAGCTTGGTCTTCTTTTAAGATGTCGGCTTGTACAGTGCCGCGTACTTGTGTTAGCGTTTCAGCTTTTATCTTTTCATAGATAAGGCTTGGCAAGACCTGATCGCCTGTTACGCCAAGTAACATTAAACCTAAACCATCATTTCCTATTGGTAACGCCCCTTGGTATAACGGCCGATGCGATTCTTTTCCTTTGTATATTTCTGCTATTTTTTTATTTACCGTTTCGGCAAGACCATTTTGTTTGATATAAATTTCACACTGTTGATCGATGGCGGCATTCATAAAATAACCAAGCAGCATTGGCGCCGGGCCGTTGATGGTCATCGATACAGATGTTTTTGCATCGCATAGATTAAAGCCGCTGTATAATTTTTTGGCATCATCAAGGCAACAAATGCTAACGCCTGAGTTACCAATCTTCCCATAAATATCAGGTCGATAATCTGGGTCATTGCCATACAAGGTTACTGAATCAAAAGCGGTAGATAACCGCTTTGCTGGCATTGTATGACTCACATAATGAAATCTACGATTCGTTCTTTCTGGCCCACCCTCTCCGGCAAACATGCGTGTTGGGTCTTCACCTTCTCGTTTAAACGGATATATGCCTGAGGTATACGGGTATTCTCCCGGCACATTTTCTTGCAAACTCCATTGTAAGATATCGCCCCATGCTTCGTATTTTGGTAACGCTATTTTTGGAATTTGTAGATGTGAAAGTGATTCAGAATGTGTCTCAATACCAAATTCTTTATCTCGTACCTTAAATTTAAAAAGGGGTTCTTTGTATTGTTGAACTTTGCCTGGCCATGTTTCTATGAGCTTCCAATTCTTTGGATCTAGATTAAGTTTTAAACGATCAAATTCGGTATGTAACACTTGAATTACATTACCGTGTTCATCACCTAAGCTTTGCATGGTTTTTTGTATAGCATAAAGTTTTTGCGCTACTTCTTTTTGTTCGCTTACCCAAGTGTCAAATTTTCTATTGCTTTCTGATATCTCACTTAAATAGCGGGTGCGATGCGGCGGAATGACGAAAATCTTCTCCGACATTTCATTCGTAATCTGAAAACTAGATTTCAATTTTGAATTCGTCTTCTCAGCAATTTTATCGAGCAAGCTTTTATATAACTGGTTTGTGCCTGGATCGTTGAATTGGGATGCAATGGTTCCAAATACCGGCATGTCGTCAATTTTTTTATCCCATAGTTGATGATTGCGTTGATATTGTTTTTTAACATCCCGTAAGGCATCTAGCGCACCGCGTTTATCAAATTTGTTTAGTGCTATTACATCAGCAAAGTCGAGCATGTCTATTTTTTCGAGCTGGGTAGCAGCACCATATTCTGGCGTCATTACATACAGTGAAACATCACTATGGTCTAGAATCTCTGTATCGCTTTGTCCAATGCCGGATGTCTCGAGTATAATCAGATCATAGCCAGCAGCCTTCAATACTTGAATGGCTTCTCTTACATAGACTGATAATGCCAAATTGCTCTGTCGTGTAGCGAGTGAACGCATATACACCCTTGAATTATTAATGGCATTCATTCTGATTCTATCACCAAGCAAAGCGCCACCTGTTTTTCGTTTTGAAGGGTCAACGGAAATTAAGCCTATGGTTTTGTTGGTGTCTTTAAAATCATATAGAAATCTTCTAACAATTTCATCTACCATCGATGATTTACCAGCACCACCTGTTCCAGTAATACCAAGTACGGGTGTGTTTGATTTTTCAGCTAACGCATTTATTTGTTGAAAGACACTTTTGCTCTGATCATAATAATTCTCAGCTGCTGAGATTAGTCGTGCAATTGCAACCGGATTTTTAGAAGCAAGTTTGGTTACTTCATCTTGCAGCTTGTCGCCCAGTGGGTAATCACTTTGTTCAACCAAGTCGTTGATCATGCCTTGCAAACCCATGGCACGGCCATCATCTGGTGTGTAAATGCGCGTGATGCCATAATTCGTTAACTCTTGTATTTCATCAGGCAGAATGACACCACCGCCACCAGCAAATATTTTAATATGTGCTGCGCCTTTTTCTTTTAGCAGATCATACATGTATTTGAAATACTCTGTATGGCCACCCTGATAGCTAGTCATAGCAATGGCTTGCGCATCTTCTTGTATAGCCGTATTCACAACCTCTTCAACACTACGATCATGACCCAGGTGAATAACTTCACAACCTGTAGTTTGTATAATCCTCCGCATGATGTTAATGGCTGCGTCATGTCCATCAAAAAGACTGGCGGCCGTAACTATGCGGACTTTATTTTTTGGTTTGTAAGGCACAGGTGCTTGATGTCCTACAAGGGGTTTTTGGTTTTTATTCTGCGCTGTAATGGTGTCTGTACTCATGAATGAGTTTAATTTCAAGTGTTCTAAAATAAGGAGAAAGAGCTTATTAAGCTAACAGATTTACGGCAGATGGCTTACCATCATACAAATCGAATGAAAACAACTTCTAAAGTTTATGTCATTATTCAGTACCCTGGAAATTGTCTTGAATTATAACAGTGTCTACACGAGATCTAATTAAGTGAAATGGCTTATGATATTAAAAGATTTTTTCTAATATTAATTTCTAATACTAATAAAGAATTTGACAATTCTCACAGAAGAAACTATTGCGTAGACCTTTTCCGGTAGGTTGTTTTAAAATTGGGATTTTGCACGTCGGGCATTTACGCTTACCATAAATGAGCCAGTGTTTTTTCAGTTGATAGATCTTCTTCCATTCATAGAAATCAAAACTATAATTGCGCGCTTCTTGAATTAATGCTGTAAGCTTACGCGGAGGAAGTGCGCCAATGGAATTGTTAGGATGGACTTTTATGCGAAATAATACTTCATTCTTGATGATGTTACCAACGCCGGAAAATATGTCTTGATTTAATAAGGCATCGCTAACAGACATATCGGGATGTTTTCTTAAAACTTTACGTGCCTTAGCAGGATCCCAAGAATCACTCAATACATCAACTGACCAGTCGTAAATCTCATTAAGATCTTCTTCAAGAAATTTAACAGCGCAGGTATAAAAATTTAGTTCTTGTTGATCTTCAAATTTAAGTCCTAGCATAAGTCTGCTGGGCTTTTCTTCATTGATGCGAT
The DNA here is from genome assembly GCA_964235605.1 of uncultured Cyclobacteriaceae bacterium. Taxonomy (GTDB): domain Bacteria; phylum Bacteroidota; class Bacteroidia; order Cytophagales; family Cyclobacteriaceae; genus DATCRE01. The sequence goes on along the minus strand of CAXSCR010000003.1, from coordinate 55,537 downwards.
AACTACCGAACATCAGAAAATGAACGCGAATTGTAAATTTCTTAAATACGATTAGAAAGTGCTTGCCCCATGATTTAAAATCGATAATTTTTTGTCCAACTAATTGCTGCTGATCAATTTTGGAAGCGCCTGAAACGTGTACCACCTTCTCCCCTTTAAAAGGACTCAGTTCTTCTTTTATAATAATTAATGAAGGTCCTTCCATGCCTTCAGCTTAAAAAATATTATGCCGAGTGTAATTCTAAAGCAGTTTAAAAGTTTAGAACATATGGAATCACAAATAAGGATAATTAAATCATTCCTTATAAAAATCTAAGAGAGCGCCAAAGTAAGCTTCATCCCAGCCTTCAACGATATCTTGGTAATCTTGGTCTGGAATATTGCTGTGTTTGAGTTCTACCGAAGTGCCTTGCTTATGCGCATGCAAAACAATCGTAACTATTGAATCTTCTGGTTGACCGTCAAAGTACCACTGCTGAACAATTTTTTTGCCTTCAACAAAGGTTATGTTTTTGCCAACGATGCTGCCTTCCCATAATGAAAATTCGCTTCCTTCTTCGGTTGACATCTCTGCTGGTTCTCCTGACCATAGATGAATGGTATTTGGATTAGTTAGTGCCAAATACACGTCTTCAGGGGGTGCGGGTATGATATAATACTTTTTAAAATCTTTCATTGGATTATATTGGTAGTACGACAAAATTAGGCAGTGTCGCGTAAATAAAAAGTTTTTTGTGACTAAGTGCACCTAACTGTATTCTTAGCGTTAGAAATGTCTTTCACCTAAACACAAGCAATATGGCCGATGTATCTAAATCAACTGGCACTGAAAAAGGAACTGCGAAAGTTAGAACTAAAAACATTCAACCCGAATTGACATGACACCCATGGTAGATTTGGCTTTTCTGTTGCTCACTTTTTTTGTCATGACCACGACATTAAATAAGAACTATATCATGAAAATGGATATGCCTAAAGAAACTAACGACGGTCCGGTAACTAACCATAAACGTGTAATCAATTTGGTACTAGGCGCAAATGATAAGATTTATTGGTACAAAGGTTTGCCTGAAGCTGATCAGAAAATAAATTTGACACATTTCTCAAATGAAGGCATTCGCCGATTGCTTATAGAACAAAATGCACGAATCAAGGGCATGGTAGTCCTCATTAAGCCTTCAGATAAATCGAAGTATAAAAATGTAATTGATATTCTTGATGAGATGGCAATAACACGAATAGCACACTATAGCATGGTAGATGTTACTCAGCAGGAAGAGGAGCTCATCGAAAAATCAAATTTATAAAGTTACCAATGTTATTCTTTAATAGGTAGGTAAACGTTAAACACGGCACCTTTGTCAAGTTCACCTTGCGCTGAGATAAAGCCCTTATGGTTCTCAACTATCTTTTTACAGATGGCGAGGCCAATGCCAGTTCCTGTATATTTTTCTCGGTTGTGCAAGCGTTGAAACAGCTCGAATATTTTTTGTGCATATTTTTGGTCAAATCCTATTCCGTTATCAGCAATGCTGATTTTTAAGTAAGATGCAGTAGGCAATGCAGCAATATTAGTTATTTCATTTCCAGCTATTATGCTTGATGTTATTTTCACATGAGGAACTACATTCTCTCTGCCATACTTAACGGCGTTACCAATCAGATTTACTAATAATTGTTTCATCTGAAAGGGCATGGCCTCTATTACAGGGAGCTCATCTGCTTCAATGATAGCATTTTTTTCCTCAAGTATGCCGGCAAGTTCATGTTTACTTTCCGCTAAGATTGCTGAGAGGTTTGTGGGTTCAAAGATTTGTGTTTCGGCAACTGCTTTAGAGAAAGATAAAAAGTCTTCTATTAACTGTTGCATGCGTTCTGCAGCTTGATTTAGTTTATTTGCATAATCTCTAATAGGAGTTGAGATTAACTCGGCACTCTCAAGCATGCGGTTACTGTATATCCTTATTTTTCTTAACGGCTCTTGCAGGTCATGACTCGCAATGAAATTAAATGATTCTAATTCTCTGTTGATTCTTATTAGTTCAAGATTTTTTTCGCCGAGAGATTGATTAAGGGTTGCTAACTCGAAAGTTTTTAATGTGAGTTCTGTTTTTGTTTTTTTCTCTTGTGTAATGTCGCGAATGAATGCAATAAATATAGGTTGTTCAGATTGCGTAGATTGTGAAACTGTAAGGGATATGAAAAATTCTTTACCCGCTTTATTTAGCGCTTGAATTTCTATGGTCTTATTTAAAATACGTGATTCGCCTGTACGTAGTAACCTTTCCATGCCACGTAAGTGATCTTCGCGATATAAAGGTGGAACAATAACACCAGATAAACTTTTTCCTATAACTTCTTCAGATTTCCAGCCAAATATGTCTTCCGATTTCGGGTTCCATAGTATAATATCATTTTGCCCATTAATAACAATGATTCCATCTGGCGCATTCTTTATCAGCTGGTTCAAATACTTTTCTCTTTCTTCAACTGCTTTGTTTAATAGAAACTCCTTGGTTATATCTTGATATGTACCTGTAAGGGTAACAGGCTTATTATTTTTGTCAATAATTATTTCACCACGGCCCCTGAGAACTTTGGTCTCACCATCATCGGTAATAATTCGGAAGTGATACTCTTTCACTTCTAAATTTTGAATAGCTTGTTGAATCTCTGCTACACGAGTCTCCTTGTCTTCAGGATGTATAAAGGAGGTAAAGCGTTCTACAGAAATTTCTTGAGATTGTGGCGCAAGTCCATAAATGCGATACATCTCATCAGACCAGTTAACTTTCTCTTGATCAATGTGCCATGACCAATTTCCGATATGCGTAAGCGATTGAGCCTGTTTGTGAAGTTCTTCGCTATGTTGAAGTTGGTTAATAATTTTGCTGCGCTCAGTAATGTCCATGATAGTGCCCATCATTTTCGGTGGCTTATCATGTGAATTGATAATTTTCCCGCGAGACCAGATTACCTTTGTTTTGTTGTTTTTTAAATAGCGATATTCACAATCAAAGTGTCCGTTTGACCAGCCTTGCTTAATTGCTGTTGATAATTTCTCTCTGTCATCTGGGTGAACGTCGTCTAAAAAAGATTCAAGGCCGCTGGTTTTTTCCAACTCAAAAATACGGAATACCTCAGGTGTGAATTTTGAATCCTTGCCGGATATGTCCCATTCAAAACTTCCTATTTGTGCAATTTCTTGAGCTTCAAGTAATTCGTCTTCGCGTTTTTGTAATTTTTCATTGATGATACTAATTCTTTCACTTTGCAATTGAAAAAAGGTACTAAATAGACGAGAATCCGAAGCTACTGTAAACCGATCAATCTCTTCCATGACATTCGAAAATAGCGTAATGTCATTGGTATAACTCGTTAATATATTTCGTAAAACCTTTCTACGCATGGCACTTACAAGAACGATGTCATCAGCAGAAATCTCATCTTTCTGGATATTGGGTAATTGATTGGTAACCCAAATTTTAGTTGACTCTTCTAAATATTGAAACGCATCATTTTTTATAAGGGCCTGAAACATTTGCCGATTACGCCCCATTGATATGGCAATGATTTGATCATCTGGAATGTTTGAAAAAAATTTCAAAACCGGGATATCCATCTCGCGCGAAACCTTTAACGAATTAATGGCATATACTTCTAACTTCTGATCCAGAATGTATTGGGCAAAGGCAGGTAAAAAATTAAATTTAACGTTCATGCTTAGTTAATAACAATTTACAGAGTGAATGAGATAATTGCAAATGGTGATCGGTAGGCGCAGCTATATGGTTTTAAATATTTAATAATTATGCTGGCATAAATCTTTATGGTTCGAGATTATGGGATTGATTGAATATAAAAAGAAACGGTCTTTTAAAGACACCCCTGAGCCTACTGGTGGTAAGGCATCTGGCGGTCAATTGCAGTTCGTAATTCAGAAGCATGACGCATCGCGACTTCATTATGATTTTCGTCTGGAGTTAAATGGCGTATTAAAAAGCTGGGCTGTACCAAAAGGGCCTAGTTTAAATCCTGCCGATAAAAGGCTAGCCATGTTGGTTGAGGATCATCCCTTTGATTATAGAAATTTTGAAGGCATTATTCCTGAAGGAAATTATGGTGCGGGTACTGTTATAGTTTGGGATTCGGGCACATACGAACCTCTTGTGAAAGCTGATACAAAAGCAGATCAGGAAAAATTATTATTACAAGATTTCGAGAAGGGCTCGATTAAAATAAAAATGAATGGAAAGAAAATCAACGGCGAGTTTGCTTTGGTTAAATTAAAAGGGCGACAGGAAAATGCATGGCTACTTATTAAGCATCGCGACCAGTACGCAAGTGAGGAAGATATCGTAGAGAATGACAAGTCTGTTGTGTCAGGTAAAACTATTGATCAATTATCAGTTGATAAAAATGCCAAGCAGTGGCAGAGTAATAAGACATCAAACAAGTCGGCAAGAGTAGAGAAACCCGTAAAAGCTGTTGTTGCTAAAAATGAGCGTAGTAAGCCTGCCGCTCACAAAGTTATTTCAAGAAAGTTTAAACCGCAAACAAATAAACAAGACCAACCTAATACAGCTGCTGCGGTCGAATCGCTTAGTAAAAAGAAAAAATCGAAGATTCCTGAAGATGTAAAGCCTATGTTGGCAACTTTAGTTGATAAAGCTTTCGATGATGAGAACTGGCTATATGAGGTTAAGTGGGATGGATACAGATCTATTAGCTATTTGAATAAAGGGAATGTGGATATACGTTCACGAAATAACAAAGACTTTAATAAGAAATTCTATCCTATATACAACGCGCTAAAAGACTGGCCAATCAATGCCGTTGTTGATGGTGAGATCATTGTTGTTGATGACAAAGGACAACCCGATTTTAATGCGCTGCAACTTTGGCGTAGCGAAGCCGATGGCCAACTTATTTATTACGTATTTGATATATTATGGGTGGAAGGTTATAACCTCATGTCACTTCCATTAATCGAGCGTCGTGAAGTACTTAAAAAATTAATTCCAGATCAAGGCGTTATAAGACTGAGTGAAAATTTTACAGTAACAGGAACTGAATTTTTTGCTCTTGCAGATAAAATGGGGCTTGAAGGCATTATAGCTAAAAAGGCTGATGGCGTTTATGAACCTGAGATTAGATCTAAGCAGTGGCTTAAAATAAAGACATTGAAACATCAAGAAGCCGTTATAGCAGGCTACACACGCAATGCCGGAACCTCGAAGAAGTTTAGTGCACTATTGATGGGTGTTTATGAAAATGGCGTATTCGTTTTCATGGGCCCCGTAGGCACAGGCTTCACAGCTAAGCAACAAGCTGAATTGTTAGAAAAATTAAAGCCACTCCAAACCAAGAATTGCCCATTCGCAGAAGTTCCAGAATACAATAAACCTTCTCGCTTCAGACCTAATCCCCCAAAAGCCGATGTAGTGTGGGTTGAACCGAAGATAGTAGCTGAGGTTACTTATCGAGCAATAAGTGATAATGGTTCTATGAGACACCCTTCTTTTAAAGGTATACGTGAAGATAAGGAGGCTAAGGAAGTTGTGCGGGAGAAAGAAGTAAGGACAGCCGAAATTGTAAGTGAAGATGTTCATACGATAAGTGAATCTGTAAAAGATGTAACATCGGAAAAAAGCAAATCTGCAAACCCCAAAATCATTACACCACCTGTAAAAGGAGGACGTAAAACTTTATTAAACCCGTCAGACGAAACGCAAGCAAGAAGTGTCGAGGGTCATGAGTTGAAATTTACAAATTTAAGCAAAGTGTTTTGGCCCGAGGATAATGTTACGAAGCGAGACTTGCTGAATTATTATTATCAAGTAGTACCCTACATGTTGCCGTACATGAAGGATCGGCCACAAACGCTCAATCGATTTCCTAATGGTATCCACGGAAAAAGTTTTTACCAGAAGGATGTTACAGGCAAGGTTCCGTCATGGATAGAAACTTATAAATATTTTAGTGAGGGTGACCAACGTGAAAAGCATTTTATGGTTTGTACTGATGAATCGAGTCTAATGTACATTGCTTCACTTGGATGTATTGAGATGAATCCATGGAGTAGCCGTGTTCAAGCACCAGATAATCCAGACTGGTGTATAATTGATTTAGACCCTGATAAGAAAAATACATTTGAACAAGTGATCCAAGCTGCGCAGGTTACAAAGGAAATTCTGGATGCATTAGAACTTCCATCATATTGTAAGACTTCAGGCTCCACCGGCATTCACATTTATATTCCGTTAGGTGCAAAATATGTATATGAAGATTCTAAAGAGTTTGCTAGATCACTCGTAAAGTTAGTACACACGCAACTTCCGGCTTTCACTAGCATAGAAAGAAAGGTTAGTGATCGTAATGGTAAAATGTATCTCGATTTTTTACAAAATCGTCCACAAGCCACCATCGCTGCGCCTTATTCGCTTCGTCCCAAGCCTGGTGCTACAGTCTCCATGCCGCTACATTGGGATGAAGTAAAAAAGGGTTTATCAATGAAAGATTTCACTATCAAGAATGCCATCAGCAGGTTAAAAGAAACCGGCGATCTTTTCACAGGTGTACTTGGTGAAGGGGTTGACATTCCAGCAGCAGTAGAGAAGATTGAGAAGGTTTTAGTTCGTTAATCGTTAATTGTTAATTGAGCTCTTTGATTTTATCAAGATGTGATTGAATCACAGGTAGATATTGCGCTGCGAATTTATTTACATCTTTATCTTTCAAATCAGTAGCATCCTCAAAAGCATCAACGTCACGTTTGTGGTCAATTGTCATCATCTTAATAAACTTTTTATCAAAGTCTTTACCTTGTTCTTCTTTTAGATCTTCAAGACCTTCTTCCTTGTCATTACTAAGTGAACCCGGAAGTGTTATATTTTTAGTCGCTGCTAATACTTTAATTTCATGTATAAGCTTTGTTTGATCTACTATCATCAATTCACCATATTTCCGTACTTCTTCAGAACCCCGCTCTTTAGCAAGTTTACCCTCTTCAAGATCCATCATACGGGCATCCATCGCTTCGGTAAGAAACTTAGATGTTTTTTCGTCAATAGCAGCATTGTTATTCTGTTCTTGCGCCTGATTAATACTGTCTTTTTTAGATGATCCACAGCTATTTAATAAGAATAAACAGATCAGACATGTTGGTATTATAATTATGTTTTTCATAATAGGTTTAATTGTAAATGTTATTCATGTAAATACTGTGCCTCAAAAACTTTTCTTGAAGCATACGCTTACGCATACTGTATTTTTACTCCTGTTTGTAAACGATTTTATGCGTACAACGAAACGTTATAACCAACCTTTAATTAATAATATGACTTAAAACAATACGTGGAAAATAGAGCGTGATTCTGGAAACCGGTACGGAACGCTACATGTCATTCATTTTTACAAGAACAAAATGATTCAGAATCTTAAGCTAATGTAGATTGTTTTGGGAGTGTGAATTAAGGTAGGTGTATCCGCTTAATAGTATGCGAAACATATCTTGAATCAATACTTTGCTTCAACGCCAAAGACGTGTTCAAAATATTTGGTTAATGATTTGGTTTTGGTTTTAACAAACCCGGGTTCTTCTGTTGCTACCCAAAATTCATCCGTATTTCCAACGCGTGTAAAGATGTAGGTAACATCATTGGTGTAACCTCTTACAGAACGTGCTCCTTCTCTAAAGTGATCGAGGGTCTCTTGAATTAGATTGAGATTTAATACTTCAGCCATAATGTAAAAATACGCAATAACTTTTAAATGATTCTAATTTCAACGTCCCGATTCTTGTTCAAAAAAGGCCAATCGGCCCGTCCGTGTAAAGCGATATTATTAAGTGTGTTTACGCCACTCTTTCACGTGATTTACCCACGCGAAAGGCTTTCGTGTTTTTAGGTAAGACACATCCGATTCCTCATTGTATGCCTCAATTTCAAATGGATTATATCGATATGCTGCATAGTGACCACGACCCTTATATCTTGATACCAGATAGAAGAATGAATAAAACAACCAATGAAATATGAATAGCATTTCAACTTGTTGTTTAAAATGAATCTTTTCGTGGCGTACTAGTTTTACTTCATCTTTGGTATGTCGGCTTATCCAAATGAAAATGAAGAATGAAAACCCTGTGTAATAGTTAAATATTTTTTTTCGGGTGTAGAATTTTAAAGGTAACATATCCTTATAAACGCATAAAAAGTTTGTTTCAGTTCAATGCAAGCCTAAAAAATTGTGTATCTACCTGGATATGTGTTTACAGTCGCCTTCGGGAATAGTGCCCGTCTATTCTCTTAGATCTGTCTGTATAACCCTATCGGGTATAATTTTTATTGATGTAATTTATTTATACCCTATAGGGTGTATTATTTGTTATTTATGTATTTTAGCACCCTAAAGGGTATAATATGCTTGGCTTACAAGAACTAATAAAAGAAAAAAGGAGGCAATTGAATCTCACCCAGCCTGAATTAGCAGAGAAAGCCGGGGTAGGTTTACGCTTTGTTCGTGAATTAGAACAAGGCAAAACTACGCTAAGGATGGATAAAGTAAACCAGGTACTTCAATTATTTGGATATGAACTCGGTCCCAAAACTTTAAATAGAAACATCCTTACTGATGAGAACGGCTGATATTAAAATCAATGATATTACTGCGGGCTTGCTAACACAGGATGAGAATGGTTATCATTTTATATATGATAAAGCATTTTTGAATTCTGAAAAGCCAGAACCCATAAGTAAGACTTTGCCTTTACAGAAAGAGGTATTTAAAAGCACCATCTTATTTCCGTTTTTTGATGGCCTGATTCCCGAAGGCTGGTTACTTGATGTAGCTGAAAGAAATTGGAAGCTTAATCCGCGTGATCGTATGGGACTTTTATTAGCATGTTGTAAAGATTGTATTGGCGCAGTAAGTGTTCACCAGATAAATGACCAAGCTGATGAAGGATAACCGATGCTTGTACTGTTACCATTTAATAGAAAACGAGCAGCCAGATTTTCACCCAACATGCAGTAAGAAAATATTTGGCACCACTACGCCACCTGCTTTACCTTATACAGAAGCTGAAATGAATGAGCTAGCATTGAAGATCATTCAAAGTCAGATAACAATTACAGGTGTTCAGCCAAAGTTATCTTTGGTAATAGGCAGTGGAGAAAGTAAGAACGACCCAAAACGTTTTACCATTGTGGGTTTATGGGGAGGCTATATTTTAAAACCGCCCACGTCACATTACCATCAATTACCAGAAGTAGAAGATTTAACTATGCATCTTGCTAGCATAGCCAAAATTAACGTAGTACCACATAGTTTAATACGTCTTCAATCCGGTAATCTGGCTTACATCACGAAGCGCATTGACCGTATTAAAAAAGGTAAGCTACACATGGAAGATATGTGTCAGCTTACCCAACGCCTTACTGAAGAAAAATATAATGGATCGTATGAACAAATAGCAAAAGTCATTTTTAAATATTCGGATAATCCAGGATTAGATGTAATTAATTTCTTTGAACAGGTCGTGTTTTCATTTCTCACGGGCAATGCCGACATGCATTTAAAAAACTTTTCACTTATTAATCAACCGGGTATTGGTTATAGCCTTGCGCCTGCCTATGATATGGTAGCAACAAAACTCGTTAATCCAGCAGACCAAGAAGAAATGGCGTTAACGGTTAATGGCAAGAAACGTAAAATAAATCGCAGTGATTTCATATCTGCATTTGCTACGTCTAAACTGGACAGCAGGCAACAACAAAACATTCTTACAAAATTTAATAAGTATCTACGCCAATGGCTTGATTTTATTGATATCTGTTTTCTTGATTTTGAGATGAAACAAGCGTATAAAATTCTTATCTCAGAAAGACATAAACAATTAAGCGAATAATATAAAGAACGGAAAGCGAGTAGGTGGTACAATAGATTTTAATTATAAGTAAGCAATACCAGTAGCGGTTTTTTTTAATATAGTTGCAGCTGCTTGCCCCGTCACCGGTTATTGATTTATCTTATATCATTATCAAAAAAAAGTCTGACATAACGATTACTTAGAACTTATTTTAATTACCAGTAGGCCCTGGCTATGTTCGATGATATTAGGGGTTTATAGCATACGGTTTAAAAAAGAGAAGCGCGCGCATCGAAGCCAAAACCACGCCCGCCAAAATTTTATCTGGGTATGGAATAGGTGCAAAATCTCCATAAATCAATGGTTTATGTTTTGCGTCGCGGGGAATTCTACAGTGAAAGAGGGCCGCTAAATAAATAATTATGCTATGGTCTTTACTATTTATATTTTAAATATATTTCTGTCATCACAGACGGTGACTAAAATACTTTACACAATGAAAAAAATATACCCTCATGAAATGTTTGTATTCTTATCAATCGAGACTTGATGTTTCTTATATATTATACGATTGATCTTATTGAACGATTAATATATAAAACATGTAAGCAATAATGAAGATAGACATGAACTGATAAAATTATCCATCATTATCATCATCTTATCTTGGTGATTTATATGCCATCAAAATTACTAGGTTCTCTTTAATTTACTTCTTATAAGTATCAACTACTTTATCTACCTAAACCACGCTTATGAAAAAACAATGACCAATTATTACGGAAGTTAATCACTTCAAATTCCTCTATCTGCTTGTTAAAGTTCCTATGCTTTAATCTTAATGAGCTTACACCAGCTATTCCGTTCTTCAGCTTGACTGAGGGATTACCTGCCTTATTACAATCTATAGTTTTTAAAAGTGCAACTTTATCATGAAAACCAAACTGTTTAAATTAGTACTTCTTGTTTTCTTACAAGTCTTAACGCCTCAAGTTTTTTCTCAAAATTCTCCTTTGAACTTCCGCGCAATTCCAAGTGACGATGCTTATCAAATCGTTTTAACATGGACTGACAATTCTGATAGTGAAAACGGATTTGTCATTCGGAAAGAATGGGATGATTATTATTGGAATAGCGAAGAAATTATTATCCCCCCAAATACAACAAGCTATATCGATACACAGGTTAACCCGAATGTACCTTATTATTATTCGGTTGATGGCGTTACAACGGCAGTAACACTATTTAGACAACCACCACCAGTACCTGCAAATGTTACGGCAACTACAGGAACCTCTAACAATATGTCTATTGTAGTAAACTTTACTGATAATAGTGACATGGAGACATGGTATGAAGTTCAGCATACAAGTTACCTTCCTGAGTTTTCGGGGGATCCTAGAAATTTTTATGGAAAGGAAATAATTACCGGAGTACCTTTAGGTAGTATGATTACTATTTCAAATTTGAAAGCAAGGGGACCGTACGATGATGGGTTTTACGAACCTAATTCAACCGTGTATGTTAGAATAAGGGCGGTAATTAAAGATGGCAATAAGTTTATTTATAGTGACTTCTCCCCGATGGTCTCTGCTGTAACGCAGGGTGAAGTTGAGAATCCAACAAATTTTATAGCTACAGCTGGAGTTGATAATAAAATCCATTTATCCTGGACCGATAACTCAGATCATGAGGCGGCATTTCTTTTGGTGCGACGCACTTCTACAGGTGAATTTACAGAAGGGATGAATATAATTTCTTTGCCAGTTAACACAACCACATTTATAGACGCCGACGTATCGGCTAATGTAAAATATGTTTATAGGTTGGTTGCTATAGATATGGCTAAGTTTACAACAAATCGCCCCGAATCGGTTTGGCTTTATTATGTCCTTGATCCTTTACATAGCGTGGAAGCATCAGGCATGATTCTTAAGCTCCCGCCCGCGCCCAGCATAGACGCTGTAGGAATAAGTTCAACTTCCATCTTAGTGAATATTGGTAATACTACATTTCAGTCATGGATAGATCTTCAGATAGCTAATTCCATAGATGGGCCATATTCATCAGTGCCTATGTATGACGGTGCTTCCCTATCAACCGAAATAGGTGACTTATTACCTAATTCTACGTATTATTTCAGAGTATGCGGAGTACTTGAGTTAACGAATGATATTTACTATGGACCATTTTCAAGATCTACATCGGCATCTACATTTGCGGATACTACGCATGCCCTAGTTGCCCCAGTAGCCAAACCCGCTAATTTTGTTACACCAACCCAATTCATAGCAAATTGGACTGCCGTAGATGGCGCAGATTATTATGAGCTTGATGTTATATCGATTAATGATTCATCTTTTCTTTCTGGCTATGAAAGTATGATGGTGACAAGCACGTCACAAATAGTGACAGGTACAAAGGCGAATAAACGCTATATGTATGAAGTTAGAGCATTAAATCAATATAGTGAATCGACTAATTCAAATAGCATTCGTGTAGCTTCTAGCAAGGGCTTAATACTCCGCACAGTCTGTTCCGATAATCCAACATCGTTTAGGCGTTGGAAAGTAATTAACAATAATCCGTTTACAGTAGAATTGAAATGGCGTGTTCCTAATACGGTGCAAACGGGTGAACTTTCTGCTGCTCCTGGTGAAACATTCTTTACAACGCAAACATTACCAGGTATAAACTATGTACGAATCACTTGGTATGACGATAACCTACACCAAACTTCCAGTTTGAAATCATCAACATGGAAATCATGCGCAGAGACAATGGTACGTAGTATAGATGCAAGTGATAACATTGAAGATGTATCTCTTTATATGGTCCGTGCATATCCTAATCCTTTTGTCGATAAATTTAAATTCATGATTTCAACGCCTGATGATTCTGATGTAGATGTTGAGATTATTAATATGCAAGGCCAACGGGTATTACATACTAAAGTTGGGAAAAATACGCCATATGATGTAGACGGTTTTGCCTATCCAGCCGGACTGTATGTTATTAGAGCCAGGCATATGCATACTATTAAATCTATAAAAATAACTAAGAAATAATAGTTTAGTTATTTTTCTATTTATATAAACAGTATACTTAAAGTAAGTATAGTTAGATATTTTGAACTCATATCCCTTTAAATATATCGGGCGGTTGGGTGTATTCGTTATTTATCAATCAATAATAATTGTTCAACTAAAATCCTCCTATGAAAAAAAATCTATCTACTGTTAGCTAGAAGCTATACGCTTCATTCCCCATCCTATGTTGTTTGTGAGTAGCAATGCCTTAATTTAGCATTCAACATGGCGGATTTGAACTTGCCTTCCTATTTAAAAGGTGAGAATGATAAAGGTGAACTTCCTGCAATAACTATTGAACCAGGTAAAGTCGAAAGCAGAGGAACCAGGTACGAGGGAAGACAAGCCTTCGTACTTGGTTCATTATGAATTCTTTATTCCGTACCGGATTGGTTAAGTATTCAATGAATGTTGAGCTATCTTTCCTTTAGGTGTGAGCGTTAATTGAATGGATTCAGTTTATAACTTTGCATTAAACCTCCTAATAGTTAATATAAAAATCTGATCCATTATGGACGCTTAAACCATCCTGCAGCAGTATCAAATAAAACATCCATGTACGACTAATCATTCAACTAACGGAAAACACTGGCACAAATATTTATCTACGATACCGCAAGCAATTTGCGTAAAACCCCAGTCACCTTTTTCACCCCAATGAAACTAACAGACACCAAATTAAAGGAGACGATTCTCACCATAGCTATTACTACATCCGCAATAGTAACCGTTTGCCTCATTTTCATTTCACCGATAGCCAAATACCTCATTGAAAAATACGATGTAAAATATACCGGCAGGCAGATTACAATGGATTGGGCTTATGTAAATCCCTTTACAGGCTATATCCATATTGTTAACCTTCGTATTGCCGAAGCGAGCAAAGACACCCTCTTCTTTTCGGCAGAAGGTGTGAGTGCCAACTTTGCGATGCGTAAACTCATTTTCAAAAACGTAGAGATTACTGAGCTTAATGTTGATCATCCCATCGGCATAATTATTCAAAAAAAAGACAACTTCAATTTTAACGACCTCATTAAAAGATTTTCCTCAAAAAAAGATACTACTGATTCCGGTAAGAATAACTCTTCTGTGCATGTAAGCATAAATAACATAAGCATCACTGATGGCTTATTTCATTATGTGGAAAAGATCACGCCTATAAAATACTTCATTGAGAAGGTGAACCTGCAATGCAGCGGCATTCGATGGGACGCTGACACCATCGCTTCTACATTTACATTCCTATCTCGCGGTGGAAAAACTAGTGGAGCCTTCACCATTAACACCAAAACACTCGATTACAAATTCGCTACTGTCATCAAAGACCAAGACTTAGAGATCATTAGGCAATACCTATGGGAATTAATAAACTACGGTATGTTTAAAGCGCATCTCGATGCCGATATAAAAGCTTATGGAAACTTTAAAGATACAAGGCGCCTTACCATGAAAGGACGACTCGCTTTCAGCGATTTTCACCTTGGCAAAACTACGACTTACGATTACGCTTCTTTTAAGAAACTTCTTCTGGTTATGGACGAGCTGAGCCCAGCGAGCAACAAATTTCTTTTTGATTCGGTGACGCTTGATAAATCATATTTTAGCTTTGAACACTTCGATTCTCTTGACAACATACAAGCGATGTTTGGAAAACAAGGCGCAAACGTTAAAGATGTTACTGCACAGTCAGGAAGGTTCAATCTTGTAATTGCGATAAGTCGTTATATTAAGAAGTTGGCAAAAGATTTTTTTGTGAGTCAGTATCGAGTCAATGCACTTTCCCTAACTGATGGGGAAGTAAAGTACGTTGACTATGCCCTTAATGAAAAATTCTCTATAGCAGCACAACATGTTTATCTCAAAGCCGATTCGATATCAAAGACCAACAAACGCGTGCATTTCAATTTGAAATTCGATGTTTATCCTTATGGAAACTCAAGTGCAAGGCTTAGCCTTAATCCACTAGACAGTGGTGATATTGATTTTAATTATCATTTGAACAAAGTGCCTGTCACGGTCTTCAATCCTTATATTATCTCGTATACTTCCTTTCCTCTGGACAAAGGAACATTGAATATGAATGGAACTTGGAAAGTTCGTAATGGCGAAATTAAAAGTGAAAATCAGCTTGTTCTCGTAAAGCCACACGTAGCACGGAAGCTTAAAAGTAAAGACACAAAAAAGAAATTTCCATTGCCGCTAATCATGGCTTTTATACGCGAGCGGGGAGATGTTATCAACTATAAAATTCCCATCACAGGCAGTCTAAGAGATCCAAAATTTAATTTCGGAGATGTGTTCATCGATCTATTCAAGAACATCTTTATTAAGCCGCCAACACTTCCATATGCCCTGCAAGTGAAAAGCAAAGAGAAGAAAATAGATGAATCATTTCAACTCATCTGGCCTACTCATCAGACATCGCTTTCATCACGACAAGAAAAATTCTTAAAGAAGCTTGCTAACTTTCTCGAAGAAAATAAAGAAGCCTCCATTGAAGTTTACACACAGCAGTATGTACAAAGAGAAAAGGAACATATTCTGTTTTTTGAGACAAAGAAAAAACATTTTTTAACAGAGAATAATAAAAAGTCGAGCGACTTTACAGAGAACGATTCCATAAAAGTTGAGAAAATGTCAGTAAAAGATTTGGGGCATGATCTTGTTAAAGACATGGTGAAGATTACCCGTGACACCACCATGTTCACTATTCACGATAAGTGCCATCACTATCTCGGTAGTGACATTGTCGATCATAAATTTAATCAACTTATCAAAGCGCGTGAGCATACATTCCTATCCTACTTTGCCGACACTGGCGCCAATGCCCGGGTAAAAATGCATTCCACAAAAGACATTATCCCATACAATGGCTTCTCTTGTTTTCAGATAAAATACAAAGGCGACATGCCCAAATCATTAAAGGAGCCTATGAAGATATTGATGAAATGAGGGTGGTTTATTTCAGAGAGCTCGTTAAACCATCTCTTTATTATTTCAATACTGATTACACATACAAAATTCCTATTTTTGCATCAACTTAGCTGTGCCATATTCCCTGTAACATGAACAAAATTTTTCTAATTCTTTGTAGCATATATAGCTTCCATGCCATTGCTCAAACTGATTCCATTAAGGCCGTAGCTGAAATCATCGCCTTCCAAGAAGAGCTCGACGATTTTTATAAGGACCCTAAAGAATCACCGCTGGAGCCTAACGCTTTGAAGGAGTTTAAAGGCCATCCATTCTTTCCAATCAATTTGATATACCGTATTAAGGCGAAACTCACCGTTACACCAGGTACGCCAGTCTTACATCTTAAAACATCTACCACCAGAGTTACCAACGACCATATTTATGGTTATGTTGAATTTACATTAAAGGGAAAAGAATTTAGGCTACCCGTATATCAGTCCGTTGAACCTGTAAAAAAAGCAAAGGATGCTAATCATTTATTTTTTCCGTTTACCGATCTTACCAATGGAGCGCAAACCTACACAGGCGGGCGTTACATAGACTTAGATATTCCTAAAAAAGGTAACGATATGGTCATTGATTTTAACAAGGCATATAATCCGTACTGCGCATACAGTCATAGATACTCTTGTCCCAAGGTGCCTGCAGAGAATCAAATGGATATTGATATTCAAGCAGGGGTGAAGTACCCGAAAGTAAAAGTACAGCCAAATGAGATTATAAAATACTTTGATAAGGATTGGAAAGCCGTAGGCACACGCGATAGCGCGTCTTTCTATCGTATGGTTGAAGAAACAGACAATGCCTATATTGTGCGCGATTACTACATCTCTGGCAAAATACAAATGATATCTGAGTGCAGCAGTTTTAATCCTGACCTAGCCTTTGAAGGCAAGAGAACATTATATTTCGAAGACGGAACAATTCAGGAAGAAGGTCTTTTTGTGCATAACGAAAAAACAGGACTGCATAACTCGTACTATTTAAATGGCGACCATAAATCTGAAATATTTTATGTTGAGAATAAAGGCTTTTATCGTCACTACTGGTCTGAAGAGGGCAACGATCTTTTACAGAACGGCAATGGATTTATATCCGAGCAGTCAAAAATATATACCATAGTTAAAGAGATAAAGGACTCTGTACTATTTGGTAGTTTTACGGTTGAAGGAAGTGATACCGTTTACTTTTTCGCAGAAAAGCCGGCAGAGTACAAAGGAGGAATGCAAGCATTGCATAAAGATTTAAGTGCTGCAATTCGTTATCCAAAAAGCGCACGAAGAAAGCACCTCGAGGGCAGGGTATTCGTAGAATTCATTGTTAGTAAAAACGGAATGGTAACTCATCCTAAGGTTCTGAAGGGATTTGATCCCGAATGTGATCAGGCCGCAATAGACGTAGTTTTGACAGTGAATAATTGGATTTCTGCTACGCACCACAACAGGCCAGTGCAGTCACGTTTTGTACTTCCCATAAGATTTAAATCTTGAAGAGATTATCTCATGCTTCGCAGATTTGCACCCCCCCCCATTCAAGCACTTATTGCTAAGATTGCTTGAAAGAAGGGATCTTTAAATTTACTATGAGGTTATTCCTTCAGTAGCTTTACATTTTTTATCGTTGCACCTGAATAAACTCTAAGCATAAATACACCCGAATTGATGTTTTCCAAATCTATATGATCGCCTTGTAGTGTAACACCGTTTTGTAAACTTCCTGTCACATCAAACAACTCAATCTTGCTAATAACCTTCTTTGAGTCAATGAAGACAATTTGCCTGGCAGGATTGGGATGGACAGTCATTGGAAATGAATCTTTTTTCGATCATCTAAAAATTCCAGACGATCAACAACATCGCAGATTCTTTTCTCTATGCGTCCATGCCCCATATCGACTTGCTCATGGGAATGTAAGGGGCGTTGAATGGAAAATACCTTTTCTACCTGCTCCTTTAAGTTCTTTTGATTGTCCTTGACCATCAAAATATAGTCTCCCTTCTTGTCAATTATTTTTTGTGCTATTTCACGTTGGCATCCCATTGCATCATCAATTGGAATGCTACCATTGACATGATATATAAGACTTTATCGGTAATGAGAGATAATGATGTCGCGCAGCCAATAAAACCTTATTTGCGATATCGTGATCTTGCTAATAGAATTATTGCTATGCCTGCGTTTGTTGGAGGTGATATTGCAATAGCAGGGATCAAGTGGATTGCCAGTTTCCCGGCAAATATACAGAAGGGCATTCCTCGAGCACATTCAGTTACCATTCTTAATGCAGCAGATACAGGCGCTCCTTTATGTGTGGTAAATACTTCACTGATCAGTGGTATTCGAACTGCGGCCGTCACCGGCGTAGTGTTGAGAGAGTATCTTGAAAACATCAACCATGTCGCACCATTAAAAGTTGGTATTACGGGCTTTGGCCCTATTGGCCAACTGCATTTGGATATGTTATCACACATAGCAGCAGATCGCGTCGAAGAAGTGAGGATATACGACATTCGGTCGGTAGATATTTCGAAGGTTCCTTCGGTTTTAAGTCCCGTCTTAAAGTTTGTGAATCATGGCAAGAAGCGTATGAAGATGTAGACGTCTTTATGGCCTGTACTGTTTCTAAAAGGCTTATGTAGATCTTCAACCCAAACCAGGGTCCCTGCAGTTAATGTATCATTGCGGGATTATGTACCGTCGTATATAAATTGGGTAAAAGTAATGATCGTTGATGATTGGAACGAAGTATGCCGGGAGAACACTGACATTGAAAATATGCATAAACAAATGGGCCTTCAAGAAGAAGACACCGTAACACTTACCGAGCTAGTTTCTGATAGGTTGTTGAGTAAAATTAACTCAGATGATGTGGTGATGTTTAATCCTATGGGAATGGCGGTTTTTGATGTGGCAGTAGCAGCGTATTATTACCAACTGGCACTTGACCAAAAGCAGGTATTGTATTGGAAGATTAGTTGAACATTTTGAACTTTATTAACATTTATCTTATGAGATTGGCCTTTTTACGTTTTTTGTTTTTACTTGGATTAATGTACGCTCATGGGTATCGTATACCGAACCTTCTTTAAAGGAATAGCCCTTCTTAAAATCAATCTCTATGCAAAGGGATTTATGGCCATTCTTCTCTTCTTTAAAATTAATACCCGACACAAACCAAGGCTCCGACAATTGAAGAGCCATTTGAAATATTTCTATACTGTTCATGACCGAAAAATAGCAGATCTCTAATATCTTTCCACACTAAAGTACATAGACCCCATTTTTTACATAAAAATATTGTCCTAAAAGAAAATAAAATCCCGGGCTTGTAACTCCCTTCTTTTCCGATTGGTCTAAATAGTATTTCGTCTTTTCTAAGTCACCAGCTTCATATGCGCTTTCAAGGTTAATTTCTGCATTCTTATATTTCTGAGCAGTCTTTGTTACCATATAACAGGGGTAATTTCCACCAGAATTATAAACAACTACAGTCTGCGAATAACAAAAATGAACGCTAATCATCAAGTAGGCTTCCGTCTAAACCATTTTTTTAATTTCCATCTAATTCGTTCGCTACGCGTTGGAGCTCTTACATAAAAAATGGACAATTGCGGATCGTCCTCATTAAGCTGGACATCATATTTCAGTTCCGTATTTGGCTTAATATTTAACGGTAACTCCAGTGTCTTATAGCCAATCATTGTAAAAATTAAGGCTGGATTTTGAATAGTATCAATATAACCTGAAACATCAAGTTGGTATTGCCCTTCTGAATTGGTTTGTACTGCATGGCTTGTTCCTTTGAGGATAACCAACGTAGACACAATTGGATCGTACCGCCCATTATTAGGTGTACTTGTAACGGTTCCGTTGATTATCGTACGCTTAGTAGTATCAATTGAAATTGTTGATTGCGAAAAGGAAGAAGTCGAAGCTGTTAATGTCACGAGTAATGCAGTCGATGTCACAATTTTAGAACAATTGATTTCGGGGACTTCCTTTCCCCAAAAGACAAGTTGTTTAGGTGAATACATACCACAAAGGTTATTATTATTTTGCTGCTGGATTCGTTCGATGTCTCTCCATCGCATTTTAGAAAAATCAATAATGACCTTATTGCATTGGGAACAAATACGTCCTCCTTCACTGGGTGTCATTAGCACCCACTTTTGTTCACAACTTTTTGGTTTTTTTATTGCCATAGCTTAAAAAGTTATAAAGAATTATTGCGGTGAAAATTAAGAATCCGAAGAAAATTGCTTTCATACTCGGGTGCAGTAATTCGAATACTTTGTCATTAATAGGCCAATTTAGCATATTTGTACTAAAAATGGTGGGAGATAACATTAAGATTTGTAGGGACGCATTGGAAATGAGCCAGCTTGAACTTGCTTCAAGAACGAGAATATTCCAAAGCGCCCTTTCACGGTATGAAAAGATCATACACTTCTACGACCTCTGTATCATGATCATGGACGATTTTCACTTTTTTTACCTATGAACCTAAAGGGGTACACTGTAGTGATGCCAGTCTTGTCGCAGGATATAAGAATGAACTACCGATATAGCGGATATTTTAGGTAACAGGCCTTCCAAACCCCCGCGGGTATTCAATTTGGTTTTTCTTCATATTTTTAATGATAACAGGGTTTTTCACCCTTTTGAACCAATTTAAATACTACATTTGAGCATTGAAAAACATCTTTACTATAGTATTCGCCTTATATATAGCACTGCTGGCATGTTATCCATGCTCAGACGAGGATACTTGTATTGATGAAAAGAGGTCGGGAGTTCAGTTTGTTATTTCTGATCATCAGCACGCATCCAACGAAGTTGACGTTTGTTCACCCTTCTGTAGTTGCAGTTGCTGTAGAAGTCATGTTAACGCAGCTAGCTTTTTTAATTTTCAGTCTTATTTCGTAAAACTCAAGACACCGCAAAAAATTGTTCACATTGATTTTGTGAAGTCTGTATCTCAATCTATCTGGCAGCCTCCCAAGCTGCTTAACATTTAAGTACCCTTAATTTTTCCCGTTTTCTTTCAGTAGTGTGTCTGTCATTTATTGACTTGACTATACTTTTACATTGTATCATTTATATGTTAGATAGAATCATTCATTTTTCAGTTAAAAATAAATTGATAATAGTAATATTCACCGTTGCACTGATTGCATGGGGGGGATACTCATTATCAAGACTGCCAATCGATGCTGTACCAGATATTACAAACAATCAGGTTCAGATAATAACTATTGCCCCCTCGCAGTCTGCGCTAGACATTGAACGACTTATTACTTTTCCGGTGGAGCAGACTATGGCGACCATTTCGGATATTCAGGAGATAAGGAGTTTTTCAAGGTTTGGTCTTTCTATTGTTACTATAGTTTTTCATGATAATATCGATGTTTACTGGGCAAGGCAGCAAGTAAACGAGCGGTTGTCAATAGCAACAAGTCAGATTCCTCCCGGAGTGGGCTCACCGGAATTAGCACCGATCGTTACTGGCCTTGGCGAGATTTACCAATATATTATCAGACCAAAGAAAGGCTTCGAGACAAAATACACAGCGATGGATCTTCGAACGATTCAGGATTGGATTGTTAGAAGACAATTGCTCGGCACTATTGGTGTTGCTGATGTGGCAAGTTTCGGTGGTCATTTAAAACAATATGAGATAGCGATTGACCCCGATAAACTTCGGAGCTATGATCTTAGTATTGCTCAATTGTTTACTGCGCTACAGGATAATAATCAAAACACGGGAGGCGCTTACATTGACAAAACGCCAAACGCGTATTTTATAAGAAGCGAGGGATTAATTGGTTCTGTTGAAGACATTGGAAAGATAGTGATCTCAAAAACCCAAACGGGTATACCAATTTTAATTCGCGATGTAGCGGAAGTGAAATTTGGTAGTGCAGTTCGATATGGTGCGATGACTTACAACAATTCAGGTGAGGTTGTAGGTGGGCTTGTGCTTATGTTAAAAGGGGAGAACTCAAATGCAGTAGTTCATCGCGTTAAAGATAGGATGGCTCAAATTGAAAAAACATTACCCGAAGGTTTGCAAATTGATGCGTTCCTTGACAGAAGTCATCTTGTTAAACGTGCTATTGGCACTGTGGAAAAAAATCTAATTGAAGGAGCGCTAATTATTATTGTGGTGCTGGTACTTTTTCTTGGTAATATTCGCGCTGGTTTGATTGTGGCTTCTGTAATTCCGCTAGCGATGTTGTTTGCAGTTTCCTTAATGCATGTCTTCGGAGTTTCAGGAAACCTAATGAGCCTTGGTGCAATTGATTTTGGTTTGATTGTAGACGGGGCAGTAATTATAGTTGAAGCTACGATGCATCATTTGGGATTAAGGGGTATTACAAGAATACTCACTCAGGACGAAATGGATAACGAAGTCTATGAGTCTGCTTCTAAGATCAGAAACTCTGCTGCGTTCGGAGAAATCATTATACTCATCGTTTATCTTCCAATTCTGGCACTGGTGGGCATTGAAGGGAAGATGTTTAAGCCAATGGCGCAGACGGTGGCCTTTGCAATTTTGGGAGCATTTATTCTTTCTCTTACCTATGTTCCGATGATGTCCGCTTTGTGTTTAAGTAAAAACCAAATCCATAAAAAAAATTTTTCAGACAAGATGATGGACTTTTTTTATAGGAAGTATGATCCATTGATTCGCGCAACGCTGAAGAAACGCCTCTTGGTTGTTATTGCATCACTTCTATTATTGGTAGCAAGCTTGTTTGCTTTTATCAACATGGGTGGTGAATTTCTGCCAACGCTTGAAGAAGGAGACTTTGCAGTTGAAACGAGAGTTCTTACAGGAAGCAGTTTAGCTTATACAATTGAATCTACTATGAACGCTGCATCCGTACTTTTAGAAAAATTTCCAGACGAAGTGAAAGAAGTTGTTGGAAAGATTGGCTCATCAGAAATTCCGACAGACCCTATGCCTATTGATGCGTGCGATCTCATGGTCATTCTGAATGATAAAAAGGAATGGACGAAAGCAGAGAGTAGGGAAGAGCTTGCTGAACAAATGGGAGAGGCGCTTGAAGTTGTTCCAGGCGTAACGTTCGGGTTTCAACAACCCATTCAAATGCGCTTTAATGAACTTATGTCAGGCGTGAGACAAGATGTGGCCATCAAGATCTTTGGTGAAGACCTTGATGTACTTTCCGGACTTGCAAAGGATGTTGGCAAAGTGATCAGAAATGTTGAAGGTGTCAAGGATGTGTATGTGGAAGAAGTTACCGGGTTACCTCAAATAGTTGTAAACATTAGCCGTGATGAAATTGCAAAATATGGTTTAAGTGTGGCTTCAGTGAATCAAGCTATTTCAACTGCATTTGCAGGTCAGTCGGCTGGGCTTGTCTTTGAAAATGAAAGAAGATTCGATCTGGTTGTTCGCCTTGCGAATAACAGCAGACAGGAGATTGAAGACGTAAGAAATTTGTTTGTTACTGCCGGAGACGGCCATCAAATACCTTTAAGTCAGATTGCTGACGTTCAATTTGAAGTTGGCCCTAATCAAATACAACGTGAAGATGCCAAACGCAGAATAGTTGTTGCCTTTAATGTACGCGGTCGAGATATTGCAAGAATTGTAAAAGAGTGCCAACAAAAGATTGACGGAAAGGTAAAATTTCCGGCAGGATACTATACGACTTATGGCGGACAGTTTGAAAACCTTCAGGCTGCGCAGGCAAGATTGGCGATTGCTGTACCTGTAGCATTGGCCTTAATCTTTTTATTGCTTTTCCTCACTTTCAATTCTGCAAAGCAATCACTACTAATTTTTACTGCGATACCCATGGCCGCAATTGGGGGAGTGTTTGCTCTATTAATTCGAGGAATGCCATTCAGTATCTCAGCTGGCGTTGGGTTTATAGCTTTGTTCGGTGTGGCCGTCTTAAATGGAATTGTGTTGATAGCAGAATTTAATCGCCTAAAGAAAGAAGGCGCAACAGATCTTGTTGATATTGTTTTGAAAGGCACACAAGTTCGGTTGCGGCCAGTGCTGATGACTGCTGCTGTTGCGTCCCTGGGGTTTTTACCAATGGCATTAGCAACGAGCGCTGGGGCGGAAGTTCAAAAGCCTTTGGCGACTGTTGTTATAGGAGGGCTTATCAGTTCAACCTTGCTAACACTATTTGTATTGCCCTGTCTGTATATCTACTTCGAAAAGATAGGCCCTCGTAAAACAAAAGATCAAGCTGTATGAGAACTACAATTACTTTAATAACATGTTGTTTATGCATTAACAGTTTTGCACAGACAAGACTTTCGGTTGATGAAGCAATAAATTTTGCTTTGCGGAACAATGCCGGAATAAAGGCCGCTGCTTTTGAAGCTGAATCACAGAGGGAACTTAAGAAGACTTCATTCGATTTGCCCAAGACTGATGTAACGTTATTATATGGTAAGTATAATAGTTATGCGATCGATAATAACACTACCATTTCGCAAAGTATTCCTTTTACTGCATTGGGAAGTCAGGGAAAACTTAATAGATCACTTGCTGCTGCTGCGGAAATTAGGAAGGCATCAACACAGAATGAATTGATATTTCAAATTAAACAGACTTATTATCAACTCGCCTTCGTATATGCAAAGAATAAATTATTAGTAAAGCAAGACAGTATTTTTGAAGGGTTTTACAAGGCAGCTTCGCTTCGCTATAAAGCAGGCGAAACGAAATTACTAGAGCAGACCACAGCAGAAATGCAGCGTAATGAAATTAAGAATCAGATCCGGCAGAATGAAGGTGTACTCAGTGCATTGCAAACTGAGCTTGGTTCATTGTTAAACAGCAATGCAATAATTGAAATTGCTGATACTGTACTTAACGCGCTAGAATTTAAGTTAGCCCTGGACACTGTTTCTTATTTATCAAATCCTGCACTTGCTTATAGCCAGCAGCAAATTGTTGTTAGTGAAAGTCAGAAAAGAGTTGAGGCTGCCAAGTTTGCCCCTGACGTGATTGTAGGATATTTTAATCAAACACTGATTGGTACCCCGAACTTTGAAAGTACACCAGCCACCAAGAGTAATCGCTTTTCTGGTTTGCAAGTAGGTGTTTCATTTCCACTTTGGTTTGTTCCACATCAAGCACGCGTAAAGGCTGCCGAGTTCAATAAGAAAGCTGCTGAAAGTAATTACAATAATTTTCAAATCTCTTTAAGGGCAAAATTGAAACAGGCAATTCAACAATATATTAAAAACAAAAGCAGTCTCGAATATTATCAAACCTCTGCACTGCCAAGCGCTGACCTGATTTTAAAACAATCTCAATCCGCATTTAAAGGTGGAGACATAGGGTATGCCGAATATCTCCTAGGTCTTCGAAATGTCATTACTATACAAGAGGTGTACTTGCAAACTTTAAATGATTACAATCAAAGTATTATTTACATCGAATATTTATCGGGTAACAAATAAGATCTGAACATGAAAAAAATACATAGCATATATAAAATACTAATAATTAGCATTGGAGTAATGGTTATTACTTCCTGCGGAAATAAATCAACTAACGAAGCAGTGGATGAGGATAAAGAAACCGAGGAGAGCAACATCGTTTTATTAACGCCAGATCAAATAGAGAATGCAGGTATAGTTTTAGGCAAGGTTGAACATCGACAAATTAGTGGTACTGTAAAAGTAAATGGCGTATTGGATGTGCCGCCACAACAACTTGTAAGTATCTCTGCACCTTTGGGTGGATTCTTGAAGAACACTATTTTATTACAAGGTTCACACGTAAAGAGAGGCCAGCAAATTGCAACTGTAGAGAATTTGGATTTTATTCAGTTGCAACAGGATTATATAGAGGCTAAAAATCAATTTGATTTTGCGAAAGCTGATTATGAAAGACAACAGCAACTAGCAGTGGAAAATGTTAACTCCACAAAGACACTTCAACAATCTAAAACCACTTATGTTACTTGGCTCGGGAAATACAACGGTTTGAAAGAGAAACTTAAAGTGCTCAATCTGAATTCCGTTGCCGTTGAAGGTGGGAATATCAGCAGTACAATTCCTCTCTATTCGCCTATCAATGGATACGTTACGGAAGTTAATGTCAACATTGGAAAGTTTGTCAATCCCTCTGATGTCCTTTTCGAAATTGTAGACACTGAACATCTTCATGCTGAGTTAACCGTTTTTGAAAAAGATGTTCCTAAATTAAAAATGGCGCAAAAAGTAAGATTCACATTAGCTAATGAGACCTCCGAACGCATGGCCACAGTTTACCTTATTGGAAGGGAGATCACCGCAGACCGCACTATTAGAATCCATTGTCACATTGATAAAGAGGATACCGACCTATTACCTGGTATGTATTTAAAAGCCATGGTCGAAACAGGTGGTGCGCTGGTAAATGCGTTGCCAGACCAAGCTATAATAGATTATCAAGGGGTTAAATATATTTTCATAGCATCTGAAGAAAGAGACCATTCAGAAGACGGCCAACATTTTACAATGGTGGAAGTTAAAATTGGCGACAAGGAACTGGGGTACACTGAAATCGACCTTCCGAAAGATTTTAAAGTACAGAATACTTCGGTTGTTATTAAAGGCGCATATTCCCTATTGGCTAAAATGAAGAATAGCGAAGAAGAGGAGTAGTGATACAATGGATTGGTTTTATGTTGTATTTTGCTATTGTTAAAATGATTTAAATAATCAAACTGATTGTCGGTAGTTTTGTATTGAGTATGCTTCATGCTTTGATCCCAAATCATTGGCTTCCACCAACTTTAATCCCATCAGGGAAAGCTTATTTGTAAAATAAATACACTTACGTTAACTTTGGTAAAACAGCCAGCTTCTTGCAAATACTACGGAAGCGAATTACATTCTTATATAATAAAAATACGTAAGCATACCGGGGTAACCTCTTAAAATCTGTCTATCGTCCGTACAAGATGGCATTGTGAAAGATTGCAATGTAAACTGTGTCTTGTTAAAAATAATTAATTCAGAAAGATGATGAAGAAGTTAACCTATCGGCAGACTGAAGGAAAATTCACTTCCTCTACCAATTTCACTTTCAACTTTGACTGTTCCGCCTTGTGCTTCGATGAATTCACGGGATATGGCTAATCCTAAACCTGTTCCAGTGGGAGTGCCAGGCACCTGAAAGAATTTTTCAAAAAGTCTGTGTAAGAATTGCTTTTCAATGCCAGGTCCAAAATCTTTTATTGAAAAGTTCACTTTTCCATTGTGTGCATTACATGCCAGAATTATTTTTCCATTCTCCGGGCTGTATCGAATTGCATTTGTTAATAGATTAACAAGTACCCAGGTAGTTTTGTCTGCGTCAGCATGAATGAACAATTCTTTTTCTGGGTTATCTATTGATACTTTTATGTTTTTGCGTTCCGCTTGAAATTTCACTGCTTCAATGGCCAAATTAATAATATCATTTGAATCGTTCTGTTTAATGTCCAGCTTGATGTTACCTGTTTCCACCTGGGAGAGATCAAGTAATTCATTGGTAATTTTTGAAAGCCTAAGGATCTCTTCATTGAACGTTTTTATAATACTTTCCTGTTCTTCATTCAAAGTTCCGACACGTTTATCCTGTAATAACTTGACGCACATTTGAAGGGATGCAATAGGGGTTTTAAGTTCATGTGAAATTGTTGCTATAAAATTAGTTTTCGCAAGATCAAGTTCTTTATAAGATGTAATATTTTTTAACAAGATAACCTCTCCGATGTTTACAGTTTCCTTTTCCCCAGTGGGCTTATAGCTTATTACAATGTTTTCTTTTGAGAAATAATTTTCTTTCTCATTTAATGCTACTTTGATTAATCCATCTGTTTTAGCCAGACTATTGGGTTTGATCAGCGCTCTGAATAAATCATTTTCAAGCGCAACATCCGGAACATATCTTCCGAGTAGCTGATCTTTTGTAATGTTTAACAAAAGTAAGGCTTGATCATTTGAGAACACAACTTTTTTATGATCATCTAGGCCAATCACAGGATCTGACATCCGGTTAATAATTGTTTCTATCCTTTTTTTTTCAAACAAAATTCCTGCGAGGTTACTGTGTTCATACTCATCAAGTTTTTCAGCCATTTGATTAAAGGCCTCTGCTAGTTCTTCAAATTCATCGTTCCTGTCAAAATGCAATCGCTCTTCATATTTTTTATTAGCAATGGACTTGATGCTTTGTGTCAGTTGAACAATAGGATTTGCAATATATCCAGGGAAATTTATCGTAAACGTGAAGGCCAGAAGAGAGAAAATAGTAAGGATCAGAATTAGGTAGGTTGAGGCATTAGAAGCGGTCTGTTGTGTTAACTGATTTTTTCGAATAATTGCTTTCATATTTAGTTCTTGGATATCAAGACTTGATTTTCTAAGAGACCTCACATTACTCAAGGTAATACCCATGATTTTTACTTTTTCAAAGACCTTACGAATCTCAACAGTTGCTTGTTGTTCTCCAGCCTCTGTAATATTCTGCTCCTGCAATTGAATGTTCCGTTCAATATCCTGAATCGCTTTTAATGAGTCAATAAACAGGCTGTCACAGTTTCTAATTATGCTTTTAGAAAGTTCCAGCGATTCATAATTGTCTTTTAAAATATTTGCCGAATCATCAGACAGCTTTGATATGCTGTAAAGACCTAACCCGCCAATACCGAGAATGACAGTGAAAAGAAAAACTACACCCAGTGTTATTTTTGTCTTGATTCTCATGATAGTATTACCAAATCTATATCTGATCCTGAAAGTTTTTTCAATAGCCTGCTAAAGGAATTTGTTTTAGTCACCACCTGCCAGAATCGTATCCTCGGTAATCCTATACAAATGGTAGTAATTTGTTTTTCCTCTGCAGTTTTTATAATTGATGCCGGAACATTGTTACTTTTGATTTGCAGCACCTCGGCACCCATTTCGGTAGCAAGCTTAAAATTATTTATTAAATGCCGCTGAATTGAAAGCTTGATTCGGTTCGCATCTTCGTTATGCGTTTGTACATATAAAACATGCCATTTGGAATTATAATAGCTGGCCAGCCGGGCCGTTTTTCGAATGATCATTTTTGCATTTTCTGGATTGCTGCTTATGCATGCCAAAAACCTTTCATGACGAAGACGTGCATTTACCTTAACCTCATTATCTACCTTTCTTTCTACCTGCGACGCAACTTCCTTTAATGCAAGCTCTCTTAATTGAAGTATCTTGTCAGACTGAAAAAAATTACTCAGAGCCGTTTCTACTTTTGATGGATCATAGATCTTACCTTCTTTTAACCTTGCAATCAATTCATCAGCGGTAAGATCAATGTTTACAACCTCATCCGCCATTTGAAGCAGCTTGTCAGGAATCCGTTCTGCTACTTGTATTCCTGTGATAGTAAAGACCTCCCCGTTAATGCTTTCAATATGCTGAATGTTGACTGCACTGATCACGCTAATTCCAGCATCCAGTATCTCTATTACATCCTGCCAGCGTTTTTCGTTTTTGCTTCCTGAGATATTGTTGTGCGCAAGTTCATCAACAATCACTACTTCTGGATGAATATTGATAATGTTTTGAAGATCCATTTCTTCAAGTTCTTTCCCCTTATAGAATAGCTTTTTGCGTGGTATTAGTGACAGGCCTTCAATCAACGCTTCAGTCTCATTTCGTTTATGCGTTTCAATATATCCTATTTTTACATCGATGCCATTCTTAACCATACTATGTGCTTCCTGCAACATCCTGAAAGATTTTCCGACTCCCGCACTCATACCAATGTAGACCTTGAACTTGCCACGCTTGGATTTGCGGATAAGATTAAGAAAGTGTTCAACCGATTTTTCTTTCTCGTCCATACAATCAGAAGCTAATGCCCAGCGAAGTATCTATAAATGTATTGCTTTTAATAGGCTCAGTCTTTGGAACCGATAAAAATAAACCTGCTAAAAGTGATATGTAAATTCTCATACAATAATGTTATGTTTTACTTTAATTTGTCTAAAGCAATATTCAGGTTTAGCACATTTACTTTCACAGGGCCAAGTAATCCAAGCAAAGGTCCTTCTGTATGCTCATCAACAAGCGCATTAAGTTTTGCTTTGTCTATCTTCCGTTTAGTGGAAATTCTATCGATCTGAATCTTAGCTGCTGCAGGCGATAGGTCAGGATCTAATCCACTGGCAGAAGCTGTCACTAATTCCACAGGTATTTTTTCTAGATTGATATCAGGATTATGAGTAAGAAAAGTATCGATGCGTGCCTGTACGATAGCCAGATGATCTTCACTTGATGCACCTTTGTTTGATCCTCCGGAACCCGCTGCATTATAATCTACTACCGATGGCCGTGATTGAAAATAGTTGTCACCCTTAAAGGATTGTCCAAGTTTTGCATATCCAACAACTTTGCTGTTCAATTCTACGAGTTCACCTTCACCCTGATTGGGTGCCAACTGTGCCATCATCCAAACCATGCCAGTATAAATTCCTGAAAAGAATATTATTGATAATGCTGTGAGTTTTAGAGCTGGAAATATATGTGTTTGCATAACGTTTTAGATAAATAATGATACTGCCATGTCAATAATTTTGATTCCAATGAATGGGACGATTAGTCCGCCTAACCCATAGATGACAAGATTTCTACGAAGCAAAGCACTCGCGCCTATGGGCTTGTACGTAATACCTTTTAAAGCAATGGGTATAAGTATTGGAATGATAATAGCGTTGAATATTACTGCCGAAAGAATGGCACTATCAGGGCTTGAAAGATTCATGATATTCAAACTTTGCAATGCTGGAATTGAAGCAATGAAAAGTGCCGGAACGATGGCAAAATATTTTGCTACGTCATTCGCTATGGAAAAAGTTGTTAGTGCCCCACGTGTCATTAACAGTTGCTTACCAATCTCAACGACCTCAATCAATTTGGTCGGATCATTATCGAGATCCACCATGTTGCCAGCTTCTTTGGCTGCCTGCGTGCCACTATTCATAGCTACACCAACATCTGCCTGCGCAAGAGCAGGAGCATCATTAGTTCCGTCACCCATCATTGCAACAAGCTTACCCCCTGCTTGTTCCTTTCGTATGTATTCGAGTTTATCTTCTGGTTTTGCTTCAGCGATGAAATCATCTACACCTGCTTTTTCTGCGATGTACTTCGCGGTAAGAGGATTGTCACCTGTGACCATCACTGTTTTAACGCCCATTTTTCGAAGCCTGTCAAAGCGTTCGCGAATACCGGGTTTGATAATGTCCTGAAGTTCAATTGCGCCGAGTACTACATTATTTTCAGAGACAACCAGTGGTGTGCCGCCATTGGAGGATATCTTGTTGATCGTTGTAGTAAGTTCTTCGGGCACTATATTGCCATTTTTCTCCGCTAGCATTTTGATAGCATCAAATGCACCTTTACGAATACTTCTTCCCTCAAGATCAATTCCTGACAATCTTGTACTGGCAGAGAATTTGATAATTCTTACTTGAGGAAGGCCAAGGGTTAAATCACCTATGCTTCCCATACCTGCAGGATGTTTATACCCCTTTACGGCAGCAAGCTCAACGATAGATTTTCCTTCTGGCGTTGCATCAGAAAGTGATGCAAGGGTAGCGCACTCTATTAAAATATCTTCTGCTATGCCACTGGCAGGATAAAAATGAGTGGCCTTACGATTTCCAATGGTGATTGTTCCGGTTTTATCAAGAAGGATCGTGTCAAGGTCGCCAGCGGTTTCAACTGCTTTACCAGATTTAGTGATCACATTAGCGCGAAGCGCTCTGTCCATCCCGGCAATACCAATAGCAGAAAGCAATCCACCTATGGTAGTAGGAATAAGACAAACGAAGAGGGAAATAAATGCGGCTATGGAAATTGGTGTATTTGCATAATCACCAAATGGTTTTAATGTGATACATACAACGGTAAAGATTAGTGTGAATCCCGCTAGTAAAATATTCAGTGCAACTTCATTTGGTGTCTTCTGACGATTTGCGCCTTCAACAAGACTGATCATCTTATCGAGGAAGCTTTCACCAGGTTGTGTTGTAACCAAAACTTTTATTTTATCAGAAAGTACTTTGGTGCCGCCGGTTACTGACGATTTATCACCACCCGCCTCGCGGATCACCGGAGCCGACTCACCGGTTATGGCAGACTCATCGATGGTTGCAATGCCTTCAATAATTTCTCCGTCAGAAGGAATAAGATCGCCCGTTTCACAAATAAAAACGTCACCCTTTTTTAATTGACTTGATGCTCTCGTGGTTACTATTCCATTGTCATCTAAGACTTTTGCTGGGGTATCTTCCCTTGTTTTACGAAGTGAATCTGCCTGCGCTTTTCCACGTGCCTCCGCAATGGCTTCTGCGAAGTTGGCAAACACCAACGTAAGAAACAGAATGAAAAATACGGAAAGGTTATAGCTAAGACTACCCTGCGCCTTTTCACCCATGGCCACGTTAATGGTTACCATAAACATTACGATTGTTCCGATCTCCACTGTAAACATAACAGGATTCTTGATGAGAAGCCGCGGGTTCAGTTTTATGAATGCCTCCTTTAAAGAAACCTTTAGGAGATCAGCAGGAAATAATGATGTATGTCGATTTTTCATTTTAGAATTGATTAGTAAATGGAAAAGTGTTCTGCAATTGGACCGAGTGCAAGTGCAGGAAAGAATGATAGCGCAGCAACAAGAAATATAACTGCAAGTATCATCATACCGAAAGTCGCTGTGTCTGTTTGAAGTGTTCCCGCACTTTCCGGAATAAATTTTTTGCGCGCCAGTATACCAGCAATAGCAATCGGTCCAATAATCGGTATGTATCTTCCTAAGATCAATACAAAACCTGTTGTTATATTCCAAAATGGATTATTATCACCTAATCCTTCAAAGCCAGAACCGTTGTTAGATGCAGACGATGTATACTCATACAACATTTCTGAGAAACCGTGGTGCCCGGGGTTATTCAACCAGCCGACGCCGGGATTTTGAACGAAGTTATAACTGGCGAGTGCAGTACCCGCAAGTATGAGGAAGGGGTGAAGTAATGCAACAATCATGGCGATCTTCATTTCTTTAGCTTCAACTTTTTTGCCCATAAATTCCGGCGTACGTCCTACCATCATTCCTGAAATGAAAACGGCAAGGATAATAAAAACGTAAAAGTTAAGAATCCCGACACCCACACCACCATAGAACGCATTTGTCATCATGGCCAGAAGCTGGAACATTCCTGATAAGGGCATGAAGCTATCGTGCCACGAGTTGATAGAGCCCGTAGATATTACTGTTGTGGCAATACTCCAGTAAGCAGAAGCTGCCGACCCAAATCGGATTTCTTTTCCTTCCATAGCCCCTGCTGCCATATCAATACTCATTTTTTCTATTTGCGGATTACCTTTGATCTCGTAATAAAGGGTTGGAAATAAAAGAAGGAAAAAGCCAATGGTCATTACACCAAAAACCATGTAGGCGAATTTTTTTCGTCTGATGAAAAATCCCAGTGCAAATACCATAGCAAATGGAATGATTGTCTGGGAAACCATCTCAACAATATTTGTGAGATAGGTAGGATTTTCAAAAGGGTGTGCTGAATTGGCGCCAAAGTATCCACCCCCGTTTGTACCTATGTGTTTGATTGGAACAAATGCGGCGAGCTGACCACGACTAACATGAATGGTATCATTCTCAACAGTAGTAATGGTATCTTTCCCTTCGAAGGTCATAGGCATTCCTTCCATCAGGAAAATGGCAGACACAACAAGACACAATGGAAATAGAATTCGTAAGCAACTTTTCACAAATAGCGCGTAGAAGTTTCCAAGAGTTTCAAGGGTTTTTGCCTGAAGACTTTTAAAGATGATTGCAGCAGTTGCCATTCCGGTTCCAGCCGAAACAAATTGAAAGAACATTAATGCAAAAATCTGTGAAAAGTAAGAGACTCCTGTCTCACCTGAGTAGTGCTGTAGATTACAATTGACAATAAAACTTATAGTGGTATTGAAGGCTAAGTCTGGAGTCATAGAGGCGTTGCCATCAGGATTTAGTGGAAGCCATCCCTGGTTCATAAGAACGAACATCCCCCAGAAAAACCAAATCATGTTGATCATGAGCAGCGCGACAAGATTTTCCTTCCATGTCATTTCACGATTAACATCAATGCTACTGGCTTTATAAAAAAATCTCTCTATCGGATTAAGGATAACATCAAGAAATGTTTTATCACCAGCATAAACACTGGCAATATATTTTCCAAGGGGTATAGCCAGCACGACCGCGAGTAAAAACGTGAGAAATACACCGATAATTTCTGAGTTCATAAATTAAAATTTTTCAGGTTTAACAAGCACATAACACATGTAGATAAATACAAGAATGGCGACAATGAATAATGCGATCATAGTTTTATATTTTTTCGAAGTAGTCAATGATTTTAAAAAAAAGCACGAAGCATAGTACCCCGGCAATTGTTAGCGTAAATGTCATCATATAAGTGGTTTTTAATTCTTTAGTGCATCCATTTTGTTATTAGGAATAATTCGAATTACAATTGAAAAACAACACGCTATAAAGAGCCAGATCAACAAAGTCATTAAGGCTTGCCATAATACTTATGTGAGTTTTTAAAATTCGTACGTATCTAATAACATTACATTCCTTAAGCCACTAACGTGCCTATCGTGCGATTCTTTTGATATTCAAATCATTATGGAAATCTGCAATGTAAAACCCTTCGGAATCCGAAGGGTGTATTGCAGGAATTGAACACTTTTTGCTAGCATGACCTTTTTAACGTCATTAGGTTTCTTCAAATCTGTTTTATCACATTTTAAAAACACTTAAGTATAGGTTAGTATACAATTTCAATATTTGTTTTATTTCTTGCAGGATTCAGAATCAGATGGTAGATAGCACCACAGAATCATGGGGTATAAAAATTGAAATGGTGAAATGAAAGACGTTGTGATCCCAGAGTCTATGCAAAGAGCAATTGCAAGAGAGAGGCCGAAGCGATACGTGAAAAACGCGCGAGAATAATTAAGGCTGAAGCTGAACTCGATGCTTCTGAAAAACTATCGCTTTCTGTTAAACGGATGTTTGAAACTCCTCTTGCGCTTGACCTGAGACGAGTGCAAATGCTTTCTGACATTGGGATTGATAACAATACAACTGTAATTTTGATGCCGTCAGAATTTCAAAATGCGGCAAAAAGTTTTACTGAGTTCGTAGATCTTTAAAAAATAAATAGGCAAAGTTAAGTACCGTTTGACTTTTTTAAGCCGTACTTAATTAATTATTAGAGATTGAAATCTTTTATTTTTTGGTATAGTGTTGTTAAACCAATATCGAGAAGCTTTGCCGTCTGAGTTTTATTGCCGCCTGTGTAGGCAAGTATTTTTTTAATATGTCTTTTTTCTACACTTGCAAGATCAAGTGAATCAGAATCACCATACATATTGAAATCAGAAGGTAGAATTGATTGATCCAATTCATCCTCACAGAGTATAACACTTCGTTCTATAACATTTTTAAGCTCTCTTATGTTTCCCTTCCATGGATGCTGTTGAAGTGATTTTGCATAAGATTCTGTTACATTAGGCTCAGGCTTATTGGTCTTTAATGAGAACTGTTTTATAAAGTGATTTGCAAGAATCGGAATATCATCCTTACGATCTCGGAGTGACGGAAGACCAATGGTGAAAACCGAAAGCCGATAGAAGAGATCTTTTCTGAAATTTCCATTATCAGAAGCCTTCTCAAGATCCCTATTCGTTGCAGCAATGAATCTCACGTTGGCATGCCTGGATTTGCTTTCGCCTACTCTGTAAAAATCGCCAGTTTCGAGAACCCGCAAAAGTTTAGATTGAAGATCAATATTCATTTCTCCTATCTCGTCCAGAAACAGCGTTCCTTCATGGGCTTCTTCAATGTATCCTTTTTTCGATTTCACGGCGCCTGTGAAGGCACCCTCTGCATGACCGAAAAGTTCACTCTCTAAAAGATCTTTAGAAAAGGCACTACAATTTAATGCTACAAATTGCTTTGCTTTTCTTATACTCTCGTAATGGATAGCTTGTGCAAAGACTTCCTTTCCTGTTCCCGTTTCTCCAAGTAATAAAACGGTGGTGTCAGTACAAGCAACTTTTTTTGCTAATTCTATGCATTGGTGAAGCAGTTTGTTTTTACCAAGGATGTTATAAAATCCAAATTTCGTTTGAAGCTTGGATTCAAGGTTGTAAACTCTTTGTTGCAAGATTGCTTTTTCACATGCTTTGCTTACAAGTGGAATTATTTTTTCCTGGTGATCGCCTTTTGTCAGGTAATCAAATGCACCCAATTTAATAGCCCTTACACCATCTTCTATTGTACCAAACGCCGTCAATACAATTACTTCGATTGCTGGGTAGTCATGTTTGATTCTACCAGTTAGATCCACACCATTTCCATCCGGTAATTTTACATCCGAAATCACGACATGAATTGATTCTTTGTTCAGTTGCTTAATGCCATCTTTAACAGAATTTGCCTGAAAGACAGAATATCCTTCAAGCTCAATTACCCGAGCTAGTAATTTTCTTAGGTTCTCTTCGTCGTCTATTACTAAGATATTTGGCACGTTGATCTTTTGAATCAAAATTATGAAAAACACTGAATAATGAGAGTCTTTACCTTATTTCCGTTTCAGGCGATCCAAAAAATGCAGAGCTTTGAAACTACACATTATGCCAACTTGAACAAAAATCACGTGGCAAACAGCGCGTATAAATTTATTCGCCCGCCTAAAAAGACGGAAAAACGAACAGGTTTAAATAAATTAAGGCTGGAAGTTT
The DNA here is from genome assembly GCA_964235605.1 of uncultured Cyclobacteriaceae bacterium. Classification (GTDB taxonomy): domain Bacteria; phylum Bacteroidota; class Bacteroidia; order Cytophagales; family Cyclobacteriaceae; genus DATCRE01. The sequence continues at coordinate 18,763 of CAXSCR010000003.1, read as the reverse complement.
AACGTTTTATGCAAGGTTATTGCAAACCAGACCAGAAATATTGGAATTGAATTGACATACCTGAAACGCCTTCCAGTGCTACCTTTTTGCACTGCATTGTAATTCCTTCTTAAACAAATTTCATAGTATCATTACCGCCATCTTATAAAAGAATAAAATCTTTCCCACTTTGTATGAGAACCAACTTGAACTAGTAAACTTGCCCTTGTGCAAGACAAAATCAGGGATCTACGCTATTATTGTGCCTTCCTTCACAATGAGTTTGGGTTTCATTTTAGTTCGATAATCCTGTCATTCCTCACGCATTATGTTATTCATAAGATGCTGTAGAGAAGTATTGAGAACAATAGGGAAATGACGTTGAAGGTTGAGACTATATCAAAGATAAAAGAATCCTTTAATAGAATATACCAGACACGTTGAAATTATTTGCTTTAAGTGGTATTAATAGAACCGGCCAATAAGTCAATATCAACACCAATCCAATCCCATAAAAAGTAATAGGGCTTTGGAAGATTAGCACTTTGTATAATTTTGCCAGAAAGGTTACCTTGATATTTAATACAGACTTTAGGCAAATCAAGAATATGATATATGTATTAATTGGAATGAGTTTAATTTTTGGTGCATTGGGATTTACAGTAACAGAGCATAATGCCAAATATCTTCTTTCAGGATACAACACTATGAATGAAGAAGAAAGAAAGAAAGTAGACCTAAAAGCTTATATTCCTTATTTCCGAAAGTTCCATATTTCTTTAGGAGTATCATTTTTTGCTCTTGGGACTGCGTTGCACTACTTAAGCAACAAAAATATGGTTGGGATATTCTTAGCCGTTTATCCGATTCTATCTTATATCTATTTTATAGCAACAAGTTCAAAATATGTAAAGGGAGTAAGCACAACGCGGAATAAAGCCGGAGTTTTTATCCTTGTAGGAACTCTGCTTTTTGTTATTTGCCTTTTTGGATTTGGATTTAAGGAAGATAAACTGATGGTTGATTCAAAAAACATAGCATTTGAGGGAAGTTACGGAGAGACTCTAGATCCAACTGAAATACAAAGTGTGGAGCTAGTCAGTCAATTGCCGGAAATCACTTTAAAAACTAATGGATTTGCTCTCGGAACGATAAATAAAGGATATTTCAAAACCGATAGAGGAGAAATAGTGAAATTGATTTTGAATTCTGATAGGAAGCCTATAATTCTATTAACAAAGACTGATGGTAAGAAAATTTATTATTCATCAAAAGATAAAGCGAATGAAGAAGTGGTAAATGAAATGAAAAAAACTTTACCTCACATTGTGTATAAATAATAGCGCCTAATATGAAATTCTTTTTCCATGCTGCAAAACATCACACAAGTCAATAGGTCATGCTGCTTCCATTACATGCTTGTCAACTTATATCAACCGTGGAGGCAGTTCATATGAGGAAAAGTTCAAAAGCAAAATTACACTGAGAAATTAGCAGGGTTGGCGATCTACTTCTATTAATAAATTGATACTCAGATGAAGTATTATGGAGTTATGTTCCTGACAAATGGAAGCTCTTGTGACTATCAACTATAGCTATTATCTATGAGGAATGATTATTTATGCTATCCACATGATCTGCGAGTAAATGAAGTTCAAAGTTATAGCGATAATCATCATTTCTTTCCGATGCCATGTTTATGGACAGGGTTCAAGTGAACAGATACCTTTAAAGGATATCGCTGGCAAATGGTTTGTTACGCGGTCTAACTTTCCGATGTGGCTGAAAGGAAATAAGACCAATCCAACATTCAATTATACAATTAGCGAGCGAAAGAATAAACAAGTGCTAATCGATATCGTGATGTACGATAAAAAAGGAAAGCGCAAACGTATTTTGGGCATCGATACACCTACAAGTCAGAATAACCGGGAGTTTACATGGCGGGGAAAAGGAATTTTAGGTATACTGAAAAGCAAGTGGAGCATACTAGTAATCGGTCAGGAAAAACAATGGGCCATTATTTATTTTAAGAAAACACGCTTTACTCCATCAGGCTACGATGTTATTAGCCGAAGCATAACAGTGACGCCACAGCACGAGAAGGAAATTGAGAGGAGGATTGATGAATTGGGGTTGGAGCTGACGAAGTTGAAAGTTTAAGTTCGAGTGTTGGGAACGTGCAGAATAGAAAACATGATATCTCTTAGGGTGGTAAAATTGCAGGTCGTGCTCTAGAGATTCTAATACGGTCTTTTCAGCAAGCCGAACATACCGGCACAGAAATAAGAAATAGCCGCGCAGCGGGTGGTGGCGCTACTGTATCATACATGCCTGCACTATGTCCATTAAATGCTCCTGCTCAGATGCATGTCTTGGCAGGATTTTAATCCGTAAAAGGGATATTATAGGTTCAAATAAATAATATTCTGTTTGGAATTTAAAGATAAAATACATTTAAAATCCATTTTTGCTTCTCTTCCAAGTATCTTTTCCTTTATTATTTAAGCGATCAATTTCTAAGAATCACATTAGAAATAATAAGCAGAGCCTACATAAAATACTACATCAAATAGACTTCTCCCTTATGTTCCCCAGCTCAGAAGTTAATCTGGAAAATCATTTGGTGCGGCGCACTTTCGCCAGTACTCCATAATCACAAAAATTGTTTTTTCTAATTCAGACATTGAAGTCTGTTTAACAAAAAAGCCCTGCACGGACGAGCTATAAGCATTAACTACAGTTTTCAGATTTGATGCTGTTGTGAAAAACAGATATGGGATACATTTAATATTTAACTTTTCATCTGTTCTTAATTTTTCTCTTAAAGCAAACCCATCTAGTTTCGGCATATTTATATCCGATAATATAAGGAAAGGCGATTCACTTGTATCATTGATAAAATCTAGTGCGTCTTGACCATCAAAAAAGAATAATACCTTATTTGGATATTTTAACTTCTGAAAGATTTCAGTCAAAATATCCTGATCATCAGCATCATCTTCAATAATAATAACAGGTCCATTTTTATTGACAATACTCACCTTGTTGGTTTCAGTATTGTCTTGTTCATTTTTTGTTGTCATCTAATATCGATCTATAGAGGGTTAAGGTAGGAGATTTGGCTTTATTAATCGCATAATTTCGTATATCTCTGAAATTTGAAAAATGTGAATTGTATTGCTGGCATGATTTTTTAAATAATAGCTTATGCTTTCTCTTAATTTGAGCACGTCTTTCGCGTATATTTTGACCATTCAACATTTTACATTCTAAGGCGTAACAATGGCTACCAAGGATAAAAATCTGTCACTAAATTCTGTTTCTAATAGTCCTCAAGATAATTCTGTAGTTAGGGGCAAATTGCAGGAAGAGCGCTTTGAAAGACTTATTGATGAAGTTGAAGATTACGCAATCATACTTCTCGATAACGCAGGAAACGTCACTACATGGAACAAGGGAGCCGAAAAAATCAAGGGATATTCACCTTCGGAAATAATTGGAAGAAATTATAAGGTCTTTTATGCCAAGGAAGACAGAGATGCCAAACTACCGGATGATCTACTGGCTACTGCATGCAGATTAGGTAAATCAAACCATGAAGGCTGGCGGGTGAGAAAAGATGGATCTCGATTTTGGGGTAGCATTACAATTACAGCAATTCATAGCGATGCGCGAGATGTTGTCGGATATTTAAAAGTTACCAGGGACCTCACGGAAAGAAAGATAGCTGAAGACAAATACAGCAACTATGTTGAGGAGCTAAAGATTAAAAACGTGGAGTTAAAACAGGGCGAAGAGCGTTACCACAAAATGGTGACAGAAGTTAGTGATTATGTAATCATCCTTCTTGATCCAACCGGTAAAGTGCTTGACTGGAATAAGGGTGCAGAAAGAGTTAAAGGATACAAAGCCGAAGAGATAATAGGCAAAAGCTTTAGACTGTTTTACACTAAGGAAGATAAGGATGCGAACCTCCCTGAAAAACTTTTAAATGAAGCAACCGAGAAGGGGTCAGTATTACACGAAGGTTGGCGAATTCGTAAAGACGGAATCCGCTTCTGGGGCAGTGTTGCTATTACTGCATTGCATAATGACAAAGGCGAGATCTTTGGTTTTTCTAAAGTAACACGTGATCTAACCGATAAGAAAATTGCGGAAGATAAACTCAATAATTATGCTGATGAATTAAAGTTTAAGAATGATAAGTTGAAGCAAAGCGAGGAACGTTACCATAAAATGATAGCTGAGGTTCAGGATTATGCAATTATATTGTTAGATACGGAAGGAATAGTACAGAACTGGAATGCAGGAGCTCAATTTATAAAGGGCTACAGCTATAATGAGATTGTAGGCAGTAGCTTTGAAAAGTTTTATCCGGATGACGACCGAGAAGCTGGTTTCCCTAAAAAGCTTTTAGCAGACGCTGCAGAAAAAGGGAAAGTTATTCACGAGGGCTGGAGGCTACGAAAAGATGGCTCACGGTTTTGGGGTTATGTAGTTATTACAGCCCTCCACAATGAAAAAAATGAGATCATAGGCTATTCTAAGGTAACTCGTGATTTAACCGCAAAAAAACAAGCTGATGATCTTTTACAATCGAATGCTATTGAGCTAGAGCAAAAAAACAAATCGCTTGAACGCCTGAATGAAGAGGTTAATTCGTTCGCTTATGTTGCCAGTCATGACTTAAAGGAACCTTTACGAAAGATCCAAACCTTTACATCACGTATGCTGGAAAGTGAAGACCCTTTAAAAACTAAAGCGTTCGCTGAGAAAATCGCTAGCAGTGCGGTTCGAATGGAAAAGCTGATCGAAGATCTGTTGTCATTTTCACAAGTTTCAAATGATAATAGTAACTTTTCCAAAATAGATTTGAACATAACACTTAGCACAGTTAGATCAGATCTCGAACTGAAAATTTCAGAGAAGCAAGCGTCCTTGGAGGTGGATAAATTACCATTTATTAACGGCATAGAGTTTCAGATATATCAGCTGTTTTCAAATCTTATTTCTAATTGTTTGAAGTTCACCAAAGAGGGTAATCCTCCTATTATCAAAATAACATCCAACGTTGTTAATGCAAAAGACATTCCACTAGGGTTAGTTAATGATCTCAAAAAATATAATAAGATCAGATTTTCTGATAATGGAATAGGTTTCGAAGCAGAGAATGCTAATAAGATATTCGAAGTATTTCAAAGACTTCATCCTAGAACTGAGTATAGCGGAACGGGTATTGGCTTAGCGATTGCAAAAAAAGTAATGCAAAATCATGGCGGGATAATCATGGCCGAAGGAAGGCCTTCAAAGGGAGCGACCTTTGATCTTTATTTCCCATTTCAGTAGTACACTCAGATATCTATCGTGGTATTTAATTTTGCATGCAGTTTGATTTCCTACTAATGCTAGCACCAATTACATTGAATTAGAATCGATGAGAGCCACGCGAAGTATTTTTGCTTTAAGCATATTAAAACTAATGATAAGTCATTAAAATTCTATGCACGCTTAAGACCCAGTTTCCTTATAAGATGCGTCTACGGGTTTAGACTCAGGTGAACCCTTCTGCCGTAACCAAATTGATAATATAACGATTGAGACCACCGCCAGAAATTCACTTTGCCAATTTTGAAAAGATTCAAACCAAAAACGAGATTTCATTATATAAGTAACACACGACTCCACCGGCAGGCCCTTGCCTACATTTTCTTCATTCTGTTCAATTAGACTTCCCCAAAAATGAAATAAAAAAGAAATGCAGAATAAAATAGTAAAGGCAATGGATAAGGAATTGCAATACAGTTTAAGCCATATTCCACCCTTTCTTACAGGCCATGGCGCGTCTTTGTGAACCTTAGGTTCGCGATCAACTTCTTCCTTCCCTTGTAATTTTTTACTTTCTGAAGAACCTTGCTGCCGAAGAGAGACTGTGAGTAAAACATATAATGCCATTTGTAAAAATTCGCTTTCCCAATTTTCAAAAGTAGCTTGTAAGAAGTGTCCACTTGTAGCATAGTCAATTATAGATAATTCTGTCTGTCTTTGTTCAGTTCTTTGATTGTTCTTCTCACTCCAACCCGTAAAGAACTGACCTAAGAGGCATAAAAGCATACACAAAACCAAAACTATACTTAAGCCATTTTTATGAAAATAGGAATACTTTGATTGCGTAGTCATCTGAGTTATGTATTTTATTAGAAATTAGCGTAGTCAAAAAAAAAGAAGAATTATTACAATTCTTCTTTTTTTATAAATATAAATTAGTTAAGCACTTTCAAGCTCTTCACTTGCTTGATAATTTATTTTGCTTTCTGCAATTTCGGTAAGTAATTCATCAGTTGCTTTTTCTTCACTCAAAGTCAAATCTAAAATATCAGCAATATCCTTCCTGTCTAGTGTTTTAGCTAATTGTGATAATCCACCGTACGTAGCAATTTCATAATGCTCAACTTTTTGGGCTGCCAGAATGAGGCCTACATCGCGGGTAGCTGTTCCTTTTTCCGTATCTTCAATAATTCCTTTCCCTTCTTCCACCAATCCCTCCATTGCATCACATTTTTTTCCTTGGGCTTTCTCTTCAAGCAATTCAAAAATGTTTTCCAGACGCTTAATATGCTCCAACGTTTGCCCGAGATGGCTGCTAAAAGCTTCTTTTAATACTTCTGAAGAGGCTGCTTTTTGCATTTTAGGTAATGCCTTAGACAAGTGCTTCTCAGCCCAATAAATATCCTTAATCTCATCAATGAATAATTCAAGCAAAGCTGATTTCGTTTCGCCTGTAGCTAAGGAAGAAATATTATTTTTTTTTACGTTTGTATTTTTCATATATTCTATTTTTAATATACTTCTTAAAAAAAACGTGCCATACTGCTATACTTTTGTATGGATCATCTTACGCTTATGGCGCCTTAAGAATTTTTTTCAAGAAAAGATCTTTGATTGCTACTGACTACAATAATATGCTAAACGACATTGCCAACAGAAACGATATTGAAAAGCTAGTGGATGAATTTTACAAAAAGGTTCAGGCTAATGAATTGCTTGCACCTGTTTTCATTCATGTTGATTGGCCACAGCATTTACCAAATATATATAACTTCTGGTCTTCTGTAATTTTTGGAGATCAAAACTACCGTGGTAATCCATTTCAAAAACATATAGATCTCCCTATTGGAAAAGAACATTTTGTTCAGTGGCTTAAACTCTTCATAAAGACGGTGGATGTGAACTTCGCAGGGTCTAACGCGGAAGAAATTAAGGTAAGGGCAAAAAATATAGCTGTAATTTTTCAGCACCGAATGGGATTACTTCAGATTCCATAAATACGATGTGTGTATTTACTTTAATGCATTGCAAGTAGTCTATGTCCATACCATAGCCGCCAAACATACATACCGTCGTAGGGTCCGTATATTTATCCTACCTACGGCACTTGTTTCGTTATAAAATATTATCTACCTATATATAATCCCTCCGGGATTTTTGATGGGATATAGCTAATGATGAGGACACAGACCCTAAATGGCTTTAAGATTTTGACACCTCAAAGTATGATGCCAGGGCGTTTTTCACGCCCTTAAATTAATGACTTGTCCTCCGTGATTTATCATCTTAGGTTGACGGCTATGGGTGCATACAGATTATATGACAGTTTCCCACCACTTTAGAAATTGATTTCCTGATTTAAATCATGTATGTGGAGAACAAGCGTCAGCATGGGGCAAATGCGCGACCTCTACTTTTACAGCATGAAAAAAATGAACAAAATTAATGTAAGTATTATTTATGGAGTAGTATTTTGTACAATTCTAGGCGCTTCTTATGCGCATGCACAGACGAATTTTTCACTAAAGTCAGTAACTGCTTCTGTTAACGGAACATCGTCTTTTCATGATTGGGAATCGAAGATTACTAAGATTGAGTTTAAGGGTGCTTTACATACGGTTGGCAATACACTTAAATCAATCAAAGATGTTGAGATTAAAATACCTGTTGAAGGTATTAAAAGTGATGAAGGTAAAACTATGGACCGTAAAACATCTGAAGCCTTTGACTCAGAAAAGAACCCTTATATAATTTATACTTTAAGCAGCGCACAGGTTAAAATTGAGGCTAACCAAGAAGTAACCATTGAAGCATCTGGAAAGCTAACTATGGCAGGAACGACAAAGCCAGTCACACTTACATCAAAAGGTAAAGTCCTTCCAAATGGTGATGTGCAGTTATCTGTTTCAAAGAAATTAAAGATGACAGATTTTAAAATGGTTCCACCTACTGCGGTATTAGGTACCATTAAAGTAGGTGATGAGATAACTGTCAATTTTGACTTGGTGCTTACGCATGCAGCGACTATCAATTAAAACAATATTATAAACCCTTAAACAAACAGAACATGAAATACTTTACAACAATGCGAATAGCAGGAATTTTCTTATTCGTGGTTATGGTGCAGTTCGCATGGGCTCAACGCAGTGATATTCAATACTTCCGTCCTTATGACCAACGCGGTGTCAACGTATTCGAAACATCAAAAAATGACACCATTGCATTCGATGGTTTAAAACTCAGACTTGGCGCTAACTTCACGCAAGGTTATCAAAGCTTAAAGCACAGTAATTCAGGCGCTGTCAAATTATATGATTTGTCTTCTGGTTTTCCTTTAGCACAGGCGAATATGAATATCGATGTGCAGTTAGCTGAGGGTGTACGTGTGAGTTTAGTTACTTATATGTCTACACATCATCACAACGAAACTTGGGTAAAGGGAGGGTATGTGCAGATAGATAAAGTAAGTTTTATGAAAAGTGATTTTCTAGATAAAATATGGACTGATCTTACTTTAAAAGTTGGTCACATGGAAATTAATTATGGTGATGCTCATTTTCGCAGAAGCGATGGCGGTAATACACTATGGAATCCATTTATGGATAACAACATTATAGATGCGTTTACCACTGAGATTGGTGGCGAGTTGTACTGGCATAAAAAAGGCATTATAGCTATGGTTGGAATGACAAACGGTGAGATTCAAGGCAGTGTTTCAAAATCAGAAAGCAGAAGTCCTTCTATCTATGCCAAACTTGGTTATGATAAAATTTTTGGAGAAAGAAGCCGTGTACGCATAACCGGATCTTTTCTTAATAAAACATCTTCAATCAGTGGCACGCTCTATGGCGGTGATCGTACCGGCTCAAACTATTTGTTTGCTATGGAACCTGAAAATGCAACCCTTACTGGCAATGCTTTTTCCGGACGTTTAAATCCCAACTTTAAAGATAATGTGACTGCCATTATGGTTAACCCCTTTGTAAAAATAGGTGGACTCGAAGTGTTTGGAACGTTTGAGGTATCGCAAGGTAAGAACGCAGTTGAAGGTGGGGAGGTACAATATGATGCAACAACAGCTGATCCGACTGTATTCAATAAGCTTGGAGATCGTAAATTTAATCAGGCAGCTGTTGATTTGCTATATCGCTTTGGGGCCCGTGAGCAATTCTATATAGGGGGTCGATATAATAAGGTATCAGGTACCCAAGTTTTTGGACAAGCCACTACAGCGACTGTAGTAGGCGGTATCAATCAAGGAACGAGGGCTGATGTTTCTGTAAATCGTATAGCATTTGCTGCCGGATGGTTTATTACCCGTAACATTCTTATGAAAGGTGAATATGTAACTCAAAAGTATAACAACTTTCCTACTGGAAATGTCTTAGAAAACGGCAAATTTCATGGTTTTGTGTTGCAAGGCAGTATAGCTTTTTAATGTTTGTTTTCAGAAAAATATACAACTGTCAAACTTAGTAATGTGCATTCTGCAAGATGGTATAACCGTTTTTGCAGAATGTTTTGTTAGCCTTCGGTGCATCCCAAATGATTAAGCAATTTCAACTTCTAATACATTTATTTTATTGCCTTTATAGTTCAATGAAAAGAATACTTGTTCCATGTGATTTTTCTAAGCCGCCCATAAATGCTTTGGATATACTTTAGACATAGCTGAGCAGACAAAAGGAATTGTTTATTTATTCCATGTACTTGATATGCCAAATTTATCGCTTGCAGTTAACCTTTATCGCAAAGCATAAATTAGAGAACGTAAATAATTAATTAAATCAATATGAAATATATATCGGGTGAGGAAGCCGTACGTATTATTAAATCTGGTCAACGTGTATTTGTGCATGGCGGTGCAGCTACACCACATTACCTACTTAAAAAGTTGGCTGAGCGATCTGCTGAATTATGGAATGTAGAAATTGTGAGTATAAGCATGCAAGGTGACGCTGTAATTGCCGAGAAAAAATATAAAGACAGTTTCAGGATAAATTCTTTATTTGTTTCTCAAAATATAAGAGAAGCAGTGAATAAGGGAAGAGCCGATTATGTGCCCATCTTCTTAAGTGAAATCCCCATTCTTTTCAGAAGGGGAATATTGCCAATAGATGTGGCCATTGTTCAGGTTTCGCCACCAGATAAACATGGCTTTTGTTCGCTTGGCGTTTCCGTTGATATCGCAGCGACAGCTGTTAAAACAGCAAAATATGTTATTGCTCAAGTAAATCCACGCATGCCGCGCACGTTAGGTGATGGCATTATAAAGATGACAGACTTTGATGCTGTGGTTTACGTAGAACAAGAACTGCCTGAGGTTGTAAGTGCTGATAGCAGCGATATCTCAAGGCGTATAGGAGCTTATTGCGCAGAGCTTGTAGAGGATGGGTCAACGCTTCAGATGGGTATTGGCTCCATTCCTGATGCCGCTTTAGCAAGTCTCACAAATCACAAAGAGCTAGGTGTTCATACAGAAATGTTTTCGGATGGCATCATACCTCTGATAGAAAAAGGAATTATTACCAATCAGCATAAGAAAAAATACAGAGGTAAAACGGTTACATCGTTTTTGCTGGGAAGCCGCAAGCTTTATGATTTTGTTGACGACAATCCTGCTATAGTTGCATTGAATATAGATTATGTGAATGACACTGCTATCATTCGTTCAAATCCAAAAGTCATCGCTATCAACAGCGCCATCGAAGTAGATATTACAGGTCAGGTTTGTTCTGATTCAATAGGCACTTATCATTATTCAGGCGTTGGTGGTCAAATGGATTTCGTACGTGGTGCTTCACTTTCTGAAGGTGGCAAGCCCATCATAGCTTTGCCGTCCATCACTGCCAAAGGCGTTTCGCGTATATCTCCGTTTCTAAAGCAAGGTGCAGGCGTTGTTACAACACGGGCACATGCGCACTACATTGTTACAGAATATGGTATTGCCTATCTCTATGGAAAGAATATGCGTCAGCGCGCCAAGGCATTAATTGCTATTGCTCACCCAAATACCAGAGAAGCACTGGAACGTGAAGCTTTCGAACGCTTTCACAATTATGAGTTTGAACGAACCGTTTATTAGTTATGGGTATTCTCGTTTATTGATCGGCATTAGCTTAATCATAGCTGTATTATTTCTAAGTGTATTCTATTGGTGTATAAAGAGTGGCCGTATGAAGACACCTATATGCCTTCAGTAAGCATGCTATTTAATAACAAACCAAAGAAGCGTGATTCGTTAACATGAGCAAAGTAATGAAGAATAATTTATTAGCGGGTTAGATAACTAATAAGGAAGTAATGTTTAAGTAAGAAACCAATTGAGCAGTCTGCATTATATTAATATTATCTTTTCTTATGGGTGCTTCATATTCATTTCAGTATGATCAATTATGATTTCACTTGTTATGTTGGGTCTAACTAACAACAGTATTTCAATACCTAGTTAAACGATACAGCCTGAGTTTTAAGAAGGTTACAACAACCATGCTTATAATTTCGGGATGCCTCTTGATTGCACGTGTTTTATTTTTGATCAGGGACATACATCCTATGATGAACAGCAGGTGGTGGATATAATATTTTGTCGCTAATCTCCGAACAGTTTATAAAGCGTAGTTGTAGTTAATTTTACTTTGTCAAGTTACCAAATATTGGTAATCGAAAAATTTGACCCCAAATCCAGCTGACGTTGTTTTGCAGCTAATTAAAATTGCCAAGAGGTAATGCATCAGAGTTGTGGTTGAGTTTAAGTATCCTATCCGCATGGCGGAAAGGACGTTTGCCATTAAAAGTACGCGCAGGCTTGCTAAAAGCCTGCGCGTACTTTTAATAGGTTCACTGCGGCACTGCACATGTGATCTGGCTAAATATTTTATTGCCGCGGAAGGAGATGCTTTTGATCGGGCATTCTTGCCGATTCTAGTCAGTAAAGTATTTAAACACTAACTTGACAAAGTAGGATTAATACCTTGCTAACAGAGCTGATGGATAAAATATAACAGACGTCACCGCGCTACATTCCATCGTACTACCTTTTGTAATTTTTCTGGATGCAGAATTTTTATTTTACCTGCTTCTATTTGTATTAAGCCTTCATCTTTAAAATCAGAGAGAACACGAATGATTGATTCCGATGCAGTGCCTACCATTTTGGCAAGATCGTCTCTCGGAATTTGTATGACTTCATTTTTATCTTTTAGTTGTTGAATCTTTAGTAATGCTTCAGCCGTACGTTGTCGTACTGAGTTATAAGCCAGATTCATTAGTTGTAGTTCTTTTTCACTAACCTTTTTACACAATAGTGAAATGAATCCGGCAGATACATCAGGATGACTTTGCAGAAGCATTGTGAAATCATACTTCGGGAAAGTGATAATTTCTGAATCTTGCATGGTAATGGCTGACTCCTGATACACAGTTGATTCTAAAATGGGTTCAAAGCCAAAAAAATCATTTGCATTATAAATGTTTGTAATTAACTCTTTTCCATCCGGGTGAGACTTGAACACTTTGACACTTCCTGATTTAATAAAAAAAACATGTAAAGGTGTATCGCCTTCAGAGAAAACTTCCTTTTTCTTTTTAACGATTTTCACTTTTTTATCCTTACACAAGTCTTTCATGTTCAGCACTTTCTTTGCATCGTAAATAAAGTTGCTAAGGCCATCTTCTGTACTTTCGTAAACTTTTTTATGCATGGTAGCCTTTTGAAACCTGGCTTCGATGGCATTCAATAAATCTGTATCATCAAACGGTTTTGGCAGATAATCGTCGGCGCCGAGGTTCATTCCTTTGCGTATATCTGTTTTTTCTGTTTTAGCAGTTAGAAAAATGAAAGGTATAGTTGCCGTCTCAGGCTTCTTGTTGAGTATATGTAATACGCCGTAGCCATCAAGCTCAGGCATCATAATATCACAGATTATCAGGTTTGGTGTTTCTTTCTGCGCGAGGTCGACACCAATCTTACCATTGGATGCAGTAAGCACAGTAAAACCTGCGAGCTCGAGAATCTCTGAAGTATTCTCCCTTACTTCAAGGTTATCTTCTATTAGTAGTATTTTTTTCATATAATCAGTTCCTAGGAATTGTCACAGTAAATGTACTACCCTTATGGTCTTCACTTGTAAATGTTATTGTTCCATTTAACAGACTGAGATAGCGCCTTACTATATTTAAGCCAAGGCCTGTGCCTTGTATATTTCCTGCGTTGCTTGCACGGAAGAAACGATCGAATAAGTGTTTATGATCCACTTTAGGAATGCCGATACCCTCATCTCGTATAATAAAATTAAACCCTTCTTCATTTTTAGAGCAGGTTACAAAAATGGTCTGGTTAACATCTGAGTATTTACTTGCGTTTGAAATTAAATTAAAAAGGATATTTCGAATAATTCCAGGATCGGAATCTATGTGATGAGCATCATTACATTGGATTACTATTTGCTGTCCATCTTTAAAAAACGATTTAACTTCTTCACTGATTTCATTCATAAAATCATAGAGGTTAATACTTTCGTAATTAATGTTAACTTTGCCTTCCTCCAATTTCCCAAGTGAAAGAAAATCATTCAATATAAGCGTTAGGTGATTAACAGATGACTTTATTCGATGTACATGTTTATCAACTTTATCCAAGTCACCTTTGTCTTTATATTGTTGGATGAGTGCAGCTGAGCTCATCACGGTACTTAGCGGCGTTCTGAATTCGTGTGATGCAATAGAAACGAATTTTGATTTAAGCTCATTTAATTCCCGTTCTTTTTCAAGTGCTCTTCGCGCCTCTTCTTCTGCCTTTTTTCTCACCTTTACTTCTTCCTCTAACCTAAGAATTGACTTATTCAATGCCTCCGTTCGCGCCTGAACCTTTTGTTCCAGTTCAGCTGCATAGACAATAAGCTGTTCTTCACTTCGCTTTAATCCATCTTCCGCTGCTTTGCGCAATGAAATATCGCTGATAAAGGCCATTATAAATAATTCGCCTTCAATCCTTGTGTAACTTAAGCTTATTTCAACAGGAAACTCGCTACCATCTTTACGAAGAGCTGTTAAATCACGCCCAATGCCCATTCTCCTGGGTTCAGGGTGCTCATTGAAGCCATGTCTAAACGATAAATGACGTCCCCGGTAGCGCTCAGGTAGCAATCTTTCTAACATCATACCATTAAGTTCACGTTTTTCAAAACCAAAAAGTTGTTCAGCCACCTGGTTGGTAATGGCTATTTGCCCTGATTGGTTAACCATGACAATTCCCTCTGACATACTCTGAAGTATTTCACGAAGGGCCTCGTTAGTCATTATTGAAAGATCCATAAACTATTTTACTAAGGTATAATTTAATTACTAGTAAATATGATAAAAATCATTTTCACGCGTGATGAATATCCATGTTTCAGAATTCAACGAAGTTTATTTTTGTTTATTAATAATGTTTTCTCGAAAGCAATATGACAAAGGGGATATTGTGTACCACGGATTTTTCAGATTCTTCAAAAGAAGCGTTGAAATGCTCTATTTGCCTGGCTATGACACTTGGTGCGCATCTTACCATACTTTTTACCTATCGCCTTTTCAAACAATATGGTGAAGTCATTGCCATGAAAAGAAAAATAGAGGAAGATGCGTGGCATAACTTTAATCTTCTTGAAAAAGAGTTACTAGCTGGAAGAGCAATCTCTTACGACTTTAAAACCGAAGTTGGTTTTGTTACAGACAGGGTAGAAGAGCATAACAAAAAAAATAGCATTGGATTTTTGGTAATGGGTAAAAGCATGACCACCTTAAATAAAGAAACCTTTGATGATCTGGTAGCGCATCTGCATATACCACTTGTTATTGTACCTTAATTTTAAAACAGACACCTATGAAAAAATTCTTGTTCCTACTGACTTTTCTAAAGCAGCACAATGGGCGCTTGAAGTCGCTGCAGAAATAGCAAAAAAGGCTGCTGCCGAAATTATTCTACTGCACATTGTTGAACAGCCAACAAAAGAATCATTTAATGTAGAAGGCCAGGTTGGTGATCACGACAGTTGGGAAGACAGGTTATTTACGTTTAAGTTATTGAAAGAAATAAAATTCAATTGCTTGAACAAGCCGAAAAAATTGAAACCACAGGCGTACTTGTAAAGCAGATACTAAGAATGGGAAATCCTTATCATGGCATAGCACCACCATTGCTGATCATAAAGTTGATCTTGTAGTAATGGGTACTTCCGGCCATTTTAAAGTTGAAGAGATGATTTTAGGTTATGCCACCTGGTCAGGAATACAAATCCTTAACATGAACCCGAGTCACCTGCATAAAACTATAAAAAATCGAACTAGCAGCTCGAAGCTAGCAGCCAGAAGGGATAAGTTTGATATAAAAACTTAGAAGAGATTTCTCTGCCTAGCCTTTAATCAACCTAGATCCTAAAACAATTAAGGTGCACCCAAACATGCACCTTAATTCGCTTTAGGTTAAAATATTATGTTTTTATTATTTAGAGTTCTTAGATTTGCCATTCGATTTACCATTGGCTTGGGTAGTCTTTTTTGGGTTAACCATCTTTTCTTTGAACTCGGTAAAGGCATCCGCTAACTCTTGCAAATCAGGATCAAGGCCCGGAGAAAACTCTTCTGGTCGCTCTGGAGCGGTTGGGATCGGATAACTTTCTCTAGGTTCTTTTAAAGTTACTAGTTCAGATTTATCTCCTACTGGGGCGGCACCCGAGAATATCTTCTCCATTTCTGATCCGTCTAATCTAAAATGATATTGTTCACGGTGTATCCCGGCATCTAGCAACCGTTTAACTTCTGGATATTTTGTAGAATCAAATTTTGGAATAGGTAAAACCTTTCCCCAATCTACACCAAGCGTCTCTAGCGCTTTAGCAAAGGCGGCTTGATGCGCTTCATCACGAACAATAAGAAAGGCCACAGTGGCTCTTAGGGTCTTGTTCTCTGACATTTGATAGATTCTACATTTTTGCATGCGGCCAGTAGCCTCAAGTACTAAATTGTCCATAAGGTCAAGAACTAAATTTCCATGGCTATGAACATAAGACCCACTCCATGGATTACCTGCTGCATCAACCGGTAAAGCCCCTTGCGCGCCTACAATAAAATGATGTGGATTCATTTGATCTTTGGCCATATTCATAGTTGCTTGGCCACCCTTTCCTGGTGTTTCAAACTTTTTGCCATGGTATTCTGGGGCTCCATCTAGTAATTGACTAATCGTTTTTGAAATGAGCTCAACATGGCTAATCTCTTCAATACCTACACCTTGTATAAGGTCGAGATAAGGCTTGGCAGTGCCTCTAAAATTAAAGCTTTGAAAAAGATACTGCATCATTGTACGCATCTCTCCAAACTGACCGCCGAGGCCTTCTTGTAGCGCATTAGCCGCTGATGGATCTGGTTCATCGGCTACAATTTCATTAATAAGTGATTGAACGTGGTAGAACATATGTGGTTTGTTTATATATAGCACACATTCAATCAAATAATTGTACCACTAATTAAGTTATATCCACTAATTATTATTAGTTGGATAGATGGAAGGCTTTAGTGATTAGCGCTACCTTCATAAATGACGATCTTCTACGCGTTCAAGAGAATTCAGTCACAACGCCATGGCATCCCGGTAGAAAATATCAGTAAGTAGAAAGATCATTTAACAAGCCGTTTAAAGTTTATAGAAGTTTTTTTTTGCTCGCTGTTTTACTAAAACATTCTCTCCACTTGTCCTAAGTCCATACTCTGGCCGTTAAAATCTGGAGGGATGATATATAGGTAGATATTATTACAACGAAAACAAGTGCCGTAGCTACGATATAATAGCGTTCCTACACGACTTACATCTCTGTGAAATTCAACCTAACAGTATATCGTTCTTACAGGACTTTTATCTCTATGAGATTCAAGCTTCCAATATATCGTCCATATAGCACTTAGTCATCTTAGTTCATATCTATGGTAGATTCACTTAGCTGTATATGAGCCGCAAAAATTTACCTGTGTGAACATAGATCCACTTCAAAACAGGGTTGAATCTTATCTACCGATTTTTATTTTGGGTGGTTCTCATCTATGATAAAACCATGTGTATAACATTGAGACATTGTATTTATAATCGTTGAACCATAATGAAAACCAGCAGCAACAAGTAGTATATGCTAGGAGGATTGCTAATGATGGCATGAAAATTTCAATCTTTACCATGTGTATTATAAATGCACAACACTTCATATTCCCAAGCGCTTATGTTTACAGAGCGAATGTATATGCTTCTTTCAAGGCCAATATAATTTGGAATTTATTGATACACCATGACGGTTTATATAAACAACTAAAAATTTATGACAAAAAAAAAATTAGGCATTTGGATGGATCATCAGAGTGCGCATTTAATGGAGTTTGCGACTGATTCTACTGAAACCACGACTATTGATTCTAACGTTACCCACGAGGGTAAGGGAGAAAGCCGGACGAATGTAAAAGAACAACATCAACATGCAGATTATTACAAGACATTGGGAAAGTCTATCTTAAATTATGATTCTGTTCTTCTTTTTGGTCCTACTGACGCTAAAAATGAATTGTATAATATCTTATTAGCAGATCAACACTTTTCAAAAGTTAAAATAGAGGTTAAGCAGGCCGATAAAATGACCGACAATCAACAACATGCTTTTGTGAAAGATCATTTTTCCCAAAATTAAGTTATTGACGTCAACGATAAGTAGTCTAGAATTCTATAATGATAATTGCAGTTGGTACTGATAATCTGTTCACGTCGGTTCAGCAAGGCGAACAGCCCTGAACAGAAATCGAAAATGATGAGCCACCACGTTGGTGGCTCGCTGCTGTTAATCCAAATGCATCCATCTCTCTATTTGTAACCCTCCGTTTCATGCCTCATTAAAAGCGCAATTAGGCACAGCATGTAAATTGGGAAACTTAAAACATAAAGAATTTTGTAAACCAATCGTTAACTTCGGAGGTAAAAGTAATGAATTGTGGTGCGATGGGGGTGAAGCCAAATTTGTAACTAACATGATTGCTTAAAGTAACCAGTTCTCTGATTTCTTTTTTGGTTCTCCACTATACTTTCAAAACAATCTAATCTTAGTAATGCTTACAAAGCACTAGCATATGCAGCCGTTGAGGTTAAGAACCACTCCAATTAGCAAGGAAATAAACAAGCCGCGTTGTTGCTTGGACATTCTTCACACCAGAACAGAAAAGAAAATGGGTGGATACGAAATGGCGTTAAAATCATTCGAAGGCCCCTGTGACTGAGGTAATGACATTGCCCCTCAAAGCCTATAAACATAGCCTATATATTATAAAGCATACCTAACCTACAGAGAAATTGCTTTTATCGCGCTGTGCTAAATCCGTGAGATGGGTATCCGTAAGTGCAAGAACGGTGAAACATTTCTAAGTTACCCAGTAGGTATCTTCA
>CAXSCR010000002.1:0-204065 GCA_964235605.1 uncultured Cyclobacteriaceae bacterium | reverse complement strand
CAGAAGGTATTATTTATGACATAGAAAACGACACATATCGAACCTCTAATGTCAATAAAGTAATCGAGCTAATTATTAAAATATCAGATACTTACGCGGAAAAAAAAGAGCGACAAGAATATCCATGTGATACCTTGTCGCCTCCAGTAGTCCGTACGGGAATCGAACCCGTGTTACCAGAATGAAAATCTGGTGTCCTAACCCCTAGACGAACGGACCGTGTTTGTAAAAGGTGTGCAAAGATAGATTTACCATATGTATTTGCAAACATGCGCGTAAAAATATTTCAATCCTTTATCATTTTCATTGGTTTTGGCCGCTGGGTCTTTTATTTTTGACCACTCGAAATTAAACAATTAGAAAAATGACTAAAGTTGGAATTAACGGCTTCGGCCGTATCGGTCGCCTTGCATTCAGAGCCGCTATGAATCGAAAAGATATTGAGATTGTAGGTATCAATGACCTTGTGGAGCCTGATTATATGGCTTATATGTTAAAGTATGATTCAACACATGGTATGTTCGATGGTACAATAGAAGTAAAAGACGGCAACCTGATTGTTAACGGAAAGAAAATTCGCGTAACTGCTGAGAAAGATCCTGCTAACTTAAAATGGTCTGAAATTGGTGCTGAAATAATAATTGAATCAACTGGTCTTTTTTTAACGCAGGCTGATGGCCAGAAACACATTACTGCAGGCGCTAAAAAAGTTGTATTCTCTGCGCCAGCTAAAGATGATACGCCAACGTTTGTAATGGGTGTAAATCATAAAAAACTTAATGCACAACACACTATAGTTTCTAACGCTTCCTGTACAACTAACTGCCTTGCTCCTATCGCTAAGGTATTGAATGACAAATTTGGTATAAGTGAAGGTTTAATGAGTACAGTGCATGCAGTTACTGCAACTCAAAAAACAGTTGATGGTCCGTCAGCTAAGGATTGGAGAGGTGGTCGTGGTGGATTCTCTAACATCATACCGTCTTCTACAGGTGCTGCGAAGGCCGTATCATTAGTTATTCCTGAATTGAAAGGTAAACTAACAGGTATGTCATTCCGCGTTCCCGTGGCTGATGTTTCAGTTGTTGATCTTACTGTAAAATTGGTAAAGCCTGCTACTTACGAGCAAATAAAAACTGCTATGAAGGAAGCCTCTGAAGGCGAATTAAAAGGAATACTAGGTTACACTGAAGATGACGTAGTATCGCAAGATTTCTTAGGTGATGCACGTACATCAATCTTTGATGCAAAAGCAGGTATCGCTTTAAATGATCATTTTGTTAAGGTAGTTTCTTGGTATGATAATGAGTGGGGGTATTCAAACAAATTGATTGACCTGGTTCAAGAACTAGCTAAAGTATAAAAAAAAACTTCTATATATAAGTGCCGATTCTACCACAGGGTCGGCACTTTTTTTATATATAAAATATTCAGATTGTGTGATACACCTGCTGGCGAAAATTAGTATGACAGACTATTATGACATATTAGGAATTGGGAAAGCAGCTAATGCTTCTGAAATCAAAATAGCGTATAAGCGGATGGCTATGCAATATCATCCCGATCGTAATCCTGGAAACTCTGAGGCGGAAGAGACATTCAAAATAATTAATGAAGCCTATCATATTTTATCCGATCCTTTAAAAAAGTCGAGGTATGACAACGCTAGCTTAAATAACGCAAATACACTTGAGTCAGATACGGAAAATTATTGGCGTGAGGCACAGCAACGAAAACGTTACCAACATTGGCGCTATCAGTATAAGCCAAGTGACAATTATAAATTCGACAGACAGTATTTCACAATACAGGGATTAGCGCTTATTGTTTTTATTGTTATCTCAGGATTTTGTTTTGGGGTGGTACGGTTGTCCTATTATTTTATGGCCAAACAACAAGCCGAAGTGTGGAGTGAAAATAGCCAGCTATTAAGGCAAGTAAATACACTTTTCAATTCAGGCAATTTTGAGCAAGCGTTTCTTATGGTTGATACATTAAGAAAAAACGATCCAACAGAATACAGATTTTATTACACGCGAGATAGCCTTGTAACGGAGTTAAAAAAGTTGGCTAATTCTGAGTTTGTAGCCAATGATTTTCTATCGGCAGCCAAGCATTATAATATATTAAAGGGGTATGACGGTGAGAATCAGCTTGAAATACTTAATAAAATTGCTTCTTGTGAATACTTCTTAGGTCACTATGAGAAATCACTCTTAGCACTTAAGCATATCCATAATCAGCAGCCTCGCAATATTGGGTTGATCTATGAAATAGGACTCATTAATTATGAGAAATTGGATAACAAAGAGGAAGCACTACAATACTTTACGCTTGGCAAAAAGCAGTTTAAGGAAAATTTGACAGAGATTTACGGAAAAGCTTTTGAAATTGTTATGAATCCCGGTGATGCACCAGATATTTATTATCAAATATTTGAAGCCCGTGCGCGCGTAAATATTGACCTGAAAAATTACAAGGATGCTATAACGGATTGTAATTGGGGCGTATTCTTACGACCTACCCGAGGGGAAAGCTATTATTTGCGGGCTCTAGCCAAATCAAAACATAAAGATTATTGGTATATCTGCGACGATATTAAAAAAGCGAAGCAATTAGGCTTCCAATATCCATTTCCAATTGAGCTGAAGTATTGTAAATAACTACTAAAAGCGAGTATCTTGAGATAAATTTTTTTCTTAACTCATTTTTTGCGAATTTATACACAGTATTTTATAAATATCCTGTAACACGATTGAAACTATGACTGTTGAACAATTACTTTCCGTAAAAAGAAGCTACTTTAATATTCTTGCGCTGTTTCTAGATACAGAAAAAATAGAAAGCCGTTTCATAATGTGCTTGCTGAAATGGGGATTTCAACTCACGTTGAATCCTGAGGACTTAAGACATAATAATATTGATGTTTCTTTATTAAAATTTGCTGAGCCTGGAGATAAGGTTGCTAAACTGGAATCTATCTATCATTTGGTATACATGATTTACTTAGATGAAGTGGTTGAAGATATAGAACTTGAAATCTCTTCTATCTATGCTCAAAAACTTGGATTTAAGTCAAATTTAGTAAGTGAGTTGTTCAAATCTATTGCAACGGCCATGTATGATCAAAGTAAGGCACGCGACGTTCGGCATGAAGTAATGGAATTCCTTAAAACGTATGAAGATTAAGCAATTTTAAATAATCAACCTTTATCAAACCCTGATTTATACTAACTTAAGTCAGGTTTTTTTTGAATATCTATTGAATCGCAACGTATACATTGATTACGCTGAATCTATCATTATTTATTATACACATTTGTCTCGTGTGCCACCTAATCTTTTTTCTTGCCTAAGTAATAATCTTACCCTTCTCTTTATAGCCTTACCACATGGAGTATAGCCAGGAAGTATTTCTTAATAACATAGCACAGACTACACCTTTTCCATATTCAATTTCTATTGAACGCGCTGAAGGAATATACCTCCATTCACCTGATGGCAAGCGGTACACTGATCTCATTTCTGGAATAGGCGTTAGCAATATTGGTCATCGCCATCCAAAAGTTATTCAGGCTATTAAAAAACAACTTGATAAGCATTTACATGTTATGGTGTTTGGAGAATTTATCCAGTCCACTCCTAATTTATTAGCTAAAAAATTAACTGAACTTTTACCCGTTAAACTTAACTGCTGCTACTTTGTAAATTCTGGTACCGAGGCAAATGAAGGAGCACTGAAACTTGCTAAACGTTATACAGGCCGGACTGAAATTATCTCCTGCTTTAAATCTTACCATGGTAGTACCCATGGCTCGCTTAGTGTTTCCGGGAATGAAATAAAAAAACAGGCTTTCCGGCCGTTGCTTCCCGATGTCCGATTTATTGAATTTAATAATCACAATGATCTAGAAAAGATTACAGCACGTACAGCCTGTGTTATTATGGAAACGGTGCAAGGAGACGCAGGTGTACGTGTACCGACAATAGACTATCTTAAAGCAGTAAGAAAAAGATGCAACGAAACTGGTTCACTTTTAATTTTAGATGAAATACAATGTGGCATGGGCAGAACAGGAACATTGTTTGCCTTTGAACAGTTTAATATAGCACCTGATATTTTAACCCTTGCTAAAGCTTTTGGGGGTGGCCTTCCTATAGGCGCATTTATTTCCGATAAAAAAATTATGGTATCATTAACGCATGATCCGATGCTAGGCCATATAACCACTTTTGGTGGCAATCCTGTTTGTTGTGCGTCAGCGTTAGCAACATTAGAAGTGATTTTGGAAGAAAATATTTTAGGTTCGGTAGAAGAAAAAGGTAAATATTTCGCGTCCTTGCTTAAGCATTCACGAATTAAGGAAGTAAGACGAATCGGGTTGATGTTTGCAATAGACTTTGACTCCGCCGAAGCTGTTAATGCAATTGTAGAATATGCAAAGCAGAATGGTGTGATTTGCTATTGGTTTCTTTCACACCCAAATAGTTTTAGAATCGCCCCTCCGCTTAACATTACAAATGACCAAATTAAGGAATCATGTGAAGTGATTTTGAATGCAATAGAAAGCGCATATAATTGAACTATGTCTCAACCAACCAATACATTCAATCGCCTAGATTATATTCACAAACTCTTTGTGGTTATTGCGTTATCCATCATTGCGCTCATCATGGCACGGGGTATTGTTATCCCGCTTGCATTTGCTGGTATCCTCTCGATAGTTATGCTGCCATTAGTAAAAAAAATGGAACTACGTGGCATACCCAATGCACTTGCAATAACTATCGTTCTTTTATTCACTATGTCAATTCTGGCTTTAAGCGCATGGCTTATAGTAAATCAAGTAATAAATTTAATTAATGACCTACCCGATCTCGAAGTACGTTTTGATCAGTTTGTAAAGCATATTAGCCGTATGGCCAGAACCGACTTAAACATTAGCAGAGTAGAACAAAACAAAATAATTTCAGAGGCAACCGAAAACATTAGAAGCAATCTTGGTCATATTCTAATAACTACAACAAGTACAATCTCCACATTAATTCAAGTTCCTATCTACGCGTTCTTGTTTCTTATCTATCGTGATAAATTTAAAAATTTCTTTATCGAATTATTGCCAGGTAAAACTGAGTTCGCTTGGAAGCGGGATATTGAGCGTGTTGTGCAAGGATATCTTTCAGGGCTTATGCTCGTTACACTAATCATCGCCACCTTAAATAGCATAGGACTTCTCGTTCTTGGTATTAACCATGCCATTTTCTTTGGTGTGCTTTCGGGCATTCTTACAATTATACCTTATGTAGGTATAACTATCGGCGCCACCTTTCCTATCATTATGGCTTTAATAACAAAGGATAGCGTGTGGTATGCCTTCGGTGTTATTTGTATTTTTTCAACCGTTCAGTTTCTGGAAGGGAATTTCATTGGTCCACGCATAACAGGCTCTAGAGTAAGTATCAACGCATTAGCAGCTATTATTGCATTGGTAATTGGAGGTAAAATACTTGGTATTGCTGGTATGATACTGGCAGTACCGGCCATAGGTGCACTCAAAGTTCTATTGATGCATTCATATTACCTAAAACCCTTTGTTATTCTGCTGGAGGATAAGCACTATGTCGACACCGTACCTAATGAAGAAGATCGGGTTGATGTACTGTAACTGAAAGTTTACTTAAAAATATAGATCTAAAAGCCATTCGAAATATTAACGCTGTTAAACGCTCGTCATTCAAGAATAGCCAGTTTCAACAAACCTTCTCGTGCTATTAAGCCGCTTTTAATACATAAACTTTGTTTCAGTTTAAATCTAGGTTTTTTGTTAATTACTGCAAAGCTGATCATGGCTCCTTTTTCAATAAGATCATCCTCTGTAACAATCAAAATACTATTAAACTTTATAGTTTTTATGACGGAAGATAGACGCATCGAGTTAAGGGACGTCAAATAGATCATATGACATTGTAATAAATTTTCAGGCGCTTCAATTTCTAAAAACACAATATCTTTTGCTGTTACTTTTCGTTCTTTAATTGTATTGTAAAAAGCTTCCTGCAATTTTTCATCTTTATATATTCCGATTACAAATTGCTCAAACTCATTAGGCCACTTAATGTACTTAGCAAAATTGTAAAGATAGGCAGCTTTGAGCTGCATGTCTTCAGTTTTACTTTGTGAATATATAGGCTTGCTAAAAAATAAGCCAACAGCTTCCATAAACATAAAAGCACAAATGAATTTTAGATTCATATTCTTTTACCTCAATATTAGAAAGTACCTGGCATCTCACATAATTGCCAATAATGGCTTAATCTAGAAACTGCAATTGTAAAACCTTCGAATGATAAAGGCTTTAATATGTAACCCGCAACATTTAGGTTATAAGCGGCAATTTTATCACTTTCTTCATTCGAGGTTGTCATAGCGAAGACACTAAGTGATTTCGAGTTTGGATTTTTTCTTAATTCCTGCAGAAATTCAATACCACTCATCCTCGGCATATTGATATCTAACAAAATAATTTTGGGTGATGGAATTTGAATTTCAGGATTTTGTCCATTAAGAATTTCCAAGGCTTCAATGCCATTACGCGCAATGAACAAAGGATTATTAATTTTATTTTTTTTAAATGCCCTTTGAACATTCATGATATCTACCTCATCATCTTCTACCAAAAGGATGTTTATTAAATGTTTCATCATGATTTAAATTAAATATTTTGTAGTTTATACTAGTAATACCACTACGTTATTAGTAAATATAATGAACGCTGTATGTTAACCTCGATCATCTTATACATAGGTATCCGTATCTGTCACAGAATAATCGCCAATTTTAATAATCCCTCTCTTACGAGTAACCCATTCTGAGTGACAAGGCTGTGCTTCATTTTGAATTTAAATTTTTCATCGATCAATATGAAGCTGACCATCGCTCCTTTCTTTATGAGATCATCTTCGGTAACAATCAAAATGCTATTAGTCTTAATAACTTTGTTAATGGAAGCTAGACGGCCTGAGTATGCGGAGGTTAAATAAATCATATGACATTGCAATGCGCTTTCAGGTATACTAATTTCTTTGAAAATAATATTTTTGCCCAAAATTTTCCGTTCTTTAATTGTGTGATAAAAAGCATCTTGCAACTTCTCATCCTTGTATATGCCGATTACAAATTCCTCAAACTCATTTGGCCATTGAATATATTTGGCAAAGTTATATAGGTAAGCCGCCTGAAGTTGTTGCATATTATCAACCTCATCTTGCGCGTATACAGGCTTGATAAAAAACAAGTTCAGCGCAATAATGTATAAAAAAGCAAAGATGAATTTAAAAGCCACTTCCGTTACGTGTTACTTAGAACTTATTGGCAGTTCACATAATTGCCAATAATGACTCAGTATGGAAACTGCATGTGTAAAACCTTCAAATGATAAGGGCTTCAATATATATCCGGCAACATTTAAATCATAAGCGGCGATCTTATCACTCTCTTCATTTGAAGTTGTCATAACAAATACGCTAGTTGATTTACAGTTTTGATTTTTTCTTAATTCGTTCAAAAATTCAATACCGCCCATTCTTGGCATATTTATATCCAACAAAATAATTCTTGGCGCCGGAATTTGAATGGCAGGGTTTAGTCCGTTTAATATTTCTAACGCCTCAATACCATTGTTGGCAATGAACAGAGGATTGTTAATTTTATTTTTTTTAAAAGCCCTTTGTACATTCATGATGTCTACTTCATCATCTTCTACTAATAGAATGTTTATTAGATGTGTCATATGGTTTTCTTATTATTTATTTCTGGTTTTGTTCTTTCCTTATTACTGATCTTTGGCCATGTAAAAATAAACTTTGCCCCTGCCCCCACTTGTGATTCCAATCTAATAGTTCCACCCACATCTTCAATGCACTTTTTAATAATGGAAAGACCTATTCCAGTGCCTTCAACTTTATCCCTTGCTTCAAGCGTTTGAAAAATAGAAAATATTTTATCATGAAATGCGGGATCAATACCCATGCCATTATCGGCAACTGTAAACTGATAGAAATTATCTAGTTCTTTATAAGTTACGGTAATCTCCCCTTTCGGTTTATCATTATATTTAACTGCATTAGAAAGTAGGTTGATGAATACCTGCTGTAAAAGAATTCGTTTGGTATTGAATATAGGAAGTTCATCTTGAATACTGATTTCCATATTAGATGGCGGATTAAGTAAATCAATACTTTCTTGTAATAACAACTGAACATTAGTTTTCTCCGGCACCACATTGACTCTACCTATTTTCGCATATTCTAATAATCCATTGATAAGTGACTCAAGTCTAAAGACTCTGCCTCGTAATAATTCTAGATTTTTCCGACTCTCTTCTGGTAGTCCAGTACCTAAGTCTTCTTCAATCCATTCAGACAATTTAAAGATTGCGCGAAGGGGTGCTTTCAAATCATGAGAAACTACATAAGAAAATTGATTAAGTTCTTCATTTTGTTTCATTAATTGTTCAGAATACAAAACCAATTCCTGACGTGAATTATCTAAGCGGTCAAGCATTTGATTAAAAGCATTAGCTAATTTACCAATTTCATCTTTACCCAGCACTTTTACCCGTGTGTTCTCAAAGCCATGAGCGATCATATTTACGGCGCTATCGAGTTTCCTAATATTACCAGTTATTATATTTCCTAGTATTATTGCAAGTACCAAACCAACTGTAAACAGTGCGAGGCAAAAATAAAGCGTAGTGGTTTTAAGTTTTGCTATTTCGCGTTCTACCTTATCAAGTGAATATCCGATTAGTAGCGTACCAAACGATACACTCTGATATGCTATATCATCTTTAATATAAAGCATTTTTTCAAGCACAATCAGGCTGTCACCAACTAATCCCTTTATAACATCAGGAACCTGTATCGAGTGAATGTTATAAGTAGCAATTTCCTGTTTGTGAGAGCTAACTACAGAAATATAAACAACCGAAGAGTCTGCGTTAGCCCAGCTTAATGCTTCTGAAACAGCCACTAAGTCTATTTCACCCATGCCAATGCCTACACCAATGGCAAACATATTACTTATACTCTTCATCTTAGACTCAATTCCTTCCATAGCAACTTTTTGTTGCTGACTTGGGTAATAGTTATAAATAAATACAGAGACTAATGCCGCTAATAAAGCCTGTGCTATGATGATCTTAACTCGTATAGAAAGTGAGGAAAGCATAATATGTTAAGCGGTTTGCTTCAATTTTATTTTCACCTCATCACTAGCGGCTGAAATTAATGTTATGATACTATTGACCAAGTTGTTTATTTGGGCAAGTTTAGATGCTGGGTCTTCTGTATGGAATATATTCAAAATCTCTTCTAGATTTAATTTCAATTCATTTATTCTAAACATACCATACGAACCTTTTATTTGATAACAAGTGGATTTGATCATATTGTAATCTTTATTTTTAATTGCATCACTCAGTCTTAACTTAAACTTTAGAGTTTGCTTTTCATATGCTTTTATAATTGCCTCTATAAAGTCTGCATCACTTTTACCTAATTCATAAAGTTTCGTGAAATCAATAATATGTTTTGTGTCATCTTGTTCGTATAAATGAGAGGCTTTGGGCTCGTCCTTCTTAACAAGATATTTAATAATGGTACGATATAGAATTTCCTGTTTAAATGGCTTAGAGATATAATCGTTCATTCCGGCATCAGAAGACTTTTTGATTTCTGCTGCAAAAGCATGGGCAGTCATAGCAATTATTGGAATATTGCAAAGTGGCGCAGGGAAGTTAGTCCGAATAAATTTTGTTGCCTCATACCCATCCATCTCTGGCATCTGAACATCCATGAGAATAACATCATACGTACCCAACTTCAGTTTTTCTATCGCTTCTAGTCCATTAACGGCTACATCTATTTGCTTACAATTAAATTTTTGTAAGACCTTTATTACTAACAGCTGGTTTACCGCATTGTCTTCAACTACTAATACAGACAAGTCCTCCAGCATTTGAACGGGCTCATTCAGTGTTTTATAAGGCTCTTTTACAACTATTATCTGTTCAGCTTTATCGAAACAAAGATTTACGCAAAAGACAGAACCCTCACCTAATTTACTGCTTAGCGAAATTGTTCCTTCTTGCAATTCAACAATGCTTTTAGATATTGTTAAACCAAGGCCTGTACCGCCATATTTACGGGTAGTATCATTGGCGGCTTGAACGAAACTTTCGAACACACGGTCTTGTTTGTCTTCAGAAATTCCAATTCCCGTATCAGTGACTTTAAATGTTATTTGACATTTGCCATCTGTTAATGCAGTAGCTGAAACATCTAATTGCACATATCCCTCTTCGGTGAATTTAAGCGCATTACTAATGAGGTTAATAAGAACTTGATTCAGTCGTACGGGGTCTCCAATAACTATATATGGAACATCCGGATGAATGTCATACTTTAACTGCAGTCCGCGCTCAATAGCTTTTTGATAAAAAATAGTAATAACACCCCTTACCAATTCCACTATATTAAATTCAATTTTCTCAAAAGTCATTTTGCCAGATTGAATTTTGGAAATGTCGAGGATGTCGTTAATAATGACTAATAGATTTTCACTTGAAAAATTGATAGAATCTAAAAAAGTTCTTTGCTCATCATTGAGGTTTGTGTCATATAACAATCGCGCAAAGCCAATAATGGCATTCATTGGCGTGCGTATCTCATGGCTCATATTAGCAAGAAACACTTCTCTCACTTTCATGGAATGCTCAGCTAACTCACGGGCTTTTAATATTTCTTTCTCAGCTAATTTTCGCTCTGTTATATCCTGCCTTGTACCAACAATTTTATAGGGTATTGCGTTGTCGTTTAAGACTGCATATCCCTGCACATTAATGTACTTAATACCCGACGGGGTTACGATTCGAAAATCTATATTCATAGGCAAGCCTGACTGTACCCGGTCAAACGCATTCCGCGCTATAACTTTATCATCAACATGTATAAACTTTGTTTCGTTGTTTAGCGATGGTACAAACTCATTTGGTTCTAAACCATAAATACTATACATCTCCGAAGACCAGTAAACTGAGTTATTGTCTAAGTCAACTTCCCAATTACCAATTTTTGCAATTCTTTGCGCTTCCGCTAATCGTGCTTCACTAATTTCTTTTGATCTAATGGCGGCCGCTCTCTCTTTCTCTGCAGCATGCATACGGAGCATGTTGCGGAGAGTCTGGCCTATTGAATGGCTATTAATTTCATTTTTGATAATGTAATCAGAAGCACCCGCTTTCATAAGCTCTACGGCAATGCTCTCACTACCTTGTGAGGTAATTATTACAATAGGTATATTAATTCCTTGATTCCTTATTTTCTTTAGTAATGAAAGACCGGTATCGCCAGGAAGAAGATAATCTAAAAAAATACAATCATAATCAGTTTGCTGGAGTAATGATGTAGCCTCAGAAGGGTCTTCGCATTCAGTAAATTCGCAATCAAATTCAGAACCACGAATAGCCCTATTCAAATGCATTCTATCCACTTCATCGTCATCAATCACAAGTAACTTAAGCTTACCTTCCATGTTTATAGGCTTGGGTTATTTGTTGTATTAGTTTTTTTTGGCCACGTAAATAAAAATGTGCTACCGTTACCAATTGACGACTCTACCCATACTTTGCCTCCCCCTTCTTCAACGATTCTCTTTACAATGGTAAGCCCCACGCCCGTGCTCTCAAATTTATCACGCGCCTTTAGGGTTTGGAAAATTTGAAAAATTTTTTCGAAGGCATCTTCTGGTATCCCGGGGCCGTTATCCGCCACAGAAAACTCATACATACCATCTTTTTCTAAGGACTGAATGCGTACAATGCCCTCAGGTTTATCGTTATACTTAATAGCGTTGCTAATGAGGTTGGATAGAACTTGTACAAAAAGAATTTTAGGTGCTATTATTATTGGTAATTCTCCAGCAATATCAAAACTTATATGTTGCGGCGGGGCTAATAAATCAATAATTTCTGCAATGCATTCTCCCGTATCAACACTCTCTAACTGAATTTCTGTTCTTCCAATTTTCGAGTATTCCAAAACACCATTGATGAGGGCCTCCATTCTAGATACTCTGCCTCTTAATAAGTCGAAATTCTTTTTAGTATCATCATTTAAAGTATCTCCAAGGTCTTCTTGTAGCCATAGTGAAAGATTACTTATGGCTCGTAAGGGCGCTTTTAAATCGTGAGATATTACATAAGCAAACTGGTCTAGTTCCTTGATCGTTTTCTCAAGTGTTTTAGAATATTCATAAAGCTTACGCGCTACTGTTTTACGCTCGGTGATATCTTGAAGAATGATAAAACCCAAAGGTTCATTATCTTCAGTTGACTTGGTCATAGAGGCTGAATACAAACCAGAAATAAGATCTCCATTAAATTTAAGAAATGCACCTTCTTGAGAGGTTAGGTTGCCTATTGCGTGAAGGGTTTGTAGGAAATTATCTGCATCTACATTACGCTGAAAAATTTGTTGCACGGGCTTACTGATCATTTCTACTGAACTAGCAAATCCCATCATTTTAGCAGCTGCTGCATTGGCTGATTGGATAACATGCGAGGCATCGAATACGATTAACCCTTCTTGCATTGATTCAACTATCTTTTCGAAAATATCCTTCGAAAACATTAATGAGGTTTTGATATTATTCATGCTTAAGTATTCCGTAACTTTTAATACGGTTACTCATAAAGTAACATAATATCAACTGATCATTTTATAGGAAGTTGCGCATAACACCGCACATGAAATATTTTCAATGCCAGAGACGTTTTTTCACTTTTGATTTTCAAATTAGGCAAGGGTGAAGTAAGGGTTTCCGGAGAAGTAGTACGTAAATTCCTTATAAAATATGATCGCTTAGCTTAAAAGCTTGTTATCTAGGTTAAATGGTTTACCATGAAATATAAAGGCGTTAGAAAAATCCATGTATGATTTTGTGTCGTATTTCGTGATCCCATATTTACACCACCTTATGAAAAATAGCTTAATTGTCAAAAAAAATAAAAGCCCGAGGTAACCGGGCTTTTCTAACAGATGTGTTATTAATTTAATATTTAAAAGCCACACCCCCTAAGAACATTCTTCCAATATCATCAGTCTTAAAATATTCACGAGATTCATCATTAAGTAAATTCATTACAGAGACAAAAACAGAAAACTGTTTAATTGGTGAATAAGACAATTTCGTATTCACTATCACCTTTGCTTTTATATCGTCTTTGCCTCTTACACCGTCATTATAGAACGTATAATATATATGGTAGAATGTTTGTGCTGAATAAAAGTAAGCGTTCACATTCAGGTTAAACTTATTACTGATTTGATAATTTGCATAAAAACCTCCATACAACTTAGGTGTGAATTTATGTTGAAATGTAGAGTCCTTTTTAATATCTGTTAATTTGGTATTCTGAAGCGTTACAAATGGTTTCAGTTGAAAATGCTTAAGCACGTAATTAATTGAAAGGGTAGAACCTAACTGATGAACGCTCAGCGGTATATTTTCAGACCTTCTGGTTGAATTGATAGTAACAGGGGGATCGCTCGGATTTTGTCCCATAACAACGCTGGAAGAAACTTCTTCTAAATTAGTATAATTTTTAGTTATGGTTGAATAAGCTTCTAAGTCAACAGAAAGATTATCAGCTAACTTTCCACGGTAACCAAACTCAATCATATCTGATTTTACCATGTCTAGATTTTTATTGCCTTCAACCTTAAGATTAAATCTACTACCTGGAGGAAGAGGACCCATAGGTGAGGGTTGCCCACTTACATCTCGTGAAAGTGTAACGTTAGTATATGTATCAAGTATAAATGCAGAACGGTAAGCACGAGAATAGACTGCGCGAATTAAGTGATTCTCTAAGATTTTATAACTGGCTGCAAATTGATAAGATAAGAATACTCGATCAGGATAGTTATATTTATCTGCTCTTGTACCTCCCACAAGACGTAATTTATTTTCAAAAGCAGTATAATCAAATCGCAAAGACGCAGCCAATGTTTCTAGTGTTACGTTTTCATTAAACAAACGCTGTCCAGCAGGGATATACGGAGATTCATCATATGTAGCACTGCGGTAGTTAAGGCCAGGCTTTAGAGACAAATTGTTCAATACTTTTAACTCGTATTCTATATTTGCATCAATGGTACTGAAATCATAGTGATATTTATGACCTATAAAGCCTATGTTAGAATTTTGCTTTCCATTTTGATAGGAGAACTCGCCAGTAAGTCCTTTTGCCTTTGCTTTTAAATCAACATATTTAGTTCTGGAATTAACTGCAGCTAAAGAAGTATACAAGGACGGAATAATTAAAGACGGGTTATATGCATTTTGACACTCAGAATTTTGGATACCCGTTGATAAGCTGAACTGCATGGTATTATTGACATTGTAATCAATGAACAAATTTGCACCATATTTATCCATAGACCTATCCGCATGTGGGAATTGAGCTTTAGGATCTTTATTTGGCATTGCACTGTAATCCAAAGAATCTATCGTGTTAAAGTAGCGATCTTTTTCTGGGTGAAAGAACATCATTTCTTTACCTCTGCCCTGATAATTTCCAGATACAGTTGCACTAAACTTTTTATTTAACTGATACCCTATCGAAGCGTTGGCAAGCGTTGTATTTAAACTTCCTTGCTGAGCCGATGAAAAGATATTGAGTCCATTCTTATGCGTCTTAAGTGTAATTATATTAATTACACCTGAAACTGCATTTGGACCATATAACGTTGAAGAAGTACCCCGCACCACCTCAATTCTATCTATATCAATTAAATCAACTGGAAGAGTTTCCCACCAGGTACCAGCAATCAAATAATTATAAACCGGACGGTTATTAATCATCACTAATGTAGTAGTGTTAGCAGAATTTGCACTTTGTGAATAAGGCGGTACGTTGTCCAGACCCCTGATATGAACATCATAGTTTCCATTGGTTTCTTGACGGACTATAAGACCTGGCATCAAACGAAGCGCTTCAGGAATTGATGTAACACCTGATTTTTGAATTTCTTCCCATGTAAGTACGGAAGCAGAAAGTGGCGCATCAAAAAGTTTTTCTTTCTTTTTAGACGCTGATACAACCTGAATGTTCATCAACTGTTCTAAAGTCAAATCCAGAAGATCAGTGTCAAGTGAATCTACTTGTGCTAATACGATGCCTGGCGACATCGAGAGAAATAGTAATACGCAGTAAAAATATTTTTTCATAGGGTAATAGGATGGTTTTAAAATACATTTCGTGTATAGCAAGATACACGTGGTTACCTCGACGGTTTTAAAATTCGACCTATAAAACATACAATGTAATGTAACGTACCAGCTTGAATATTATCTTAAAGTATTAGAGGTTGTCTCAGGTATGTAGCCAACGCCCGCATCTAGTATTTGAATTAACCTTAAAGTCTACTTACTTAATTCAGTTGATATATAATAGTTATGTCGGTCGACATATTAAACTTTTACTATATATATATTATGGGGTGAGATATATGAATAACACAACCGTGATATATAGCAGTGTAAACACCAAATGGTGGATATAAGGACAGTGTTGAAATGGATGGGCACCAACCAGAGCGATTTGCGCGCGTATCATGTTATAACTTCTCAATCACCAAATTATGATTGGTATAGATACAAATATCGGCAGCTATATTTAAACTTTCTCGAACAATCTCTTCTGCCGTTAAGTGTGGCGCATGCTTCTTTAATGCTAACGCAGCAGACTGGGCAAACATAGATCCTGAGCCTATGGAAGCAACATGGTTGTCTGGTTCAAGTACATCACCCGTGCCTGAGAGTACAAGGATTTCATCCTTATTCGCTGTGATGAGCATGGCTTCAAGTTTTCTAAGATAACGATCCATACGCCAATCTTTGGCTAACTCAATGGCTGCACGTTTCATATTACCGCCATAGCTGTTTAGTTTTTCTTCAAAGCGCTCAATCAGTGTGAAGGCATCGGCTGTAGAGCCTGCAAAGCCTGCTAAGATTTTTCCGTCTTGTAGTTTTCTGATTTTACGCACGTTGCTTTTTGCAATGGTATTTCCCATGGTAGCCTGGCCGTCGCCGCCAATAGCAATTTGTCCGTTATGTAGTACTGCGATTATGGTTGTTGCGTGTATTTTTTCCATCCTTTAAGTTAGCCACTAACTTCTGGCTACGAGCTTCTAGTTTGTTGTGTTGTGTTACGTTTATGCTTAAATAAAAAAATCCCCGGATTTTGTTCCGGGGATCCGTATGTGTCATTAAATTAAAATTCTAACTGGATCTTCTAGCAAGCCTTTAAGGGTTTTGAGGAAGGCGGCTCCTACTGCACCATCAACAGCACGGTGATCACATGACAATGTTACCTTCATTACATTGCCCGGTACAAGCTGACCATTCTTAACAATGGCTGTTTCTTTAATACCCCCAACTGCAAGTATACAAGCATCTGGAGGGTTAATGATAGCGGTGAAGTCTTCCACACCAAACATGCCAAGGTTAGATATGGTAAAGGTGCTCCCCTCCCAATCTGAAGGTTGCAATTTCTTTTCATTTGCTTTGGCAACCAATTGCTTGACTTCAACTGCAATGTGTGAAAGCGATTTGTTATCAGCAAAACGAATAACGGGTACAAGCAAGCCATCTTTAACGGCTACTGCTACACCAATATTTATATGATGATTCTTACGCATCTTATCGCCAAGCCAAGAAACGTTAACATCTGGGTTTTGACGAATGGCAGCCGCGACTGCTTTTATAACCATGTCATTGAATGATATCTTAACAGGACTAATGTCATTGATGCTTTTACGTGCTTCAATGGCTTTGTCCATGTTGATCTCCATCGTTACATAGAAATGTGGTGCAGAGAATTTGCTTTCGGCTAAGCGCTTCGCGATGGTCTTGCGCATTTGTGATACAGCAACTTCTTCGAAGCTTTCTTCACCCACAACTTTTGGTAATGCTACCGCAGGCGCAGATGCCTTAGACTCTTTTCCTGCAGGTGAGGCGGCAGGCTTATAATTTTCAATGTCACGTTTTGTTACACGGCCTTGATCACCTGAACCTTGTACTTGGCTAATGTCAACACCTTTGTCTTGCGCTAATTTCTTTGCTAATGGCGACGCTTTGATACGACCATTTGATGAGTGGCCAGCTGAACCTGGAGCATTTGCATTACTTGTTGCAGTAGGTTGTACTTCTGTAGCTTTATCTGTAGCCTTGTTACTAGCTGGGGCTGCCGATGCGCCAGAAGATTTTGATTGATGAGCACTTAATAAAGTTTTCCAATCGGCATCTTTTTCACCAATAATAGCTAGTACACCATTGACGGCCACTGCTTTTCCTGGCTCGGCCCCGATATAAAGAAGGGTACCTGTGTTATATGATTCATACTCCATCGTGGCTTTATCGGTTTCAACCTCAGCCAGGAGCTCTCCTGATTTTACGCTGTCGCCAATTTTCTTATGCCATGCGGCGATAACGCCTTCAGCCATAGTATCGCTCATTTTGGGCATAAGCACTATTTCAGCTTTGATACCAGATGTATCTACTGCTGGTGCGGCTGGAGCAGAAGTTGAAGGTGCATTAGCGGGGGCTGACGATTTCGGCCCCTCTACTTTACCGCCGTTTGCGGCCGCATTGGATGCACTTGATAATAAGGCTGCATAATCTTCACCATTCTTACCAACAATGGCAAGAACATCATTCACTTTTACGGCTTGGCCTTCGTTTGCACCAATGTAAAGCACGGTTCCTTCGTTAAAAGATTCGTAATCCATAGTGGCTTTATCAGTCTCAATCTCGGCCATTAGTTCACCAGATTTCACAAGATCCCCTACCTTCTTATGCCATTTTGCAATCACCCCTTCCGTCATGGTGTCGCTCATTTTGGGCATTCTTACGATTTCTGCCATTGCTATAGTGTTATTAAATATGGGTTCGTTTTTAAAGGGTTCAAAAGTAGGTTTAAAAAAAAGGATATTCAAGCCATTTTAAACCTTAAAAATTGAATGTGCCTATCAATAACTCAAATTTTGAAACAGATGGCGCAACCCCATACGAATATCGGAACCCAATATCAAATTGGGGTAGAAAACGCATGAGATTGAGATCAAGCTTTACTTCTGCGCCTACAGTGGTGTAGGAAAATGATCGGTTTCCCCTATTTGTTTTAATTAGGCCAAAGCCATAATCCACAAAAGTATTCAAGCGAAGTCGTTGGAAGTTTAAGAGCGGACCCAAAGCTACATCAGGATACCATATGGGTAATGCATAATTGGCCGACATGGCGTAAAATTCAGGAAAAAGTGAGATCGATTGACCACGTGGCAACGGTATGTGATTGCGAAAGGTATAATTGTTTAGTCCTTCACCCGTTATTTGGTTTGCAGTTGGTATATCTGATTTTTGGTAAGCCCAATACCCCCACAATGAGTGATGTTTAAATAGACCAGGAAAATATCCTACACCATATAACGAAAATTGATTTCCTGAATAATCTCCTCCGTAAGGTGTACTGTAGTGGTTAATAAATAAGGATTGTGCCCATTTGCTATTTATATCCCTTCTACTAGTTTTAAGGCGTCGGTGAAAAGAAAAGTCCAAGTGATTATATAGAAAGCTGCCTCCATCAATGTAATCTCTAAAAAAGTATATTGAATTTTTTGTCCGCGGCAATAATCTTCCCTCGCCATTTATACTATTGTGAAAATCTTTAACAGCAGTATATCCAACATAATTTGAAATAATCATATTGGTCACAAATTTTGACGCGGTTAGATTTAATGGTATTCGTAAACCTGCTTCTAACGTTGTTTCTTTCCAATCAAAGGTTAGATTTTGAATTACAGTACTAGAGTCCACATCGAGGTATGCAATATCACCCTCGTTTACTTTTCTATTGCTATGTGTTGCCTGTACATCAATTATTGGAAATAGCGCCTGATAACTTACTGAAGCCTTCCATGACCCGGTTCTTTCATTGACATCAAAATAATACCCCGTATTAATTTGTGTGGTGCTTAAAATATCTTGCGATGAAATACCAACACTGACTTGTGTGAGTGAGTTATCAAGAAACACACCCCAACCATAGGGGTTGATTAGACCTTTTAACTTTGAATATCTTGTAACCTTAAGTTGCTTTTGTGGTATGCTGTCTAATAAATTAGGCATACCTTCCTGGGCAGTTAAAATATCTGCTATGGATTTTGTTGGATCTATGTTAGGTTCAAATTTCTTCCATGAAACCGGATCAAACGATACATACACAACATCCATCCCATCACGGCCCTGTTCATTGTAATACATGGTTTTACCATCCTTAGATATCACTGGATTATAAGCTCCGTACTTACTGGATGTGATT
Source organism: uncultured Cyclobacteriaceae bacterium (assembly GCA_964235605.1). Classification (GTDB taxonomy): domain Bacteria; phylum Bacteroidota; class Bacteroidia; order Cytophagales; family Cyclobacteriaceae; genus DATCRE01. The sequence continues at coordinate 184,623 of CAXSCR010000002.1, read as the reverse complement.
TGATACTTTATATGTGTATTTAGATCTAATGCGAAAATATTATCAATACCTGTTACGGGTGAGTTATAAAGAAGATAACCTCCAGCGAGAATAGGGTAACCGATATTCTCATGACTTTCAGGAAGTAGATCTTTCGAAATTCCTGAATCAAAATCAATCAATGAAACAGTTCTACCTAATGACGTGGTCTTAAGAGCAACAATCTTTTTACCATCATCAGACCAACGCGCCATGCTTATAAAATGGTTCTCAGGATTAGCAAATTCTTTAACAACTTTTCCACTCGTGAAATCAATTGCTACGAGCGTAGTTTTATAGTACGCATCTGTTCTTACGGTTAATACTTGCTTACCATCAGGAGACAAAGCGGCACCTGCTAAGCGTTCATGTCTTGAACCAATTCTTCTTTTTTTCTTAGTTTTAAAATCATAAGTCTTAATCAGAGTATAGTTCCGTTTAATCCACCTGGGATCATAACCGAATTCATTCCAAACAATTTTAGAATCTGCAATTGATAACATGCCCGCTTCATTTATAAAGCCAGGTGTAAATGCCTTACATTCCTTACCATTTTTTAGTATAACAAACTGCTCAATATTACCGATACCTTCCTTCATAGCTACTATGCTACCATCGTCTAGCATTTGTGGAAACGTATAGTCTGTATAGCCTTTTCTTCTGTTGGTGGGTACTTTTTCAAAAGGTGTTAATTGTAAGTTGTCAATTTCTTTCTGCCATTCTTTTTTTAAATCACCAGCCATGCTTTTATAAAGATCAGTGACATACAAACCAGTTTCCTTTTTAATAGCGTTTGAGAATGCGAATGGAATGAAGGGTAGGTTCCATGACCTTGCCGTGATCTTTGCCCAAATATCTGGATCATTGGTTTTCTTTCTAAGATAGCTTACCATGTGGAAGCCGAGAACATAATGGTTGGGTATGTTATGTTTATAAGAACGTAAATATTGTTTGTGATAGTTGAAGGTGCGGCCTTCCATTAAATTGGTTTTAAATAACAAATCAAAATTTGGAATGCGACCGCGTCCACTGTGTGTAAATGCTGTTTCTGTAGCAACGGCATCACCTTCCCAAAACCATTGTGGTGCCGCTACATGCGCCATGGCTGCTAATGTATTGGGGCCGAACAGATAATATACCATTTTATTAAATCCCCGTGTTGCATGCTGGTACTGGGCTATATGCCTATACTCATGCGATGCTAGCATGTTAAGCCAATCGTTTGTCCCTAAAAAATTGTAATTCTGTGAAGGCATGGTATAAAACTCCGACCGCCTTGGGGTGATACTTACAAAGCCATTAGATATAGCAGATTGATTTTGTAAGATAACAGAGATCTTCCGTGGTGCGCTCTCCATACTTTTTGCCTCAGGCACACGCAGGTGCTCCAAGGTATTTGCCATTCGCTGTGCTTGCTGTTCAAAGCCTTTGGTAAATAAAACACGGAAGTGTTCTGTATTTACTTGATACCATTTGAGGCCGGTTGGATTATTTTCTAAAATAACCTGAGCATGCGTACTCAGCGTAAGAAGGATCAAAAAAGCGAAAAGGAGTTGATTTTTTTTCATTGGGTATGATTACCAACGTGAAAGATTCAACTCCCTTTCGGAAAAAGCAAATTATGTGTGATAAATGTGGCGGCGATTAGTTAAGATACTAATTAAATAAAGCCGGTAAAGTTTAGACTATCATTCTTCAATCACTACCTCCTTTATGTTCATAGCACTCGCTTGAAAAAAGCCAAGGGCGCCATTGTCTATATTATTGCGACAATTAGCAGGTGGTGAACCGAACAAACCACCATCATTATTTAGTAACTTTTGCATGTCTGAATAAAAAACATAACAACTTCGGGATATGCTGTATGCTTCAACTTTTGCGATATCACCTGGGGCATAAAATACAGGGAGAGCAAACCCATCAATGTTATCAGAAAGATATTCATCATCACTAAAATATATGTCATTTGCATTACCGTATTTGATAGAATCATTTCGATAAAGTTTAAACAAATAAAAATCTTTGGTATCTGGAGGTTCCTTGGTGAATATCAATGTTTCGTAAAATCTGCCCCTGATTTCTGGATCACGTTTTTCCTCCTCGTTGATTCTGAAATCTACTTTATCTAGCGGGCTCACACTAAATAATTTATCCGAGGCATTGTAAGTCTCCTCATCAATATTAACTGTTAATGTATACGTACGTCCGATTTGGCCAACGAAGTCAACTACAGGAACATAATAACCTGTACGCTCATCCTTATTCTCAGGATTATGAACAAACAAAAATACCTGATTCAAATCATCTGTTACCGTTACAATTGCATTGGTAACTCTAACTTGGCCTGAATCATAAAAATCTACAGAGCGACTTATTTTTACATATTGTCTTCCTGGTTGGTCTGTAACTAACCCTTCAATAACTACTTTTGATTCTGATTGATTGAGGTCCAGTTGTATGGGTACATCGCATGACCAAAGTAAAAATGGTACTGCAAGAGTTATAAGTATTTTGTTCATGGAATTAAAATTTAAAGTTGTAGGTAACAAATGGCAAAATGGGGAAGAGATAAATCATTCTTGCTTCTTTTTCTGTTTCCGTACCATTTGGAATTCTGTTGTCATCTTGCTTTATGCGTGTATAAATTGAGAACGGATTTTTTCTGTTATACACATTGTATATCGAGAATATCCATTGGCCATGCCACTTTCTATTCGCGTTCTTACGTGGATTAAGCGTAGCAGATAGATCTAACCGATGAAAAGCTGGAAGTCTATAGCCGTTACGCTCGGTGATTACATCAGCATGATATCCGTTGTATTCATACTTGCCCGCAGGTAATGTTATCGGTCTTCCCGTGCTATACGTGAAATTCGTACCGAACGACCATTTCGGATTTAAATCATAGGTTGCAGCCAGGGTCAATGCATTTCTTCGATCGTAATTTGCTGGAAAAGAATTACCTAGATTCACTTCAGGTATTTTGCGTGTCGTCTTAGACAATGTATAGCTTAACATGCCCGTTAATTTACCTTCCTTTTTAGTCACCATAAATTCTGCACCGTATGACCATGATTTGCCCTGACGAAATTCTGTTGAAAGATTTTTATTCAGCTGAATGGATGCGTTGTCAGCAAAGTCAGTTACATCTTGCATGTTTTTGTAGTAAGTCTCTACCGAGAGTTCATAAACATTGTCTTTAAAATTTCTGAAATATCCTGTTGCGACTTGATCAGCAATTTGTGGCCTTAAATAATAGCCACTTGGATTCCAAGTATTAAAAGGTAAAGGAACTGTACCTGCTGAAATCAAATGGGTGTTCTGCACCATACGATTATAGGAAAGTTTAATTGATTGCCCAGGAACAAGAACGTAACGTATACCTAATCGTGGCTCTAAATTCGTGTAAGTCTTAATTGTTTGAAATGACTTATAATGCAACGTATCTATTGGATTGATTGTGGTGTTATCGGATGGATCTTCATATAGAATCACGTTACCCTTACCAATATTTTGAAAAATAGACAGACGCACTCCATAATCAAGCGTTAGCTTGTCATTAACCTTTTGTTGATTGTTTATATAAATTCCGTGATCAAGTGCATACATGTGCTCTGCCTCATAAGCATCAAAGAATGAACCTTGCCCCCCGCCTACGGATATTTTAGCAGGATCAAATTTCTTACCCGTTACATGATATCCAAATGTGAGTTCATTTTGAGTATTGATATAGTATGCTAAATCATTCTTCAAACTATATTCTTGCAAACCAGCCGACCATTTAAATCCCCCTATATCGTTAATCTCCAATGCATAATTAAATTTGCTTGCAATAACAGATGTATTCAAAAACAAACGCTCATTAAAGAGATGATTCCATCTAAATGTTCCTGTCGTGTTACCCCATCCAAAGCCTCCATCCCCTCTGTTAAATGTGAACTGATCATGGCCTTGATAAAAAGAAAGGAAGAAGCGATTACTATTATTTGCTTTCCAATTTACTTTGGCGTTGACATCGTAGAAAAAAACTGAATTATCCTTTTTCGCAGCTTTTAAAAAAACATCAACATAAGAACGACGGGCTGAAATTATAAATGAGCTTTTCTCTTTTTTTATTGGACCTTCAATCATAAGACGACTAGCCATAATGCCAATGCCTCCTGATACAGCTAGCTTTTTATTGTTTCCATCTTTTGTTCTAACGTCAAGCACAGATGAAAGTCTACCTCCAAAGCGTGCCGGTATACCGCCTTTGTACAACTCCGAATCTTTGATAACATCTGCATTAAACACCGAAAACAATCCGAACAAATGGGAAGGATCATAAATAGGTGCTTCATCAATTAATATCATATTCTGATCGGCGCCACCGCCACGCACATAGAATGCTGAGGTGCCTTCGCCCGCGGTGAGAACACCTGGCAACATCTGAATATTCTTAATAATGTCAATCTCACCGAATAGCGCTGGGAGTTTGCGCACCTGCTCCATGTTAATAATGTTTCTGCTCATTTGCACATCAGTTACATTGGCATCGATTGCTCGCTCTTCAATAACTACTTCTTCGATATAAGTTGCTTCAGCTGCTAATTCAATATTTCTTGACTCATCTTTGGTCAGATCAAAACGCGTTGTTTGTGTTTTAAAGCCAATAAAACTAAATTGAATATCGTAAGTGCCTTTGGGTATTGTAATTGAATAGAAACCATAAGAGTTGGTGGTAACACCAGCCTTTAATTGTGGAACGTAGACTGACACTCCTATTAATTCCTCGCCATTTTCGGCGTCTTTAACATAACCATTCAACGTGACTTTTTCCTGTGCGAAAGCAACGCAGGCAATAAACATAAGGGCTGTAATAAGTAAATAACGCATCATTATAATTAATTATGTAGTTTCTCTATTAGACAATTGTATCGGATTTAACCCTTACTTGCTTCTAAAATAAAAATGATTACTATCGACGTACATCCCAAAGACGTGATAAGGATTAAATAGTTACCTTGCTGCTATATTTTAATTTAATAATATGGCGACATGTTGAAGAGGTTAAAAGAACTTTATAAAGAATATAAACCCTATGTAAGGGTAGATTTGATTATGTATGCAGTATTGATCGCTTCAATTTTTCTTTATTTTATATTCAGTTCAATTTTTTAAAGTAAAATTTCATGAACATCCTTTTTAATCTTTACTGCTAACTCATCAGTTGGTAGGTCATTAACATCTTTTCCAAAAGGATCTTCTATTTCTTCTGCTATTAATTCTACACTTAGCAATACAAAAGAAATAAGAACCACAATCGGCACCGTCATGTAGCCTGAGGTGGTAACAAAACCAAATGGTAGTGTTATAATGTATATAAATATAAACTTCTTGATATACATGGTGTACGAGTAAGGGATCGGTGTGTTTTTGATTCGCTCACAACCACCTATAATATCAATGAAGTCTTTCAACTCCTTATCCAGATTTATAATATGATCGCCCGTTAACCGCTTTTCAATATATAAAGCGTTTATTTTCTTATATAACAAAGAAGCAATTTTATTCGGTTTATGTCTTACGTTAGTTAATTCCTCTAACTCACCATTTTTTAAGTCCAAAAGATTGAGTTGCGCCCCTGATCGAAGGCTTTCTTTCATAGCAAATACAAAATTGCAGATCATGCGAGCAAACCATTCTCTTTCCTCATGTTCTTCAGGGCTTATGTAAGCATTGAGTTTAAGTGCAAAATTGCGTGTGCTGTTTACAAGTCCACCCCAAAGTTTTCTACCTTCCCACCAGCGTTCATAAGCTGAATTAGTGCGAAATACGAGAAATAAACCCAACACAATACCAAGCAGCGAGTGCATGCTTATGGTACTATGAAAATCGCCTTCATGTAACCTGAAGACATTGAGTATAAGGTAACAACATAAACATGAAAAGGCAGCCATGAAACCTAAAACAGGCCATAATGTGCGCATAACGTGCTGGCTATAGGAGTGAAAAATAAGGCTATACCAAACCTTCGGATTATAATTTACCATATGTCTGCAAAGAAAACCTAAGATTAATACTTTTCCAACCAACCTTTTTTATAGGATTGCGTTATAGATTCATATCAATATCTAATTGATATCACTTTAATATCAAACATATGAATAAAGAAAAAGAAAACTTACCGCCTTCAGGATATCTGATGGCTTTCGTAGTATTCATTTTGGTACTAGTTGGAATTTTAGGGGTAATCCTTACGCGCCATCCCATGCTACTTTCATCCTTAATCCTAGCAGCCATGTTGTTACCCGGATTCTTCTTTGTTAACCCCAATGGTTCTGTGGTGCTTGTTCTATTTGGTGAATACAAAGGCACTGTTAAACAAAATGGATTCTTTTGGGTAAATCCATTGTATAGTAGAAGATCTGTTTCACTTCGGGCGAGAAACCTAGATAGTGAAAAAATTAAAGTTAATGATAAGGTTGGGAATCCAATTCAGATCGGAGTAATCCTTGTGTGGCAAGTACGCGACACCTTCAAGGCCGCATTTGATGTCGATAACTATGAGAATTTTATACGCATACAAAGCGATTCGGCAGTTAGAAAATTGGCGGGTATGTATGCCTATGATAATTTTGAGATTGAGGCAGAAGTAACGTTGCGGTCAGGGCATGAGGAAGTGAACAGCGCACTAGAAGAAACTTTGAAGAATAGGCTCGACATTGCTGGCATTCATGTCATAGAAGCTCGCATTGGTTATTTAGCTTACGCACCAGAAATTGCTAGTGCCATGTTAAGAAGACAACAGGCTTCAGCAGTCGTATCAGCTAGATTTAAGATAGTAGAAGGCGCTGTTAGTATGGTGCAAATGGCTTTGGAGGAATTATCAAAAAAGAAGATTGTTGACCTTGATGAAGAGCGGAAAGCTGCTATGGTGAGTAACCTCATGGTAGTTCTTTGTGCCGATAAAGATGTAAGCCCAGTCGTAAATGCGGGTACACTGAATCATTAGCATGTATTGATCAGATAATCGACACAAATAATATGTCTCAGAAAAAACCATTTGTACTCCGACTTGACCCAGACGTGTTAAAAGCGCTTGAAAAATGGGCGGGTGATGAATTTCGGAGTACGAATGGACAAATAGAATGGATTCTGAATAAAGCATTAAAAGAATCAGGACGGATAAAATCTTCTGGCAAGAATGGATAGACTGCATTCATATTTATTATTACTTTGCGCACTTATACCCTTATGAATTTATGAAAAAATCGTCCTGTACATACATCGTTATTTCATTCTTGTTCATGGTTACTTCACACGCTACATTTGCACAAGACTTTGTAATTACAATAAAAGGAGACACCCTAAAAGGCAATGTGAAACCAGTTAATTCCGGCTCCGAAAAAAAAGTGGTTGTAATTAATGACCAAAAGCAAAAAACAACCATCTCTATTTTTCAAACACTTGAATATGTCTATAGAGGAGAAACCTTTCGGCCAGTAAGAAATGAGAAGGGTTATGTCTTTATGAAATTAATTAAAGGCGGATACCTAAGCCTCTATGCTTTTCAAATTGAAAATCAAAGTAATTATGATGGTCAATTCCTCACTAGAAAAGATGGTAAGAATCTTGAAGTTCCCAACCTTGGATTTAAAAAGATAGTTACTAAATACCTAGCAGATTGTTCGGTAGTCGTTGATAAAATAAATGATGGAACATTAGGCAAAAGTAAAATGAATCAAATAGTTGACGAATTCAATCAGTGTATTGCCAATAATACGGTCTCCCAAAAACAAATTATAGTGGCAGAGACGGTCTCCAATAATAAATTAACCATCTGGAATACACTTGAAGATAAAGTGAAATCTCATCCTGATTTTAAAGAAAAGCCAGACGCCTTAGAGATGATTGGTGATGTGAAAAATAAAGTTCAGCACGGCGAAAAAATTCCTAATTTCTTAATAGAAGGTTTAAAGGGCGCGCTTAGCCAGACCGACTTAAAAGAAGATCTTGATAATAATATAAAGGAATTAAATTAAGGTAGCGACACGCACTAACAGATGGACAATACACGAACTATAAGTAAATTTACGTCACTTCTATCGTATCACTTAGTGGGCCACAAAAATCTGCCGCTACTCATGTTGTGCTCTAAGCTAGCTGCGCCAAGCCAGGAGTCAATGATACTGCATTAGTTTTGTATGGTGCACTAAGTTAATCCAACAAGTAAAAAAAATTAAAAACGAAATGGTTGGTGGTCTATGATATAAAGCCGTGAAGGGTTATAATTAGATGCAGAAATAAGGAGAAAATTGAAAATTGTTTCAATTCCGTTTTTCATTTTATGGATAAGCACAAAAAAGCCTGCTGGGGCTGAGAGAGTTTTTAGGTAATTCGCTGGGAAAGACGCGATAATAAGCAACGTTTAAAATGTAAATCCTTGTGATCTGCGTGCCTTGGGGGCATCAGTCATCTCCAAGGTCCTCTAGCTGTTCAGCCTGATCTTTCATTAAACCATAAGAAGAACTTCATCCGATATCTATAGTTTAAAACGATCAGCATTCTTGAGTTTTTTTCAGCCATAAAACTTTTGGAATGATAACAAAAAGGCTCTCGTTAAATGAGAGCCTTTGAGCATTCCAGTCGGGAAATCTTATTGCTATCAAGTTGCTCTACAGTAGAGCTTGGATACTCTTTAGATTACCGACGGGAATAAAATAATTTTTAATAAGTCACCAAACTTTTATCGTCATTATTTTCAACTCCGATTTATTATCCCTGCTCAACTTCCTGGTGCAACCAGGCTTTCTTAGCAAGAAGTTCATCTTTCTCTTCTACGTAATCTGGGTCAGGTACGCAACAATCTACTGGGCATACTGCAGCACATTGAGGTTCTTCATGAAACCCCATACACTCTGTACACTTTCCTGATACGATATAATAAAATTCATTAGAAACTGGAGTCTGGGAAGTTTTGGCATCAACCGCACTTCCATCTTCTAATTCTACTGTTTCCAACTTTGTGCCTCCGGCCCAATCCCATTCCCTTCCACCTTCATAGATAGCTGTGTTTGGGCATTCCGGTTCACATGCACCACAGTTGATACACTCGTCCGTAATTATTATTGCCATCCTTTTTCTATTTTTGGTCCAAACTATCCTGCAAAAATACAGGTTCATACCTTAACGTACAATTAAACAGGCATAACCTGTTAAAAGTTTGATACCAAATGACAATAGAACAAAGAATTAAAGCACTAAGCTACTTAGGCAAACGTTTGCAGACTTTAAACAAGGATGAGGTAGAAAATTTAATTCAACATGCCAGATCCGAGAACGCATGGTTCACACCAGATACCATCAGAATGGCTCTTCACGGAATAATTCACTTTCTTGACCAGGAACGGTTAACAGAATGGACGAGTAATTATGATCTGGCAAAAAATAAGGGAAAAGTGGTAGGTGTTGTCATGGCAGGGAATATACCCATGGTAGGCTTTCATGACCTATTAACTGTTTTAATAAGCGGTCATAATGCGCTTGTTAAGCTAAGTTCTAAGGATTCAGTTTTAATACGTTACATCGTTAATGAGTTAATTGAAATTGAACCACAATTTGATAAACAAGTCTCTTTTAGTGAACGATTAACAAATTTTGATGCTGTAATAGCCACAGGCAGTGATAATTCTGCACGTTATTTTGAATTTTATTTCGCAAAGTATCCACATGTTATTCGTAAAAACCGAACATCATGTGCTGTAATTAGTGGTGAAGAAACAGAGGAAGAGTTTCAGAAATTAGGTATAGACATATTCAGCTATTTTGGCCTAGGTTGTAGAAATGTTTCAAAATTATTTGTGCCCGAGAACTATAGCTTCTCACCGCTTTTAAACGCCTTAGAAATTTATCAACCGATCATCAATCATCATAAATATTGCAACAATTACGATTATCAAAAATCAATCATGCTTGTGAATTGCGTACCGTTTTTAGATAATGGTTTTCTTATGTTGACGCAGCACGAAAGAATAGTATCTCCTATTTCGGTAATCTATTATGAGCACTATGCAAGTAGCGAAAGCTTGAAGGAAAAAATCTCTTCTATAAAGGATAAAATTCAATGTGTTGTTGGCAACGAACTACCTGCAACAATAAAATTTGGTCAGGCACAGTATCCTGAGTTACAAGACTATGCTGACCAAATTGATACATTAGCGTTTCTTAGTAAGCTGCATTAAGGTTTGTTACCTCGTCTTATTTCAACCCAGCCCGTAATGGGTTGATCTTTTCCAATCTGTAACCGGTAGAAATAAATGCCTTCTGCGTTTTCCTCACCATCCCACGTATTTTTGTAATCCTTAGAGATATACACCTGTTTACCCCATCGGTTCGTAATAACCAAGGTAGCTTTACTTGTTAATGGCAGATTTCTTATCTCAAAAGTCTGATTCGACTCATCGCCATTGGGGGTAAAGATGTTTGGAATAAAGATGTCTGTATCAAGAGAAACTCTACTTGTTAACCCAATTACACAACCCGCAAAATCCATCACTTCAACTTTATAACGACCTGCTGGTACATTGTTGAAAGTCACTTCATACTTAAAGTTATTATTCTGTGTTACGCTAACAAGACCACTTTCAAAACCAAGATTTGAAACAGCAGAATCCAATTCAATTTGAGCTGAATAAGGAGCAAGTCCACCCGTAAAATTGACCAATTGCAAACTTCCTGATGCAACATCATAGTATGATTCTTGACTCATGCCAATTTGAGCAGATAAAGGAATATTAACTACATAATCAATAGTATCTGATGACATAGGACAACCACTTGAACCATCCACCTGAATTTGTGTCAAGTAAATTTCGTATTCACCGGGCACTTGCAGAAATTGAGAATAAACTGGATTAACCTTTAGTAACGTATAACTTGCTGCAAGTTGACCCAAGCCAAATTCATCAATTAATTTTTGACCTAAGTTATTTATTACAGTTAAAGATATGTTTCCTACATCTGGAGCAGAACTCGAGGGCTGACCTGTGATATTATCCAATTTTAAACTGACATCGTTGTTTATACAAATAGGTACGATATCAAAGTTAATTGCATACGAACCTCCAATTATAAATTCATCGCTCTTGATTGCGCAATCTATCGCTGATGACCTTATGTAAACATAATAGCTACCATTTGACAGATTCGTAAAAGGTGCGCTTGGGGCAATGTAATTTTTATATTCAGAATCAGCAGGCTCGTTAAAAGGATCTGAACTCACTGCAACTTTGTACGTTCCAGGATCATTAATTACAACTGTTAGAGCACCACTATTCCCATTGTTGGTACAATCTGCATCTGACTTTGTGATGGTAGGCGAAATTGAACCGGGAAGTGGTACGACAACTCCACTAATCGTCTTTATACAACTAATTCCATCTTGAATTAGAATGCTATATGTGCCTCCACCTAAGTTATCAAAAACTAATTCACTTTGAAATGCTGTTACATTAGTTCCCTGCTTAAGTGCATACATGTATGGACCACCCCCACCAATATTAGGAGCAGTTGGTGGAGTTATTGTAATACTTCCATTACTGCTATTGCAATTGGCTTCGGTTGTTGAGTATGTTATTGTTAGATCAGGGTTACTGTTGTTGATAGTTACCTTGGCAGTATCGTAACAAACATCATTAGGAACCTCCCCAACCAAGATAGTGTACGTATTATTAGGCGGTAAATCAATTATTTCACCAGCATTACCAGGTACAAATTTTTTCCAAATGTTGGCGTCAATTGAGTACCAGTATTCACCTGTTGAGCTCCCTGTTGCGTTTATAATGGCACTACCTACTGGCTCTCCAAAGCACGCTACGTTTGTAAATGAACTTCCATCAGCAGTAGCTGTTACCGTTGTTTGGATTGGTAAACTATAAGGTAAAGTACAAGTATTAACACCATCGTCTATTTTATAGAAGTAATTATTTGAAGCAGACAAAGATCCAAACGAAATAGACGCTGCACTTGAACCCAATTTAGCTTTAGTGAATATAGGTACAGTAATGCTATCGTACAAAGTAACTACATAAGTACCAGTTCCTCCTTTAACATTAAAAATCAATTGCCCATCGTTTTGGTTACCACAAGATGGTCTTACTTCTACAACAGGGCCTGATGTTGCAAAAGCAAAACAATTTGGACCACTTCCACAAACACCCGTATTCGATACATTAACTACTACCTGCTTTGCTGGACTTGAACCACATGAATATTGAGCCGTAACGAAGAATGTCATTGACCCTACCGTAGTCATGTCTAATTCTGCAGCTGTAGGGGTATAACTAGCTCCAGTGAATACCAAATTAGTTAACCCTGCATCAGTGTACCATTGAATACTTGTTGACCCTGTTGCTGTAGCAGTTAATGTGGGTGCGGTTGTGTTAACACAAGCTGTAATGGGCGATGTACTTGTTGGCGATGCTGCAAAATTGATTACCACATCATCCGTACTTGGTGTACAAACACCACTAGTAACAACCCATCTCAACGTATAAGAGGCACCTAAAGAACCTACAAACTGTGAAGTCGGACTGTTTGGAGTAACAAGTGTTCCTCCAAGGCCACTAAAAATTGTCCATACGCCACTTCCACTTACAGGAGATGTTGCGTTTAATGTAGCCAATGTACCTGAACAAATCACTTGATCTGGACCTGCCACAGCTGTTGAAGGTGCAGCATTAACATTCACTGTAACTACAGAGATATCATTGATGCAAGGTGCAGCGCCTGTCACGGTGTATTGAAAGGTGTAAGTACCAGATGCTGCTCCATTAAGGTCGACATTATTGCCCGTGATGGTGCTTGGCGTTGTTCCTGTCAATTGTGACCAGGTTCCAAATGCATCAGGCGTACCAAGTAAGCTCGTAAATAAATTAAATGACGCATTTGTATTACACGCCAATACCGTGTTATCCACACCGGCATCAGGCGAATCAATTACATTAATTGTAACAACCGAGACCGCATCAACACAAAAGCCAGTACCTGTTACGGTGTATTGGAAAGTATAAGTTCCTGCTATCGCACCATTGAGATTAACATTATTGCCTGTTATTGTTCTTGGCGCACCTGTTAACTGTGTCCAGCTACCAGTAGCATCTGGTGTTCCTGATAAGCTAGCTAAGAGGTCGAGTGAAGAGTTTGTATTACAAGCTGAAATGGTGTTATCTGATCCGGCATCCGGCCCATTAGAGATATTTACTGTTACTGTTGCACTGGCTGTACCACATGTGCCCGCTGTGATTGTATATAAAAAACGATACGTTCCTACTGCAAGTGTTGTTAGGTTTACGTTATTGCCGCTGATAACTGCCCCGCTCGCATCTACATCTGACCAAACGCCGCCAGGATCAGGTGAACCATTAAGGTTTGCAAACAAGTCAAACGCTGAATCCGAATTACATGCAGCAACCGTCTTATCAGATCCGGCATCAGGTGCCGAATTAATAACATTAACCGTTACAATGGAAACATCATTTGAACATGGAGCCGTGCCTGTCACAGTGTATTGATAACGATATGCGCCCGGTGTTAATGTTGATACATTTACAGTATTTCCCGTAATAACTGCACCACTGCCATCCACATCTGACCAAACTCCTCCCGGATCAGGTGTACCCAATAAACTTGCAAATAAATCAAAAGCCGTTTCAGTGCTACAAGCAGTAACTGAATTATCTAAACCCGCATTTGGTGAGTCACTAACATTTACTGTTACAATAGCAACATCATTTGGGCAAGGTGCAGCTCCTATAACCGTATATTGGAAAGTATAGGTACCGGCTGTTGCTCCATTAAGATCAACATTATTACCTGTTATAATACTCGGTGTCGTTCCTGTCAATTGTGACCAAGTTCCACCAACGTTCGGGGAGCCTGATAAGCTAGCAAATAAATTAAATGATGCATTTGTGTTACATGCCGGCACTGTATTGTTTGTGCCTGCATCAGGTGTGTCGTTAATATTTACAGTTACTATTGCACTAGCTGTGCCACAGGCACCTGCTGTGACCGTATATAAATAATGGAATGTACCGGCTGCAAGTGTTGTTAAGTTTACGGTATTACCACTAATAACTGCACTACTCCCATCTACATCAGACCAAACTCCTCCCGGATCAGGCGATCCAGCCAGACTTGCGAATAGATCAAAGGCTGCATCAGAATTACACGCAGCAACCGTATTATCAGATCCTGCATCAGGGACAGTATTAATAACATTAACTGTAACAATGGAAACATCATTAGGACATGGAGCCGTGCCAGCGATAGTGTATTGATATCGATATGTACCAGGGGCAAGTGTTGATAAGTCTACAGTATTACCTGTAATAACAGCGCCACTGCCATCCATGTCTGACCAGATGCCACCAGCATCTGGTACCCCTAATAAACTTGCAAATAAATCAAATGCTGTTTCAGTATTACATGCAGTAACTGAATTATCTAATCCGGCATTTGCTGTATCGTTAACATTGACTGTTATAATAGAAACATCATTACCACATGGTGCAACCCCGGTAACGGTATATTGGAATGTATATGTACCCGCTACCGCTCCGTTAAGATCAACGTTATTACCCGTTATAGTACTTGGCGTTGTTCCTGTTAATTGAGACCACGTACCCCCCACATCAGGGGAACCTAATAAGCTGGCAAATAAATCGAATGAAGCATTTGTATTACAGGTAGGAACAGTATTATCTAAGCCTGCGTCAGGCGCTTCCGTAAGATTTAACGTTAGAACAGAAACATCGTTAACACAGGGCGCGGTCCCTGTTAGCGTATATTGAAAAGTGTACGTACCTCCTATTGCTCCATTAAGATCAACATTATTACCTGCAATAGTCACAGGCCCTGGCCCTGTCAATTGTGACCAAGTACCTCCTGCGTCAGGTGAACCAAGTAAGCTGATAAACAAATCAAATGAGCCATTTGTATTACAAGAAGTAACCGTATTATCGGAGCCTGCATCTGGGGCATCACTAGCATTTACAGTTAATACTGAAACATCATTAGCGCATGGCGCAACCCCTGTAACTGTATATTGGAATGTATAGGTACCTGCTACGGCTCCATTTAAATCAACATTATTACCAGCAATTGTGCTTGGTGTCGTACCTGTTAATTGAGTCCAAGTACCTCCTGCGTCAGGTGTGCCTAGTAAGCTAGTAAATAAATTAAAGGCGGCATCTGAATTACAGGCTGAAACTGTATTATCATTACCTGCATCTGGAGCGTCAGTGACATTTATAGTCACAACGGAAACGTCATTAACACATGGTGCGACTCCTGTAACCGTATATTGAAAAGTATACATACCGGCCACGGCTCCGTTCAGATTAACGTTATTGCCTGTGATAGCGCTAGGTGTTGTGCCTGTTAACTGTGACCAGGTGCCACCTGCATCAGGAGAACCTAACAAACTCGTAAATAAATTGAATGAAGCGTTTGTGTTACAGGCCGAAACGGTATTATCAGTTCCTGCATCTGGAGCGTCACTAACATTTACTGTTACGACCGAAACATCATTAACGCATGGTGCGACCCCTGTAACCGTATATTGAAAAGTATAAGCGCCTGCTGCTGCGCCGGTTAGATTAACTGTATTTCCTGTGATGGTGTTTGGTGTTGTACCTGTCAATTGTATCCAGGTGCCGCCTGCATCAGGAGTGCCTATTAAACTGGTAAATAAATTAAAGGAAGCGTTCGAGTTACAAGCTGAAACTGAATTATCGGTACCAGCGTCAGGAGCGTCAGTAACATTCACTGTAACAACTGAAACATCATTGACACAAGGCGCCGTTCCTGTAAGTGTATATTGAAAGGTATACGTACCGGCTACGGCTCCATTAAGATCAACCGTGTTACCTGCTATGGTGGTTGTTGTTGTACCCGTTAATTGTGTCCAAATGCCACCTGCATCAGGCGACCCTAACAAACTCGTAAATAAATTGAATGAAGCATTTGTGTTACAAGCAGCAACTGTATTATCTGTGCCTGCATCGGGAGCATCATTAACATTTACCGTCACAACCGATACATCATTAATGCAAGGCGCCACAGCCGTAACTGTGTATTGGAATGTATAGGTACCCGCCACTGCCCCGTTCAGATTAACATTGTTACCGGTAATAGTGCTTGGTGTGATCCCTGTCAATTGTGACCAAGTACCGCCTGCATCAGGGGAGCCTAGTAAACTTGAGAATAAATTAAAGGCAGCGTTTGTATTACACGCAGCAACTGTATTATCTGTGCCTGCATCAGGAGCATCATTAACATTTATAGTCACAACGGAAACATCATTAACACATGGCGACACTCCCGTTAATGTATATTGAAAAGTATACGTACCGGCTACGGCTCCATTAAGATTAACATTATTACCCGTAATGGTGCTTGGTGTGGTTCCTGTCAATTGTGACCAAGTACCGCCTGCATCAGGGGAACCCAATAAACTTGTGAATAAATTGAAGGCGGCATTGGTGTTACAGGCAGCCACTGTATTATCTGTACCTGCATCAGGAGCATCATTAATATTTACGGTTACAACTGAAACATCATTAGCACATGGAGAGGTTCCGGTAACGGTATATTGGAAAGTATACGTTCCGGCTACTGCACCATTAAGATTAACATTATTACCTGTAATGGTGCTCGAGGTCGTTCCAGTTAATTGTGACCAGGTACCGCCTGCATCAGGAGTGCCTAATAAACTAGTAAATAAATTAAATGAAGCATTCGTGTTACATGCGGTAACTGTATTATCTATGCCTGCGTTAGGAGGCGTAATTACAGTAATAATCACATCATCACTTACCGCAGTACAAGAACCTGCGGGATCGTTAGTCGTTAATCGTAGCGTATAAGCACCGGCTACAGATGCTGTAAATGTTTTTGTTGCAGGGCTCGCTGTTTGTGCTGTGCTGCTCAACACGCCATTGCCTCCAGCAGGTTGGGTAACAATACTCCAAGCCCCGGTAGTGGCGGAACCACTAACGCTTGCTCCTGTTAGGGTGAGTACACTCGCTGAACACATAGACTTGTCTGTACCCGCTGATGCCACCGCCCCTGCCGTTACTGTTATCACAACATTATCACTCACAACACCGCAAGGCCCAGCAGGATTGTTTGTTGTTAATCTTAGGGTATAATTTCCTGCTGTCGTGGCAGAAAATGTTATGTTGGCGGGTGTAGCAGTTTGAGCCGTGCTACTAAGTATACCATTGCCTCCGGCAGGTTGACTGAAAATACTCCATGCGCCTGTGGTGGCGGAACCACCTACGAACGAACCCGTCATTGTATGTACTTCTGCAGAACAAATGGTTGCTGGGTTTCCTGCCTCGGACGTTGCAGCTACGTCAACAGTAATAACTACGTCATCAGTACCTGGCGCACATGGTCCGGCTGGATCGTTAGTAGTTAATCTTAAGGTATATGATCCTATAACTGAAGCAGCAAAAGTTACCGATCCAGGTGAAGCAACCTGTGCAGACGTGTTTAAAAAACCATTGCCACCGGCTGGTTGGGTAATGATACTCCATGCACCAGTAGTTGCAGAGCCACTCACACTAGAGCCGGTTAACGTTATAGATGTACCTGAGCACATCGATACATCTGTACGCGCAGTAGCAATGGCTGCCGCGCTTACTGTTATAATGACATCATCTGTGACTAAAGGACAAGGGCCAGTAGGATCATCTGTTGTTAAACGGAGTGTGTATGAACCTGATACGGTTGCGCTAAAAGTGACAGTAGCTGGAGTTGCTGTCGGTGTTGCATTACTTAATGCTCCATTGCCTCCAGCTGGTTGAGTAACAATACTCCATGTACCCGTAGTTGCTGACCCACCTATACTTGATCCTATCAACGTATACAGATCCCCTGCACATATTGAATTTGCATTTCCTGCTTCTACAATCGCAGGAGTAAAACTGTTTATTGTCACCTGTGATGTAGTACCTACACAAAGACCGCCTGTATCGGTAATTCTCCATTCAAAAACATTAGCACCAGTAGAAAGACTAGTAATTGTCGTTGTCGGAGAGTTTGCATTTCCGAAGGTTCCAGATCCTGAGATTACGGTCCATGTTCCGAGCTCGCTAACACCTGCAGCATTAGCTGCCATTGTTGCACTCGTTGCACAAACATCTTGATTCGGACCAGCATCTGCTTGTGTCGATACCGAAATAGTGAAGTTTTGTGAATTAGTACAGCTATTCGCATCTGTAACGGAAACTAAATAAGATCCGGCATCTAAGTTTGAAGCTGTTACTTGGGTACCATTAGGAATTGCGGTTGGACCAGACCATATAATAGCGTAAGGAAGCGTACCGCCAGCTACTGTAATATCGATTTTACCAGTGCCTGTGCCTATTGTTGGGTCGCAATCAAGGTTAACATTGTTTGTAGTAATGGTGAGGTCGGCTGGTTCAGCGACGTTAATGAGTGAAATTTGTCTACTTCTACAAATAGCTGGTAAACCACCATTAGAAGTAACTAAAGTAACTTTGTACTGGCCACCAAAAGGTGCATTAGCAAATAATCCTGTAAAGGTTACTTTTTGACTATTTGTATTTGTAAATGATCCGATCGGAATATCGCCACTTCCAGTTTCTAATACCAAAGAATAATTAAAAGGCGCTAGACCGCCAGCCAACGTAACTTCAATAGATCCATCACTCCCTCCGAAACATGAAACATCAACTATTTTTGTTACTGAAAAACTTGTAATAGGAGTTCCGGTACATTGAGCAGAGGCTACTCTACTCAATCCAAGAAAAGCAATAGAAAAAAATAATACTTTATAAAAAGTCTTCATGTTATTCCGCTTCAATGATTATTCCTGATTTCTGCAGCTTTCGACAATGCTTATCTTGTTCGGATAAGAACTCAAACTGCACTAGATAAATAACACTTGTATCAAGTCTGTCGAAATGAATTGTTGCGCTGGCACTTCCTTTTTTTTCAAATGCCTTTTTATCACCACTTCCACTTTGAATATATAAAGTACAGATAAAGGCATCTGTTGTAGTTACAGATATATCAATTGAACCGGTTTGGTCTATATTTTTTTCAACCTTTTCAAGTCTTATAGAATGTTTACATTGCGCATAACCTGTTCCTGATATTGCGAGGCAAACAATAACAAAAAGTCTATACATGAGCTAAGTATTAAAGTATTAATACGATATTAATGATATTAAAAAATGCTATGTAACCGATGCACTCAAAAGTATTAATGTAGGTTACCGTTAAATTCCGTTTAAAAAATGGCGTATCTAGAACGCCTTTACTATCTAAAAGATAGTTTAAAAAATTAACACATCAAACAACATCAAAATTTTGGCTTCAAAATTTCACCCATTACAAAGGCTTTTTTTAAGCCTGCGGGATCATGGAATGCCTTTGTGTACTGTCCTAATAGATTGTTTTGTTCTTTATCTTCAAACACTTTAAACCGACCAAATTTCACATCGGTATCTTGCACATTCATTGTTTCCTCGAGCGAGGGCCTATTAAAAGCAGCCTTTTTCGCCTCTTCGTAAACATCATATATATTATCTTTCTTCTGATAATTTACAGGTATTTGCTCAAGACTCTGTGCTTCCTCTTCTATATCATCATCATAATCAACATACGCGGGTTGCAAGGTTGGCTGGGTCTGTTCTTGAACCGTTTTAGATTCTGTAATCTCTTTCAATAACTCTTCAAAGGTGAGTTGCTTTGGTTTATTCGAAGGGGTGGTATATCCTTTTTGAGATTGGGGATTTTGTGTACGATCGTCAATAGCCTCCTCTGCCTTTTTATTCATTTTTTTGATGAACCACCCAACTGCGTAGACCACTCCTATAATGATATAAATAAGAACCTTTATTTCCATATACAACAAATCTATTCAAAATATACCAAATAATCATTTTTTAGAGCTAACTCATTATAAACGTGTGTATTGCAACCATTTTCCTAAAAGAAACAACTTATTCTGTGATTAGTGATAGAAAATCCGGTGCATTAAAAAAATCTCCAAATCTGCCAAAGTAGCAGCATGAAAAACCTTAGAACAAAATTTAATGAAGCACAAAACAACTAAATATAAGCTTTCAAAATCCCAAACTCCTCAGAACTAATACTAAGGCACCCGGCAATTTTGACAGGTTGTTAAACGCACTATGAAGTCCGGTTTTTTATTTTGAATTGCCAGAAGCAGAACATTATCTTTGCCGACTTCCGAAAGTCATTGGGTTGTTGGAAATAGTATGATTGGCAAACTGAATTGCATACTTCCGGCTATCGAATCTATACAATTTGACTTAGGGCATATTAAAACAATCACTATAACATGCAATTAGCGAAGCTAGAGATTAAGGGATTTAAAAGTTTTGCCGACAAAATTGTCATTAATTTTGACGAGGGCATTACCGGTATTGTTGGTCCAAATGGCTGTGGTAAATCTAACGTTGTTGATTCCATTCGGTGGGTGTTAGGCGAGCAGAAGACGAGTGCTTTGCGATCGGAAAAAATGGAGAATGTTATCTTCAACGGGACTAGCCAACGTTCACCACAACAGATGGCTGAAGTCTCGCTAACTATTAACAACACCAAAAATATTCTACCAACTGAATATTCTCAAATTACCATTACCCGAAGGCTCTATCGCACAGGTGAGAGCGAGTATTTGTTGAACGGGGTTGTCTGCCGTCTTAAAGATATTACCAACTTATTTCTTGATACAGGCGTAGCTTCGAATACCTATGCTATCATTGAATTAGGAATGGTGGATGATCTATTAAACGACAAAGATAATAGCCGCAGAATGCTATTTGAGGAGGCAGCGGGTATCTCAAAATTCAAGAAGAGAAAGAAAGAAACGCTTAAAAAATTAGAAGATACTGATGCTGATTTAGAGCGCGTAGCCGATTTGCTTTTTGAGATAGAAAAGAATATGAAAAGTTTGGAAAAACAAGCCAAACAAACCGAGACTTACTATAAAATCAAGGAAGACTACAAGCAAAAGAGTATTGCGCTTGCCAAAGTTGTAGTAAATAAACAAAAGGAGAAATTTAATTCCTACACCAAGCAAATTGCAATTGAAAATGATAGGAAGATTGAACTTGCAAAGGAGATAGCAGAACGTGATGCGCTAATTGAAAAATCTAAAGCTGAGTTAATATTAAAAGAAAGAACACTTTCATCAAGACAAAAGTCGATAAATGAATTTGTCACCAAGATCAGGCATTACGAAAGCGAAAAGCAAATTAAAAATGAAAGACTTCGCTATTTAAATGACCGCGCAACCGGGCTTCACGATCAGCTTGAGCAAGATAAAAAGAGCAATGAGCGTGCAAGATTCAGCATTCAAAGTTTAGAAACAGAGAAAGCTTCTGCGGAAGCAATTTTTGTTGAGATCACGGCTAAGCTTGAAAATCTAAAGGCTGCGTATGAAGAGCAAAAGAAAAAGACAACAGCACTTCAAACTGAGTCAGATTCAATTCGTCAAGTTCAGCGCGAACGGCAGGAAGAAAGTTTTCAGATAAATAAGGCGGTTGAAATTAGAGAAATTCAAGTTTCATCCTTTAAACAAGAACTTGAAAGAACGGCTACTGATACAACTCAACAAAGTGCCAATCTCATTGAGTTTGAAAAGAAGTTAATTCTTCTACAAGAGGATATCAACAAAAAAACGGAAGCATTAGACCACGCCAAAAAGGATGAAGACGATGCGCAGAAACGACAAGGTTCGTTGGAGAAAACCATTGACATGATTCGTGAGGAGATGAATGTAACAAGCCGTAAGCTTGATGCACGTCAGAACGAATTTAACTTGACAAAATCACTTGTTGAGAATCTTGAAGGTTTCCCTGAAGCTATTAAGTTCTTAAAGAAGAAGATGGGTAAGAATGCTCCTCTCCTATCCGACATCCTTACTACGTCTGAAGAATATCGCATTGCAATTGAAAACTATCTAGAACCTTATCTCAATTACTACATAGTTGAACATGAAGCTGAAGCATATGAAGCCATCAACATTTTAAGTGATGCTTCTAAAGGTAAGGCCCACTTTTTTATTCTAGATAGCTTTGAGCGATTTGAAGGTACGACACCAAGAATCTATTCCAACGCCTTCCCTGCAACGCAGATCATTGAATACGATCAGAAGTATCGTAAGCTTATGTCTTACATCCTTGACAAAGTTTACATCTATGAAGGTGATGTTAAAAATATTCCTGCTACAGATGAGAATACATTTATTACTAAGAGTGGTAAACTCACGCGCAAAAGGTTTAGCTTATCAGGCGGCTCTGTAGGTTTATTTGAAGGGAAGAAAATAGGACGAGCAAAGAATCTTGAGAAATTAGAGAAAGAGATTAAGGAACTATCTATTAAATTAGAAGAAATACGTAGCAGTCTGTTAGAGCGCCAGCGTGATCTAGAAAAAGTAAGAAATAATAACTTACGTCAACGCGTAGAGGAGTTACAAAATTCTCTTCGTCAGGTGAATGAAGAACATGTTTCTATACGCACCAAACGCGAGCAGTTCTCTAGCATGTTGAATAGTGCGGACTTGCGTAGAGAAGACATCTTAGAAAAGATTGACACACTACTCAACGAAATTGATGAACTAAAACCAAAAGCACAGCAAGCGTTACATGACCTGCGTGAACAAGAGTCTAAACTGTCTCAGCTCACAGAAGATCTTGCCAGACAATCTGAACTATTAAGCCAAAAGTCAGCGGCATTCAATGAGCAAAATATTTTCTTCCATCAACAAGAGAACCGTGTAAAAAGTACACAACAGGAGATTGGTTTCAAGCAAGAGAGCATGGACCAAAGTGGGCAGCGTATTAGCATAAATACGGAAGAGCTAAAGAAGAATGAAGAGGAGATAAAACGAATCACCGAAACAAGTGAGACGAATGACGATGAGCTCATTGATATGTATGAGCAGAAGGAAGGAATGGAGAAGGGTTTAAGTGAAGCAGAGAAAGAATACTACGAATCACGCGGCACCATTGATAGTATTGAAAAAGAATTAAGAGAAATTCAACATAATCGGCAGAATATCGACACAGTGTTAATGGAGTTGCAGAGTCAACTAAGCGAAAGCAAATTACAATTAAACTCAGTGAAGGAACGCCTTTCTGTAGAGTTCAATGTAGATCTCGATTCTGTGCTAAGCCAACCAGAGCCAGAGGAAGCAGAAAATCTGGTAAAAGCTGATGAAGATAAACTGCGCACTGACGTTATAAAAATTCGTGAAAAGCTTGATAACATGGGGCCAATAAACCCGATGGCAATGGAGGCATATACCGAAATTAAAGAACGAAATGATTTTATAATCGCACAAAAAGAAGATTTACTAAAAGCTAAGGAATCACTATTAAATACAATCGGTGAAATTGAAGGCGTAGCTAGCCAAACTTTCATGGAAGCTTTTAATCTAGTACGGGATCATTTCAAGCGCGTGTTCCGTTCCTTATTTAATGAGGAAGATGACTGCGACATCAAGTTAGCTGATCCTAATAATCCATTGGATTCTGATATTGACATTATAGCTAAGCCAAAGGGAAAAAGGCCATTAAGCATCAACCAACTTTCTGGAGGCGAGAAAACACTTACAGCTACAGCTTTGCTGTTCTCTATGTATCTTTTAAAGCCTGCGCCTTTCTGTATCTTTGATGAGGTGGATGCACCACTTGATGATGCCAATATAGATAAGTTCAATAACATTATTAGAAACTTCAGTAAGGATTCACAATTCGTAATTGTAACACACAATAAACGCACCATGAGTTCTACTGATGTTATTTATGGTATTACTATGGTAGAGAAAGGTGTTTCTCGTGTTGTGCCTGTAGACTTGAGAGAACTTGCGTAAGCATAGCCTCTAATAAAATTGTTTATTTAAAGCCAGGATCGAATCCTGGCTTTTGTTTTGCTATTAGCCTATAAAATTTAAAAACCATTATGAAAGCATTTCATCTACTATTAATTATCCTGTTTACGTGCCCATTATTGTCAACAGCACAGAACCAAAAAAATCCATTTATTGAAGTTAAGGGTGAGGCCTCTTTAAAAGTAAAACCCGACCTAGCCATTGTAACGATTTCATTCAATTCAATTGATATGGCGTTTAATAAAGCAGTTAAAAATGTGAATGATAAAAATGAAACCTTAATTAAGCAATTAGAAAAAAGTGGGTTTAAAAAAGAAGAAATAAAGAGCAGCGGTTTTACTGCTGGTAAAAATATAATCTGGGCTAGAGATAGATCAATAGATAGTGGTTATGTGGCAACGCAGTCCGTTATTTTAGAATTTACTTATAGCAAAGATCGCGTCACTAAGCTAGTAGAATCATTTACCGAAAGTAAAATAGGTCTTGAATTTCATTTTGACTTTATTCTTTCAGAAGCTAAAACTAAAGAAGTTAAAAACAAACTTATTGAATTGAGTATAGTAGATGCAAAAGGCAAAGCAGAGATAATTGCTAAAACATCAGCGATTAAATTAGGTGCCATTCAATCTGTTCAATATGGAATTGAAAATGATTTTGAGAGACCTCAACCCATGTATAAAACAATGGAAGCCAATATCAATCAACCTTCAACCGGGTTTGGTGGTTTGAATGTGGCTGATATTGAAGTTGTAGATAATCTTCGCGTAGTTTGGGGTATTACCCAATAACTATTATCGCTTGAATAATTTAGAAGTACTTACTAAAAGTGAGTTATAATTAGTAATTCCATAATACACTCCTTGAGGAAGATTCAAATTATTGAAATTGATTTGATACTTCCCGGGGGTTTGGTGGGTTTGCGCTTTCGTAGTTATGCTTTTACCCATAATATCCTGAAGTTCAATTTGAATAGTACCGGGTTTCTTTATTTCATACTCAAAAATAATATTGTCATTAAAGGGATTAGGATATACTGATACGTCCTCCGTCAGCTCAACTTCCTTTACAACTGATACAGTAGTTGGCTCCGGCATATTTGCATCTAACCAATTCATACGTTGTGTAATCCAATTTTTCATCCAACTAACAGCTAAGGGGTAAGTCGTTTGAGCTTGCCAATCGTAATTAGGCCAGACATATTCGTTTAAGTTAGGCCACTTTTGAAAATTTCTTTGTTGCGATCCTTGGTTCAAAACATTGACTATTGAATCCATATAGTTATGTATAGTCTCTGTGCTTAATATGTTTTTACGTACTTCACTCCAACGATTACCCAATGCAGCAGCAAAGTTTGGGTCTGTTAACAATTTCTTCCACCAAAATGGAACTAACAAATCATCATTATTGCACTCACTGTTAAAATCATACGCCCAGCCCTGTGTGCTATAGCCATTACAATAGTCTGCATTGCCATACCCTAAATTATAATCCCAAATAGGACCAACGGTAAGTTTGCCACCTTTTGAGTTTACATCTTTATGCATGTACGTACTAATACGATAGCCGTCAACATTTTTACTGATTTCATTGATGATTAGAAAATCTACAAAAGAATTTATATCGATATATTTACTATACCCATTTACAGGATCACTGAAGGTGCTACCATTTAGTATAGTTTCGAAATTTCGAACGTAATTGATAATGTATGTCTGCTGTTCACTAGCTAAATCTGAATAGTCAGGATATTCAAATTGATAATAAATACTTTGACTGCCGCTTCTGTTTAATGGAGGTACAATTGAACTGAACCCCGAAGAACTGCTACCTGTATTTTTATCTATTTTTAATATATATCCACCTGTTAGATTATCACCACTTATTTCTGTAGGGTCTAACTTACTTATGTCTACACGATTTTTATCTCTCTTTATTTTCTCAATAACTATGTAGATACCTTGATACTCGTTGTTTATAACTAGCTCACAATATCGCGTTCGTGGTACATAGTGACCTAAATCCCCGCCAAGGTTATATGCTAACACATCTCGCATTAAGCTTTTATCATTGTACGTTGCATTTAAAGTCCAATCTTCTTCTGCCGGCATTCCCAATATAGAAGCACTGATGCCAACACCAGTTAAATCCTGGAGTTCAATACCATATGGCTTTTTAGGGAAGCCTTGAGAAGAAGACCCTCTGAATTCAATGCCAATTTTTCCATTGTAATCATTAAATGGATCGGTAAGTTGATTAAGCTGTCCTACGCCATTATTAATAATACCCATATCAGCAAAGACCTTAGGATCGTCGGTGATCGGGCTGCCATTTGTATTAATAACGATTATTGGAAGGTTAGATGAAGAGAATACTTGCGGGTAAACAACAAATGAAGATAACACGCAGAATAGTGATAAAAACAGCTTTCTCATTTTAAAAGTAGTAAGTACTATTCATAATCTTTAAAGCAAAATGGTAAATGGTTAATATAGCAATGCCGCTAAATAATTAATATAATCAATAATCTCGTTTGTTAGTCAACAACGATCCATTGATCAGTGCATTAGATCCACTCAACAGATTATTAGTCATTCGACCAGATAATAGGGCATCTGGTATAAATAGAGAAACTAAAACAACAATTCTTAGCGTTAGAATGCATAAAGAATATTTCTGTTATAGTTGACGAAAATTCTACACACAATTTTACTTATTTAAAATACTAACTATGATCTACAATTTAAGATTCGCCACTTCCTTAAAAATCGCATTTTTAATATCAGTAGCTGTATTTTCGTTATCAAGATGTGCTGATGAGGACGAATTTATTTCACCAGCCGTATTAGAAGAAGTCGCTGCCAATCCAAGTAATGATCAGCCTTTTAGTCTCAATATAAGTGGTATTCATTCCTTTGCTGAAAAGGCAGTTGATTGTAAAACTTGCAAATTCATTGTTCCTTCTAACGTAGTTCTTATTGATGGAGAAAAACTTGCCCTCAAACCTGGTGATGTGATCTGTCTCGACGCTGCTGTAAAATATGGAAGCCTTGAGTTTATTAATCTTAATGGCAAAATTGAAAACCCAATCATTATCGCTCACACTACATGTAACGTGAATTAATAATTAATTCATTGCGCCAAGTTAAATTATTAAAGTACTAGGTTCCATGGATATACTTTTAAAAACGCATATTAATATCATTGCCCATTTGATATTAATACCATGCTGTGTTCGATTACAATGTGTAGATGAATGCTGACCTCTGTGGAACCACATCAGGGTAGCTTTAGTTAGGAATATTCGTTTTTGATTTAGCTAACAATGGTAAACATTATTTTAATGCGGTGATATGGAAATATTCTGTGATGAGCGGGGTATAGCATTATTAATAATACTATAATCAATAGGAAATGGTTTGGACATATTTGTAGATAAGGTTCATATGAATATTGTAAAGAACAACATTATAGGTGAATCCCGGCGGTTCTTATATCATTAAGCATGTAACCCAATGCATGTAGATATGTCAAATAATTATATAACATTAGTCATTGCTGATGTGCAGTTTATAAATTCACATGCATCATTATCGCTTCAAGAAGCCTTCCCCGTTATAGACGCCGGATTCGATATAACAGACTCCAATATTGCAGTAGATTATTTTAATAAAAGCACTATTACAGGGTGCTGCCTACGATATAGGAGCGAGTCAATATTTATAAATGAATATTATAAAAGAAAGGCTTCCCAATTGAGCAGCCTTTTCTTTTGCTTCGTGTTCTAAATTGATAACTTAAACTGTTATTCCTTATAAATAACAGATTGATTTTTCATTGGCCCTTGCATAAGTTTAGACTTGCTCGTTCAAAATTTAGGTTTATTTAGCTATTTTTCTGATTGCTATTGAACTTTACTAATGTCACGCGCTGTTACGGCAAGAGTGCTGTTGTTCAATCATTTGCAAAAATAATTAATAGTCACCGGCTAAGCTTACCATTGAATTGTTAACCTTAATTTCTAATTTACGCTTTTTAAGTGGCATACCGCGAGAGGCGGATTTGAATAAGCTAATCTCGATATCAATAAAATGAAATATTAAAATTCATAAGCACAAAGCATGAAGAAATTTCTAATTTCAGAGGTCATTTTACTGTTCGGTATTCTCATACATGCAAATGCACAAGAATCAAAAGTCTCAGGCAGAGTAAGCGCTGCAAAAGAGGGGATAGCGTTACCAGGTGTTAGTGTTCAAATAAAGAATGCCACTAAAGGAACTATGACTGATGCTGATGGCAATTATTCATTAACGCTCAACTCTGATACAGATACCCTTATATTCTCCTTCATAGGCTATGCAACTAAGCAAGAAGCTGTAAATCGTAGAAATCAAGTTAATGTTCAGCTTGAATCAGAAACTACAGAATTAAAAGAAGTCGTAATTACAGGATTTCAAGAAGTAGAAAGAAAACTTTTTACCGGTTCTTCAACCACAGTTAAAATGTCTGACATTAAAATGTCGGGCATAACAGATGCAAGCCAAATGTTGGAAGGGCGCGTGGCTGGTGTTACCGTCGATAATGTTTCTGGAACGTTTGGTACAAGTCCAAAGATCCGAATTAGAGGCAACACATCCATTAACGGAAATACACAACCACTTATGGTGGTTGACGGTGTAATTCTTGAAGATCTAAGCGCCACCACTGCGAGCGATATTCTAACTGGAAATGCAAATACCTTAACAGCATCATCAATTGCTGGTCTAAATCCAGATGACATATTATCACAGAATATTCTTAAAGATGCCTCTGCAACAGCACTCTACGGTACGCGCGCAAAAAATGGAGTCATTGTTATTACTACTAAAAAAGGTAGAGCTGGCGAAACTAGGATTAATTACTCTGGCAATTTCTCCATTCACTTAAGACCGTCTGAGGGGTAGTTTGATATTATGAATTCAGCCGATGAAATGTCTGTGTATAGAGAGATGTATGAGAAAGGATTAATTGACATAACCACAGCCGTAAAAGCACCGAATTATGGTGCCATGGGTAAAATGTTTTCAGAAATAAATGATAAGGAGATTAACTGGGGCAACAATGGTTATTTGAATGAGAAATATTTACATGAATATGAATCAGCAAACACAGATTGGTTTGGTGTGCTATATAAAGATTACTCTTTGCAGCAACAACATTCTTTAAGCTTTACAACAGGTACAGATAAACACACCAGCTATTACTCACTAAGCTTTCTTAATGACAACGGTCAATCAGTAGCAGATAAAGTAAAACGCTACATAGGCACAGCCAAGAATAGCTTTCAATTTACCAAGAAGCTTTTACTTGATCTTAAACTAACCGGCAACTTTAGACAACAACAAGTTCCAGGATCACAACAAAGAGACTTTGATCCAATCACAGGCAGGTTCAAAAGAGATTTTGATATTAATCCTTTCAACTATGCGCTAAATACAAGTCGCTCTATGCGTGCATATGATAGCGAGGGAAACTTAGAATATTTCAGACGGAACTTTGCACCTTTTAATATTCTAAAGGAAATTGAATTAAATTATATTACCATCAACGTTGGCGATATATCAACACAAGCAGATATTAACTATGATATAAAAGAAAACTTACTTTTTAAAAGTACACTTCAAATACGTTCAGCGACAACACGTAGGGAACATGTAATTCATGAAAATTCAAATCAAGCGGAGGCTTATCGCGCCGATGATACCCAATACATTCAAGATGCTAATCCATTGCTCTTCGAAGATCCTAATAACCCAGGACAGAAACGGGTAGTCTTACCAGAAGGTGGATTTAACAACATTGAAGAAGATCAACTTAAATATTACTATATCAGAAACAGTTTAAACTGGTCACGCACTATTAATACACTTCATAGTATCAATATTTTAGCGGGGCAGGAAATTAAATATTTAGATAGAAGTTACAGAAGGGCCGATGGTATTGGCGTTGTTTATGAAAGTGGTGGAATAGTTAATACGGATCCTTCCATCATAGAATTTCTTAATGCCCAGGGAATAAGCACCTCAGCGCTTTCTATTAATCGTGAACGCTTTGCAGGTGTATTCATAAACGGCGCTTACTCATTTAATGAAAAATATGTTTTTAATGGTACCATTCGCTATGATGGCACGAACCGATTAGGTAAAATAAATACTGCTCGTTACTTACCCACATGGAATATAAGTGGCGCATGGAATATTGATAAAGCCGGTTTTATAGATTATTCATGGCTGAATTATTTAAAACTAAGAGCAACCTATGGACTTACAGCCAATCTTGACGAAAAAACAAGCGCAGAGTTAACCTTAAGGCCAGATGTTACATTAAGACCAAACGACGTAGAGTCATTTTTATATATTGAATCCCTTAAAAACAATAACTTAACCTGGGAAAAACTAAAGGAATTTAATATAGGATTAGATTTTGGCATATATGATAATCGTATTACAGGTACACTGGATGCTTACAATAGAAATGCCTTTGATCTTATTGGTATTCTACAAACCAGTGGTGTTGGTGGCAATGCCTACAAGCTTGGGAATTACGGCGACATGAAAACGCATGGTATAGAGTTCGCACTTAGCACAGTAAACTATACAGGTCATAATTTCTCTTGGGTTACGAGCTTCAATGTTAGCTACGCACGAGATAAAATTACAAGACTAAAATACAATCCAAGATTAGGTGATGCCATTGTGCAAGATGGTGCAGCTGTATTGGGCGGCCCAAGAAGAGGCTTGTTCTCTACAAAGTTCGCAGGACTAGACAATCAGGGTATACCTACCTTCTATAACAATAATGGTGAGGTTGTACATAACTACGATCTTCAAGACAGGGATAACATAACAACCATATTAAAGTATGAAGGTTCTGCAGAACCAAGAGGTGCAGGGGGATTATCGAATATATTCACCTATAAAAGTTTTTCATTGAATGTATTTCTATCATATAAATTTGATTACAAGATTAGACTTAACGATGCTTTTAATCCCGTATATACAGACTTTAACTCATTCTCGAAAAGCTTTAAAGATCGTTGGGTTGTACCTGGCGATGAACAAGTAACCAATGTTCCTGTAATACTTGACCAGGCAACTGTAGGTGGTAACAATTCAGATAAATTGAGTGCTTATGATTTATATAACAAAAGCACGGCACGCGTTGCTGATGGAACTTATGTTCGATTAAAATCCGTAAGATTAGCTTATAACTTACCGAAAAATATCATTCGAAAAATTGGCGCTAGAACAGCCCAGCTTTCAATTGAAGGTCAAAATTTAGCATTGCTCTACACTGATAAATTGCTCAAGGGTCAAGACCCCGAATTCTTTAACACAGGTGGTGTCGCCATGCCGCAACCTAAACTTATAACAACTGCAATTTCTATTGGATTTTAAGATATTGATCACGATGAAAAAAGTAAAAAATATAAATATCTGTTTGGTTGTGTTCACCCTGTTGATTCTATCGGGATGCGGGTCATTTCTAGATGAACCGCCTGATAATCGGGTAGAACTAAACACATTAGATAAAGCTTCGCAGCTTATTACGAATGCGTATTCAAGCGCAGGTTACACGTTCGATGAATGGATGAGTGATAACGTGTCATACATTTCTAGTACGCAAAAATTACCAGAACATAATCAGGCCTATTCATGGTTAGAGTTCACAGGCACAAAGCAAGATACACCAACAAATTTTTGGACATCGACCTATGATGCGATAGCGCATACCAATGAAGTGTTAGCGGTAATAGATGATCTTCCAGGAGAGAAATCAAGAAGAGATGCTGTTAAAGGTGAAGCGTTGCTAGCGCGTGCGTATGGACATTTTATGCTGGTCAATCTATTTGCCAAACATTATAATAGTAGTACAGCGAGTACAGATTTAGGCATTCCATATGTAACTGAGCCCGAAAGAGAATTCATTAAAAAATACACTAGACTATCAGTTAAAGAGGTATATAATAAAGTGGAAAAGGATATTCTAGCTGGTTTGAAACTCGTAGATGATAGCTTCTATGCTAATTCAGGAAAATATCATTTCACAGCAAGAGCCGGCCTCGCACTTGCATCAAGATTTTATTTATACAAAGGTGAATTAGATAAGTGTATAGATTACAGTTCGCAACTATTGGGCGCAAATCCAGATGTATTTGTTAAAGATATATCTGCTCTGTTGGCAGAGAAGATAAACGATGCCGAATACGCAAGGTTATATACTTCACCCAATGATGATAGCAACATCTTACTGATGCGACAAGTAACTAATTTTCATAGACCAAATGTTGGCTTTTGGATGTCCAATGGTTTGTATAAGGATATTTATGATGCTAATCCATTTGGTGCAGATGATAATAGAAAATTTCCATCCTGGGTTGTCGGGTCTGATGAAGGTGCCGCGCTTTCAAAATTTGAGTTTCTATTTGAAAGAAGCAGTCTAACTTCAAACGTAGGTTATAACTATATTATTTTCCTTGGCTTTAGGGGTGAGGAAGTTCTGCTTAACAGGGCTGAATCTTATATTTTCCAGGGTCAACTCCAATTGGCTTTGGACGATATTCAATTACTTGCAACTAAGCGATATGATGGAGATACAACGCTTACACTAGATTTACTTGATGACACTTACGGTACGGGAAACGATCAAGAAAACTTATTCCGTTATTTAATGGATGAGCGGGTGAAAGAATTTATGCATGAAGGATTACGATGGTTTGACATAAAGCGCTACCAAATTCCTGTAATTCATGAGTTGCCTGACGGACCTATTACGCTGTCAGCTGATGATAAACGTAAAGTAATTCAAATACCACAAGCTGCCATTGATGTCGGTGGTTTAGAGCCTAATCCGAGATAGTGTTATATAAAATGATGGTTGAGAGATGAAAATTAAAATAGCAGTATTGTGTCTTATCGGTTTATTGTCATTGACAATTTCATCCTGTTATAAAGACGAGTCAATTGAGACCCCTTTAAAAGCAGAGCCCACTTCTCATAGTGAGATTGATCAATACATACAAACCAATTTCACAGATGAATATGGTGTAGCGGTTAGGTATAAATATGTTGATCGTTATGTGGAACCCACAAAAAGAGTAAGTCCACCGAAGGAAGAGCTTGTGGTACCAATGTTAGACTTTTTAACAAGTTATTGGATTGAGCCTTTCATAAGTGTCGCCAATGGAAGAAGATTTTTTAAAGATCATGTTCCTGCTGAAATGGTTTTTATTGGTTCTTCAATCTTTAATGACAATGGAACGGTTACTTTAGGCACAGCAGATGCGGGCGCGAGAATAACACTAACCGAAGTAAATGACATAGATGAAAACAATAAATTGTGGGTGTTAAGACAACTGGGAACCATCTATCATGAATTCGCTCACATTATTCATCAACGCTATAACTTACCAGCAAACTTTAATAAAATTTCGCCCCAGGGCTATACTTCAGCAAGCTCATGGTATAATGTAACAGAAGAAGAAGCTTTGCAAAACGGTTTTGTATCACCCTATGCTACGGTTTCTGCCAATGAAGACTTTGCTGAAACCGTTGCGTTTTTGCTATTCGATGAGAACTTCTACGAAAATTATATCATTGACGAGGGGGTTAATTGTACAAGTGCCAATTGTGTTGCTCGAAATGAAGGGCGCGCTAAGCTAAGAAGTAAATACACCTCGATTCTGGCACATTACAAGCAATACACTGGTATTGATCTTATAGATGTTCGGAATTTGATTCAAGACAAGCTACAACAATGAAAAAAGGAATTTATATATTTTTTGTTGCACTTATCATCTTAACATCCTGTAAAGATGACGATGGTGTATTTGATAAAACAGCAGACGAGCGTGTTGCAGAAGCTATTGCTTCATTAAAAGCAGATCTTATTGCCCCAGTAAATGGATGGAGAATTAAGTATACTCCTGAATCTGGAGCGGGTTCATATTATGTGCTTTTAAAATTTGATAATGATAATCGTGTTAATATCAAGACTGATATTAGCCAAAACGATGGAGAATTTTATGATAAATCCATTTCCTATCGAATTGATAATTCACTAAGTCTTGAACTTATTTTTGAAAATTATTCATTCTTTAGTTTTCTATTTGAACAGAATCAGGCAAGCTTTGGAGGAGAATTTGAATTCGTTTATGTTGATAAAATACCTAATGGTAATTTGATTTTCAAAAGTAAAACAGATTTATCTACCCCTACCACACTTGTTTTTGAAGAAGCTAGTTCCACTGATTCCGATTTATTAGGTATTGCGATTGCCAATAATCTAAATACCATGTCTGAGGATATCCACAAATTCACATCTTCTTTTAAAATCACTTATGAAGCCAAAGATTTAATTCTGTATACATCAATGGATGCATTTACAAGAACGATCAGTTTTAATTCAGCTTCAAAAAAAATGAACACAGCAGTTACGCAGTCTATAGATTTCAGCACACCATACATTATTAAGGGAGACTCAATTGTATTTGATACACCGCTTGTGGGTACGTTTTTAAGCAACGCTATAACGATAAAAAGCATTAAGCTTAATAACCTGACTGACGCATCGCTGACAGCTTGTGGTAATGCTATTCCAACTCATGCCTATGAAGGCGTTACTTCAGCAAATCATGCCGTGAGATTTGAAACTTCGCTCCTTGATGTTTCCGGGAGGTCTTTTGTAGAATTAACAGACTTTTATGGAGCTGATATTAATTATATTTTTAATAATGGTATTTCTGAGGGATCTGATATTGCAGCAGATATAACAGGAGCGGTGAGCATGCAACTTTATTACAACTATCCTCTTTCCGGTCAACCTCCCCTTTTTGCCATTGGATTTGCACTGCAGAATAAGGACGGTTCTTTTACCTTTGCTTTAAAAAAATTTACCGCTACGCTTATTGACAATAACCTCAAATTTGAATTTGCCCCAGCTATTACGTTATTCGGAAATCAAAATCCCGATGCTAATACAGATAATATTGATATCTATTTGGATCAGTTGACAGAGGGTGACAACACCTACGTTTACCGATATAGCACGGACATTTATGAATTTTACAATCCTTGCAGTGGGTGGAGTTTTATTTTCCAAGCCGGCCAATAGACCTTAGATTTAGAGAAAATACGGGTTCTTTAAAAAAATAACCCGTAAATACACAAAGTAGAGTTTCGAAGCTTTAATTTTACTTTAGAAGCAAGTGTACGCCTCATTTTTCTCTGTACTGATTGCTTATCGTTATAAATTCCTGGATCATGAAAAAGTCTATTCTATTAATATCCTCACTTTTTACGGTTTCCGTGTTGAGTATTGTGTTGTCATCGTGCAAAGATGATGAACCCAAAGCTAAAAATGTATTGGCTTTTACGGCATCCAGTAAAACAGTACAAGAATCAGTGGGAACTTTTGAGATTACGGTTGAATTAAATTCTGCCGCTCCTAAGGACCTTATCATACAATATGACCTATTGGGTACAGCTAAAGAAAAGGTTGGTATCACTGCAGGTGATTATGAGATTACGAGTGACCCTGGGGAAATTAAAATTGCTAAGGGCGAAACAACAGGCACCGTAGAATTAGCTATTCTTAATGACAATTCTTATGAAAAGGACGAGACGATAATCCTTGAACTGACTGAATTAAACAGCGATGACGCAGACATATCTCCCGATAAAGGCCAAATAGAAATTACAATTACCAATGACGATGCTAATCCAATCGCTTCTTTTGTGAACGCGACCCTTACCGTAAATGAGGATGATGGTTTAAATGATTACATAGAATTGGAAGTAGTTCTCGATCAACCCGCAGCACAAGACCTCACTGTTAATTATAAAATTGATACAACAAAAATTAGTGGAGGTGCAATTGATAGCGTATGGGCACACAACCACGGCATCTCTGAGTACGCTGACTACTTTGTTAATTCAGTAATTAATGGAATAACTGGCGCAGTTACTGTGGCCAGTGGCAAAAGCTCTGCAAAAATTCAAGTACAACTGTTTACAGATTTATACTTTGAAGATGATGAAAACATTATTCTGACGTTAACTGCAAATGATGATATTCATATTAATGACGATAAAAAAACAACAACAGTCACAGTTAAACAACAGGATGGAAAGCGAATCCTTCTTTCCTGGCAAGATACCAATACCGATATGGATATGATCCTGTGGACTGGCTCTAACGTTTCATCATTGGTAAGGCCAATCGCTGGTTCTCAAATAGATAATATTACGTGGGAGATCTACAATGAAACCCTTTTCATACCTAAAGCGATTACAAGTGGTGTATTTGGGTTGACCTTCAATTATTATAGTGGTACGGTAAATCCGTTAGATTTTAAAGTTGAGTATGCAGACTTTACCGATGGTGTTTTAGCGGCTCCTTCGAATGAGTATAATGCTACCTATACCAAGGAAAACATTAATGCATGGAAAACTACGGGTGATCTTCAAATTGAACAAACTTTCAAAGTTACTGCCAGTGAAATTACAGAAATTTCAGCTATTACTATTCCAACGTCAGGAAGTAGACTTCCGTCAAAACCAGTTTCTACTAAGATCAAAAAACACAGATTAAGCAAGTCAACTTACCAGAAATTAGGATTTCAATAGTTGCAGATAAAAACATTCAAAGTAAAAAGATTGTCAGGTAACATGGCAGTCTTTTTTGTTGTAACCATTACCTGATAATGAATAGTCGGTGATTTTTTTGATTCGGATAATGTTAGCGTCCTTTTTTTACCATCCCCTAATGTGCTGCTTTGAAAGCCAACCCTGACAACCAAGCTCTTGGATATATCGAATCATTGGCCTGATACAAAAAGTTATACGCTAGTACAATTGTCATTTCAATTTTAGGATGTATGGATTTCTTTCCCGCTCCAAGTAACAACGCTTCTTTCCAGATGCGTGTAGAACCTTAATCCGTCTTTTTCACTCCAAGGTGAAATTTCTGTCAAACTCGGCATAGGCAAATAGGTATTCAATACGTCATAACTTGTAAAGGCTTTAAAGCCAAAAACCTGAGGTGCCAAGACTTTATAGTATCACTAAAAGTATGTCGATAAGTGCCTCCTACCTTGACTACAAACTTTCCATTTATTCTATAGCCAATCTGCGGTGATAAATCAATTGCAAAAGGGTTAACAGACAACACCTAAAAGTTAGCCGACAGTACAAGACGCTCCGTGAAAGATTTTCCCTTCAATGAGTTTCTCTTTATCGCAGTACTTAAGTCATTAATTATAGTAAGTTTAATGCATTCTCTATAAAAAAGTTAATCCATGCTACCCAAACAAATCTGAACTCAAATATCTATCTCCCCTATCACACACAATAAATACAATTAAGCCGGAGTCAATTTCATCAGCAATGTTTAAAGCTGCCTGCATCGCACCACCGCTACTTGTTCCCGCGAGTATGCCTTCTTCTTTTGCTAATCTTCTTGTCATGGTAACAGCATCAGCTTCACTTACATCAATGACCCTGTCAACGCGATGAGGCTCGAAAATCTTTGGAAGAAACTCCGGAGACCAACGTCTGATCCCTGGAATGCAAGAACCATCTGTTGGTTGGGTACCTACTATTTGAATGGTTGGGTTTTTCTCTTTCAGGTATCTTGAAACACCCATTATCGTACCGGTCGTACCCATGGCAGAAACAAAGTGAGTTACTTTGCCATGGGTATCATTCCATATTTCTGGGCCAGTTGTTTTGTAATGTGCCTTGTAGTTGTCCGGATTGCTAAACTGATTCAGAATATAATATCCGTCTTTGGCAGCCATCTGCTCAGCGAGCTCACGTGAATATTCTATGCTTTTTGTAGCCGGGGTTAAAATTACTTTGGCGCCATAAGCCTCCATCGAAAGTACACGTTCGCGGGTAGAATTATCAGGCATAATAAGGGTGATCTCAAATCCCAAAATCGTGGCAATCATTGCTAGCGCGATGCCTGTATTTCCACTAGTAGCTTCCACAAGTTTATCACCACGCTTAATTTCACCACGATCTAATGCACCTTTTATCATGTTAAAAGCTGCCCTATCTTTTACACTTCCACCCGGATTGTTACCTTCTAGTTTTCCTAGCACAGTAACATTCTTCTTCAAAGAAATGCGTTGAATCGCTACAAGGGGTGTATTTCCGATTAATTCAGAGAGTACCATATTATTCAATTAAGCGTCGAGAATAAATAGCTTTAAATCCAGCTAGGATACTTGTGTGTTTAGATATTTAAAACTATTTAAATACAACCAAATCCGTTTCGTCTGTATTATCATTATGCATTCTTGCCTGATAATAGATTTTAGAATTAGGAGGTGTACTTTTTGTGAGCCATACATTCCCTCCAATAACGGTATCATGGCCTATAATGGTTTCACCACCAAGTATCGTTGCACCAGCATATATAATTACGTTATCTTCTATTGTTGGATGCCGTTTCCTCTCAGCATCTTCTTTATTTACACTTAAAGCACCTAAAGTCACACCCTGGTATAATTTAACATGATTGCCAATCACAGAAGTTTCACCGATTACTACTCCGGTTCCGTGGTCAATACAAAAGTTTGAGCCTATGCTAGCGGCGGGGTGAATATCAATACCAGTTTTACTATGCGCATGTTCAGTGATGACTCTTGGGATACCCTGTATACCCATTAAATGGAGCTGGTGGGCCACCCGATACGCAGCAACAGCATAAAAACCAGGATAGGTACGAGTGACCTCGCTTCTGCTTTTCGCTGCAGGATCACCCTCATACATTGCTGTTACGTCTTGTTGAAGTTTTTCATATATGATGGGCAATAACTCAAAAAACTGGACTGCTATGTTTTTATAATAATCAGATGGCTTAGATGGGTCGAACTTTATAATGCGTTCGAGTTCATGGCACAGGTCGCCCATGTGTTGGACAAATTGCTCTTCATTGAGATTCGAAATTTGGGTAAAATCAGAAAATAGAGCCCCTAATAAAGATGTGAAAAAATTAGAAACCTCTACGGGAGCTGGACAGAAAGGACATTCCTGATGTGAAAGAAACAGTTTGTGTAAAAAAATTTTGTCCATGAGCCATAAATAGAGTTTTTTCCGGATTCGTTCAAATTTATTACCAAAAAACAACAATTAATCTAATTTGTTAGATTAAGGAGGTGTTTTATTAGCCAAACGCATAATTATTTATAACCTTAACGTTATCATTAAAATAAAAATAAGGTACTTTGCTGACAGAAGTTGTCATAGAAAACACCTGATATTTGGAGACATGGAAAGCAACACTATTATAAAAACCACCACACAATGGTCTGATGAAAAAATCATCGATCTGATTCGTCAACTCAGAAATGACCTCATCAAAGACTTTTTAGATGAGCGTTATTTGAAAGAATATCTTTCTGATAAATATAACGTAAGGGAATTGTCGAATGTTAAAATCGAATTCATTAAAAAGGAGCTCAAAGAATTGCTAATAGCGCCCGTTAATACGCCTCATTACATTACCATTATTGAACAAATTAAAAAAACAGAGAGCGCTGCATTATCTGAAGGTAACGAAAAGCTTTTCTACAGCGAATTGGATAATGTTTTTAAGAAATATATTTATTAAAACTAGGAATCTATTGTTAGGATCTGATTCACATTGGTTTATAAACCAAAAATAAAGAGACTGTTACCTATCGAAGACAGCCTCTTTTTTATTTTTACTGCTTAGTTCGCAGGTATATAAACTTTGCCAGATATACGTTTTCCGGCTTTTGAAAGGTTATAGATATATAAGCCCTTTCTATTAAATATCTCTGTATATAAATTGATGTTCCATTTTCCATCGAACACCTTATACCCTTGTGCATCATAGATGGAGACGAAGTTATTTTCACTAGCATTATCTAATAGAATTATTTGGTTTGATGTGCTATTTATGGATAGCTCCTCATTCAGGCTAGCTTCAATATTTTGTTCTCCACCAAAAGCAGTTCGACCTGAAGGTGAAACCACAGTCAAGGTAGCATAGTCAAGTGATTGTATGCCTACATTATCGGTAACAGTCAATTTGAAAATATAACTACCGGGAGTTGATATTTTAGAAGCAGTAACGATCGGGGTGTTTTTATTTGTTAACCTTACTGATGCTGGGCCTTCATATAAAGACCACACATATGATGCTATGGTACCATCAGAATCGGTACCTGATCCATGTAACGTAATTATATTTAGCGGAAGTGTTAAACTCAGATCTGTGCCAGCATGCGCAACTGGTGGATAATCTGCTATAACAGTGACTTCATCACGTGAAGTTGCACCACTATCATCGGTAATTGTTACTCTAAAAACATATGTACCAGAGGATAGATTATAAACTCTTGGACGTAAAATCGTTGAGCTGGTTATGTCGTAATTTCCTCCAGAAACTTTTGTCCATTGATAAGATACAATTCTATCATCTGGATCTGATATTGTACCAAAAAGCATTGCTGGGTCAGAGGGCAGACTAAGCTTTCGGTCAGGGCCTGCACTGACAGTAGGTGTTGAAATTAACTGGGAGACTACATCTACCACTACATCATCTGAGTTTACTGTACCCATGTTATCCTTTACAGAAAGTCGAAATACATATGATCCTTCTACTAAAGATAATGCAGAAAGCGTGGCTGTATTTTCACCATTCAGTAACGCACTAACTCCTGAAACTTGTGTCCATGAATAGGCTACTATTGATCCATCGTCATCTGATCCACTTCCTTGTAATGTTACTGCATTAGTTGGTAATTCAACGGTTTTATCTTCCCCTGCATTTGCAACAGGCTCTACATTACCATTTAATTCAACGGTGACAGTAATGTAATCAGAGTCGGAGTTACCACTGTCATCCGT
This sequence comes from uncultured Cyclobacteriaceae bacterium, assembly GCA_964235605.1. Classification (GTDB taxonomy): domain Bacteria; phylum Bacteroidota; class Bacteroidia; order Cytophagales; family Cyclobacteriaceae; genus DATCRE01. Next base: position 143,748 of record CAXSCR010000002.1, on the reverse strand, counting down.
TACTTTTAATCTAAATACATATACACCAGCTTGTAGATTAGTTAGCTTAAGTTCTGCAGATTGAAAATTATCACAAGTTATAGATGGGCCCGTTATTTTGTCCCATGAGTAGGTGTTTATAGATCCATCCGTATCATAACCAGATCCTAGAATATTAATCTTCGTCTTATTAACAGTTTGATCACTCCCTGCATTAGCGAATGGTAATTTGTTATTCGCGTTGGTTGTATTTGAATAGGATAGCATCCATTCATAAAGATTGGGTTGATGGAGAGAGTTGTCTGTTCTATAAGCTCTGTCCCAAGCATTATGTGGTTCAATTCCAGCTACGTCTGGATATATAGTAAGCTTAGCAAGTGGGTTTATAACCGGAACACATTTATTAATATCGTTGATCATATTGATGCTTTTGGAAATAACAACAATGTTGTCTGCCTCACCATGAAATGCCCAAACTGGTAAATTTTCCTGTGCAATTTCACAGGCCTTCGCACGTGTATTACGACTGCCGCAAACCGGTGCGATTGCCGCAAATAGCTGAGGATAATCTTGAGCAGTATACCACACCCCCCCTCCTCCAAGGCTTAACCCTGTTAGATAAATTCGACGTTCGTCAATACGTAAGTATGTCTTACAATAGTCAATTACTTCTTTAACATACCAAGTATTCCAATCGCCATAACATCGCTTTAGCTGTGGGGAAATCAGAATAAATGGAAACTTGGTACCGGCTTTAACATGTTTTGGCGGCCCGTTTCTTTCAACAATTTCAATAGTTTTTTGAATTTCACTTGGAATATCGGACGTGACACCTTTTTCGCCCATACCATGCAAAAAAATAACAATCGGGTATTTATCTGAATTGCTTTCATAATCGTCCGGCAAGTATTCTAAATATCCTATTGTTGATGGGAGGGTTGTTTTGAAGGTTTGCTGGGCGTATGTTGAAAAAGTAAAGGTTGTCAACACCAACAGGCCAAAGAAATAAATTTTTTTCATAATTGTAATTTACAGGCTACATATTCTGTGTGCTTTCATTAAGCGAATGATTCTATTGATTTGAGTTCCGAAGATAAGGCCGTATTTAAGGAGTTCGGTAAGGCATATAGCTAAATGTGAAATATAACCGTTATAATGAAGTTTTAAAACGTTAAATGTGTCGTTAAACTAAGCCTACCTAATATGAAAAAGCATTATTTAACATTGGTTAATTTTTTCCAAGGTAAAATTGAGATATTGGTTTACTTAAGGAAATAATTATGATTGCGGTTTCGTTTGCGATCGTCAAAGGTACTAATGCGAAACCAACTAATACAATGAATTACAAAGTCGTTAAAAATAAAAGACAGGCTTAAGACCTGTCTTTTATTAGCAAAAATTCTTATATATCTCTAAAAAGCTACCTATTGATGTATACTTTGCCTGTTGCTTTTTCGGTGCCAGAGAATAGTTTATATACATATAGGCCTTGCTTATTAAATACTTCTTGGTATAGTTCATCACTCCATTTTCCAGCGAATATTATTATTCCTTTTTCATTATAAACAGTAACTACGGTGTTCTCAAGGATGTTTCCGGAGTCAAAAAGGCTATTTGACATTACGGATCCATTCTCATCTAGGATTGTATTCGCAATGTTGGCAGCTGAACGTGCTCCACTAGCAGAAAGAACCGTCACAGTAGCATAATCAATGGATTGTACGCCGATATTATCTGTTACCGTTAATTTAAAAATATAAGTACCCGCAATCAACGAAGACACTGTCAGTGTCGATGTATTCTGATTCGCTAATACTGCTGTAGGACCTGAATATTTAGTCCATGCATAAGATTTGATGGTTCCGTCATCATCAGTAGCAGTTCCATTCAGTGTTACCGAACTTACAGGAAGCGTAATTGTTTTATCCCCGCCAGCACTGACATTTGCTGGATAATCTGCTATGACAGTAACCTCATCGGTAGCTGTAGCGCCTCCATCATCGGTAATTGTTATTTTAAATACATAAGTTCCAGGCAACAACTCAGAGATCTTAGGACGCAATACTGTTGAACTTGTGATGTTATAAGAACCACCTGAAATCAGAGTCCATTGATATGATGTAATTGTGCCGTCTGAATCAGAGGCAGTACCAAAGAGCGTAGCCGGATCTGATGGCAATTTTAAAACTCTATCAGGACCAGCACTCACAATAGGATCTAAATTAATAGGAGATAAAACATTAACTTCCACTTCATCTGATTTTGCTGCGCCCAAGTTATCTTTTACAGTAAGCCTAAAAACATATGAACCTGACATTAAAGATGAGACAGAAAGACTAGGTGTTGTTGCACCCGATAGCTGAACTGCAGGTCCTGAAACTTCTGACCATTTATAGGAACTTATTGACCCATCAGGATCAATTGCGCTTCCAACAATTGTCACTGAATCTGTGGGCAAAACTACCGATTTATCAGATCCCGCACTTACCGTGGGCGCCGAGTTTACCTGGATAGTAACCTTAACATAATCAGAATTAGTATCACCATTATTATCACCTACAGTTAATTTATACATGTAGACACCTACCGCTAAGCCTGACAGACTAAGTTTCGATGTTAATGAATTTGTAAGTGTTGATTGTGAAGGACCGCTAATCTGCGACCATGTATAACTACTAATCGTACCATCGCTATCGGTTCCTGAACCAGAAATCGTTACTCCAGTTACTGAGAGCGCATAAGTTAAATCAGAACCTGCATTGGCAAGTGGCGTTTTATTTGTACCGTTAATTGTATTTGTATAGGATAGCATCCATTCATAAACATTCGGTGTATGAAGCGAATTATCTGTTTTGTAAGCGTTATCCCATGCATTGTGAGTAACACCAGGATAGATTGTCAATTTTGCTAATGGACTTGGCGCTGGGGTACACGCATTAATTGCATTTACCATATTAACACTTTTCGTAATATTAACGGTGCCATCAGCGTCTCCATGGAATGCCCATACAGGCAAGTTCTCTGTAGAAAGGTTGCATGCTTTTGATGGTGCATTGCTGCTGCCACAAACAGGTGCAATAGCTGCAAATGTTTTAGCATAATCTTGCGCCGTACTCCACGTGCCGCCTCCACCAAGACTTAATCCTGTAAGGTAGATTCTTTGTTCGTCTATTCGTAGATAAGTTTTACAATAATCTATGACTTCTTTAATATATGCTACTGGCCAATTACTATAATTATTTTTCAATTGAGGTGAGATCAGAATAAAGGGAAACTGCGTGCCGCTTTTTACATATTTAGGTGGGCCATTCTTTGCAACAGTTAAGATTGTGGTTTGTAATTCTGAAGGAATTATTGAGTTTACTCCTCGCTCACCTAAGCCATGCAAAAAAATTACAATTGGATATTTATTTGAATTACTGTTATAATCTTGTGGTAAATATTCGAGATATCCGATAACGGAATTTGCAGTGGTCTTGAACGTTTGTTGCGCTTGTGTTGTCGAAGCGATTATATTGGTCAAAAACAGTAAGCAGTAGCAGAAAAAGGAGTTTCTCATAGTTTTTAATTTTTTTATGCAGCTTTAAAAATTTACTAAGCCTAGTCCCAATTTTAACACAAATGGCTTTTTAGGTTCGTGTAAGCTTTGCCCGCCCGGAAAAGCAAATGATTAAGACTAAAACTACAGACAAGAAGTTCTTTACGTTTTCTCAGTATCAGATTTCCTTGTGTGTAATCTTATACAAAGCTCTATTTATACTGAGAAACAATCTCAGAAGATTGAAGCAATTGAGTTCTTGTGTAAGGAATGTTTTTTATTTACCATCAATACCATAGAAAATATGCCACAATAATTAATGAACGATATAATAGTGTGTATTAATGTGGTCAAATATAGTTGATGTTCTTTTTTAGGAAAGCATGCTCTAAGGTTTTAGCGTTAACTTGAAGAATAACTCGATCAATGTAACTTAATTAATAATATAGTATACTGTTACTGGATCATTTGATAAACTAAGTGCGTTAAACCGCGCTTTGTCTAAAAGAAAACCAGTATTCAGCATAGTAAGGTTTAAATAGAATATTAACCTTTGCCATAAACTTTGAACATTTTATCGGTATCTATAAAAAAGCCTCGAGATAATGCACGGAGAAGATAGTGCAACTGCACGGATAACTTATGTACACAGATTAAAATTGCTGCCTTGCAGAGAGAACATTGTAATTACCATGTTTTATAACCAGGATTTTGTCTGGCGCTTCTGCACCAGACAAAATCCTGGTATTTTTATGTGCGCCTGAGCGTTTGATTTAAAATGCTTAAGGCCCTTCGCGCATCTTCAAGGTTTTAGCCCGGAGAAATCGCTTTAAAAAATGATAGTTGATAAGAGTGTTTCTACTAAACTATTAATATAAAAAAGAATTCCTTCTCATGATGTTTTAGTAAAGGTGTTTGTTTTACTGGAACGCTAACCAGTTTAATAAAGCTTTATACTGTATTGGCACGACTTCCATTATTACAAGATTTTCCTGGAGGGATTGCTTTCAAACGATGATGGTCATCTGCAGCTTTTACTTATTCGTTAATGCAACCTGGTTAAGAAAATAAAAATCCTTAACATGAGTCCACATGTGAGTCACCTGCATAAAACTCAAAAAATTGAGCTAGCAGTTCAAAGCTAGCAGCCACAAGCTATAAGTTTGATATTAAAAACTTAAAACGATTTCCCTGAACTACCACCTCCTAAAATCTGCTACAGGGCTGATATCAAATTTATTTGATAGTAATAGCAGTGCTGTTAACTATTTAAAGTATTAAGTGCTACTCTAAGGAGGACAATTTTTCTAATAAAGTTGTTTTGTCTAGCGCTTGTTGTTCGGGGTGATGTAGAATTTAAGGATGCGTAAAGCTAACCTACTATGAAACACAAAAGCAGAACTTTCGCTCTGCTTTTATGACCAAAAAACGTATAACTTAAAAACTACTTTCAATAAAAACTTTCCCTGTTAGTCTCTTACCATTTTTAACCAACTGGTAGATATATAAACCACGTTTATTAAGAACCTCACTGTACATTTCAGCATTCCATTTACCTGAATAAATTTGAGTACCACGCTCATCGTAGATGGCTATTGCATCACTTTCCTCTTTTAATTGGGAATTAAGTGTGATTGAAGATTCTTCAACATTTTCAACCGTATTTGATGACAATGCTTGCTCCTGTTCTACTGTGCCAGTTGACTCGGCTGATCTTGCAGCGCTAGATGTATTTACGAAAGTCATGACAGCTTCATCGGATTTTACTCCACCATCGTTATCAGTAACGGTCAATTTGAAAACATATTCACCAGCTACAAATTTACTTATGGTTGGTCTCAGCACTGTAGTACTAGAGAACGTACATGCTCCCCCTGAAACTTTAGTCCATTTGTAGGATACGATCTTACCATCATTGTCTGAAGCCACACCAAAAAGTGTTGCTTTAGCAGCAGGTAATTGTACTACTCTATTAGCTCCTGCGCTAACAATAGGGGCCTTATTATTATCTTCGTTATCTACCAAATTCATTATAAATTCATCTGTTTTTACAGCACCATCACTATCGGTAATTGTGAGTTTGAAAATATATTTTCCAACTTCAACTTTTGATACGGTTGGTCTTAATGAATTCGTATTCGAGAAAGTGCAAGAACCACCAGCGGTCTTTTCCCACTTGTAAGAAACAATGCTACCATCTTTGTCTGATGCAGTACCGAAAAGTGTGATTCTATCTACAGGTAATTCTACCGTTCTATCAGGGCCTGCATCAGCAATTGGCGCAATGTTACCACTTGCAGCATTTACCGTCAAAGTCATGTCATCTGACTTGGCTAATCCGTTGTTACTCGTTGCGGTTAATCTAAACACATGGCTGCCTGATGTTAATTTAGATACTTTTAGAGCAGCTGAATTTGTATTTGTTAGCGTGATCGCATTTCCACCAGAAACTTTAGTCCAAGCGTAGGTAACGATTTCACCTTCAGTAGTGCTAGCGCTGCCATTAATTGTTGCTTCAGTTGTTGGAAGTGTAATTATCATGTCAGATCCCGCGCTTACTACAGGCTCTTCAGTGCTAGCCTCCGTATCATCATCTGCACCTTTTGCCTGAACAGAACCATTCTTCACAGTTACCTTTACGTAATCAGAATCTGAAGCGCCTTTATTATCCGTAACTCTTAATTTAAAAACATAAACACCGTCTGTAAGGTTTGAAGCTGTTAGCTTAGAAGAGCTTGAGTAATTTAAAGTAGCAGATGGACCACTGATTTTAGACCATGTATAGGCGCTTATAGAACCATCGCTATCTGAACCTGAGCCTGTAATACATACGCTCTTATTTGATACATTTAAATCTGAACCTGCATTTGCGATGGGAATAGTGTTACCATCGTTTTCTACATTAGTATAGGATAGCATCCAATCGTAAACGTTAATATTATGAATAGAATGATCAGGCTTATAAGCATTATCCCATGCATTATGCTTTACACCTGGATAAATTGTTAGCTTTGCCATTGGCCTAGGTGCAGGCTTACAGCCATTGATAGCATTGACCATATCTATAGTTTTAGACATAGGAATTGTATGGTCTTGGTCACCATGAAACCCCCAAACTGGTAGGCCTTCTTTAGCTATTAGCGCCGCTTTACTCTTTGAACCCCAACCACATACTGGAGCAGCAGCAGCAAAGAGTTCCGGTTTGTATAGTGCAGCAGAAAAGGTTCCGCCCCCTCCAAGACTCAAACCAGTAATATAAATCCGTCTTTCATCTATGCGTAAATAAGTTTTGCAATATTCAATTACTTCTAAAACATATGAAGCGGGCCAGTTACCGTGATTACTTTTTAGCTGTGGTGAAATCAAGATAAACGGAAAGTCAGTGCCGTTTTTAACGTGTTTTGGAGGGCCATTTTTTTGTATCGGAGTTATTCCATTTTTAAGTTTAGTAACATCGGTAGTATTTGGGCCTCGTTCACCTAAACCATGCAAAAAGATAACGACGGGATATTTATCTGAATTTTTATCATATCCTTTTGGCAGGTATTCCAGAAATCCGATAACGGTAGCTTTTGTACTTCTGAAAGTTGTCTGGGCCTGAGAAGCTAAAGAGAAAGAAAGTAAGCTTACTACTAAAAAAGGCAGAACGAATTTTCTCATAGGTATAAACTTTTACTTTTAAAAAATGATTAATTTGTAGGCGAGACTATCTAAAAACAATAGGTAACTATTGCATATACATTTTCTACAGATTTGATAGCTTCGTCTTTTCCATGATTCGAATGACGAAATTTTGTTTTGAAAAAATATGTAGAAAAAAATAAGCGAACCTTATAACCGATAATTCGTGGATTTAGCCGTTCAAATTTCTTCGGACTTCAATTTATTATTGTATTTTATTGAATACGGTTATATTTTCTATTCCTTTTTTGTCCCCACAGTTATAGTTCTTTTGCTTATGGTTAAATTCCAACCTTGCAGCAAATTTTTAGGTCGAATTACGTTAGCTGGCGGTGTGTAGCATATTCCACAACTATAAAAGCAATTTATGCATTTTAAGCGATCAGGTTATGCAGATTTGCCCTTACACGGAGGTCATGTACCGCTGTGGTTGGCTGAGCGTATGGGTAAACTGGGCTTAGCAATCATTGAAGCGATCTGTGTTGAGTATGGAAAAGCGGAAGTGCTAAAGCGACTTAGTGATCCATTTTGGTTTCAAAGTCTAGGATGTGTTATGGGAATGGACTGGCATTCGTCAGGTATAACTACATCGGTAATGGGGGCTTTGAAACGTAGCATTAATCCACGTGCTAAGGAACTAGGGATTTTTATTTGTGGTGGGAAAGGAAAAGCATCTCGCCAAACGCCAAATGAATTACTTCGCGTTGGCGATCGTACAGGGCTCGATGGAGATTTCTTAGTACGTTGCAGTAAACTTAGTGCAAAAGTTGATAACACTGCCGTTCAAGATGGCTTTCAACTTTATCTTCATAATTTCATTGTTACTGATGCTGGAGATTGGGCAGTAGTTCAGCAAGGGATGAGCCCAAACAATGGTTTAGCGAGACGCTATCACTGGCATTCTTCTTCACTATCTTCTTTTGTTCAAGAACCGCACACAGCAATTTGTGGCACTAATCAAGGTCAAATTCTTAATATGGTTGCAAAAGAGGCGGCACCCACGCGTGATAGCATATTAGCTATGAAACACGAGACGCCTGTTAATCTTATGAGCGAGGTACAAAAACTCGTTATGCCGGCACATCATGATGTAAAAATATCTGACGTAAATCTTAAACGTTTAGGTGCCGTTCTTTGGCTTGCACATGAGAAGCAACCTAAGGATTTTGAAGAATTATTGTTGCTCGAGGGGCTCGGTCCACGTACGTTGCAGTCACTCACCCTTGTAAGTGAAGTGATCTATGGAACGCCATCACGATTTAAAGATCCCGCTAGGTTTTCATTTGCCCATGGTGGAAAAGACGGACACCCATTTCCTGTTCCTCTAAACGTATATGATGAAACCATAAGCACACTAAAAGTTGCAATTGATAAAGCCAAGATTGGTAATACCGATAGACAGCAAGCCATTAAAAGTTTGTCTGAATTGGCTATGAAAGCGGAGAAAAATTTTATCCCAAATGCTGATCTCCAGAAAGTAATTGAAAAGGAAAGAGAAGATTCATGGAAACATGGTGGGCAAACTGTTTTCGGAAAATCAAAGCCTCCGCTGAAAAAGGATCAACAACTTAAGCTTTGGTAATCGCTTTGAGTATAGCGGTGATTATGAATTGGGCTTGCATAGATTATGTACTTTTACTATAATTGAAGCACATTAAAAAAATAAACAGTTATGTCAAAAGGTCAAGACAAAAAGAAGGAGACAAAAAAACCTTCTAAAACAACCAAAGAAAAGCAAGCTGAAAAAAAAGAAAAACAGGCTGCAAAAAGATAAGTATATTAGCTTCAGCATGCATTATGTATGCTGAAGCACTTTTTGTATTAGAAGCATAATCATTTAACATCAACCGTATTATTCTAAAGCGGATGGGAAATTCTCATCGTAAAACAGCGTTATCTTTCTCTGCCTCAGTTTTTCGGTGTATTTTTTTATCAATACATCATCTTGCATATTCTCTACAACCTTTCTTATTAAGATGTACTTGATAGCTTCGGGATATTGATCTGAAGCATGTAGATAAATATTTAAATCGTGTTGGGTGTTGTCTCCTATCAAAGCAAATTTTCTATTCGGAAAAAGTGATAAAATATGTTCTAAGCTTTTTTTCTTATGGATATCCGCCAATGGCGTTTTAATATTTCTAAACACATCCCATAATTTGCGCATTTGCTTTAGGAAGAGTGGACCTTGCGGAAATTTGTTATGCAATAAAAATCTATAAATTAAGGGATGAAGATTCTGCTCGCTATTGGAAAGATAAAACGTGGCAGCACCCTTTCTAGCTAAGTAATGAACTAGCTTTTGCGTATTCACAACTGCTTTACGTTTCTCAACGGCGGTAAACATAAGTGTTCTAAATTTCCTTAATTTATTCTTAATAAAAGAGTGTAAAAGCGTATCATCTATATCTGATACAACAATAAGATTTTCAACAACCTCATGTACACTACAAACATACAGGCCCTCCATAATTTTCACTTCTTGTTCTGACTGAAGTAAAATTTTTTGCAATGATGTGGGATTCTTATCAAATTTTGACCGGATGAAAAATGCCCCCGTAGCATCTGTCTTAGTCTCAAATGTGCCAGTATCAAAGTGTAGTGCTATGGTTTGCCCCGCAAAAGTTTTTGTTCTATACAAAGAAACTAGCGTTCTAAAGGTACGACGCCCGCTAAAGCTTTTAAAGGTTAGGTCATGTAATCGCGTATATGTTAACTGTCCAAATGCTAGAAGTTCGTGACCATTGGAGATCGCGTAGAAACTAAGGAGTATAGGAATTTTAATTAGCACCTGTGATGAGTAAAGGAAGAGCAGATGGTATAATTTCAACTGATACCCTGTCATACATTCCCATGTATTCGCCATCAATTTGAAAGTGCGTTTTTTCGCTTATTACAATATCGGCGCGCGTGCAAGTAATAACATCAGAAAACATATTTTTATCAACAAATAAATTAAGAATAGTAAGGCCCGCTTTTATCATATCGTCTAGCGCTATCTTTTCTACGTTACATATCTCAAATTTACCATCTGAAACAGAGCCTTCGGAAATATGTACACCTGTGCCATATTTGTGTGCGTTAGCAAAGACTAACATATAGCCACTCTTTTCATACGTTTTTTCGGCGGTCTTGATTGTATAATTTAGAAGGGGACTTTCTTGAATCGATTTAACTAAATGTTTTGCGTAGCCTATCATTCCTCTATCATCCGATTCGCCATAATCTTTCACCATTCTTGCATTTATACCGATATCACCTAAGTGAATGCAGATGTGCTGATCATTGAATATCAAAAGATCTAAGGGTTTAGTATGTTTAGCCTGGATAATTGCATCTACCGCTTGTATGGGGTTTTGAGGAAAGCCCAATGCAGTTGCCATTCCATTTGCCGAGCCTAGCGGAAGAATAGCCAGCGGAATATTCTTGTTAATCAAATTTCTGGCTACAAGCTGTACAGTTCCATCGCCTCCAGCTGCGACAACGCGATGCGGTTTGTAATCATCTAATTGCGCTTGTATGGCTTCGTCGTCTTGTACGCCTGTGGTGTATAAAAACTTGAAATCAAAATCTCTGGTAACTGCTCTTTCGTGTACACGAAGTATGGCCTTGTCATTGCTTGTGCCACCAGATACAGGATTAATTACAAAAAGTATTTTCATTAAACTTTATAAAGTGAAGTACGCATACTTTATAAAACACTGTGCCAAAAGGTTATCTTGGTATATAGCACAACATTCGTCGATTTACTGGTTATAATTTTCTTGATGGAAGAATCTGAAGAAAAATTTTCATTATTAGCTATAATGATTAATAAATGAGAGATCAGCATTATAATTACTACACAATAAGTTGGTGTGTAATTTCCGGGTATACGAGATACCTATTGGCAGCAAATGAGGTAGATATAAAATGCATATTCGCCTAAGATAATATAGGTAATTAGCCTTAAGAGATTATTTGTTATCAGCCGCCAACATGGGGCTGTCGCTTTCTATATCATTTAGAATTTCCTTAAGCTCAGCGATGGCTAATGGTTTTGAAAGATAGTAATCAATACCTTTTTCCATAGCACGCGTAACATCCTTAGGGTTTAGTGAAGAACTTACAATAATAATAGAAATCTTCTCCTTGCCAGGTATATTAGACTCTTTGATAGCATCGATAAATGCGAAGCCGTCCATAATTGGCATATTCAAATCAAGCAATATTACATCAGGAGTAATGTGAGGTCTATGTGCATTTGGCGATATTAAACTAAGCGCTTCTTTTCCATTAAGTGCGGTGTGAATTTCGTTAGCGATTCCCATGCGTTCTAGGACTTGCTGATTTAGAAAGTTAAAGATGTAATCATCATCAACTAACAAAATATTTTTCTTCATAGCGTATTGTCTTAATGTGAAAATAACACATTGATCATTAAGATGATAGAAGTATTTTTAAGGTAATCTATTTTTTTTATAAAAAATCCTTCGATAAGGCAACTTAAAAGAGAAATCGCATTTAAGTTTTTAATATCAAACTTAAGTTTCCGGCTGCTAGCTCTGAGTTGCTAGCTAGATTTTTAACGTTTTGTGCAGATGACTCACATGTCATGCTTATGTTAAGGATTTGTATTTCTTAACCAGTGGTATAGCCAATAAGTAAAAGCTACAGATGACAATCATCGTTTGAAAGCGCAATCCCTCAAGGAGAAATAGCTTGTAGATTGTAGAATGTAAATTCAGTCAATCCAGTTCGGTCAATTACTTCATAAAGCATTATTAAACTGGTAGCGCTCCAGTAAAACAAACACATTTCCTAAAAACATGAGAAGCAATTCTTTTTTATATCCATAGTTAGTGAAATGACGCTTAATCAACCTATTGTTTTTAAAGCTATTTCCTGGCAAATTAAGTAAGGTTTGGCTGGCATAATATTATTAATAAACAGTTATGAGTTAATAATTAATAGGATGTCAAAAATACTATTTACATGTTTTTCATTCTTACTGCTTTCAGCGGTTTCTGTTCGTGCGCAGGTGAATCAACATGGTGCAGACACGGTAGGAAGATCTAAAATTGATACCCCATCCATTCCTCTATCACAAAAGGTGGTTACAGAGCAACAATTGATTAAAATAAAAAAAACCAATTTACCTACTGCTATTATCAAAAAATTAGAAAGCAATAGCTATTACAATTGGCAAATTCAAGATGCTTATAAAAACATTGCATTAAATCAATATTCAGTAAGGTTAAGAAAAGGAAACGAGATTGTTTTTTACACCTTCGACGCTAAAGGGGACAAAATTCAAGATTAGAACGATTAAGTAATCATAACTATCAAGTTAAAACTCGCTACGCAAAATAAGATTACACATTGTCAACAGCATACGTTGTAATTGGTAACTTATGATCCGTACAATGTGTCGCAATTTGCTCCCTGTCCGCAGAATTTATGTAGGAAGTGAGTTTTGCCCTGACTTTTGTGCCATCTGCGCTGATTTGTGTGAAGTTTGTGCAGACGAATGCAGAAAGCATGATTCTAAGCTCTGTAGAGATTGTGAAGAAATATGTTTAAAGTGTGCCGATGCCTACCGCGAGACGTGGCATACATTTGCGGTTTAAATGGCTTTCATACTTTGGAAACGCTTATTCAACATGCATTTGAATTCTATTCAGTAGCACCCAAAGCTTTCGATTGAGCGGTCATGAGCATAAAGCTATTTCATTCGATTATTCGCTTCTATACACCACATAAGTTCACTAATGTAACGACCCGCCCTTTTATCCATATCGGCTTTACTTTCCGGAACACCCTCTTCAGTGAAAGCCTGCATTACGTTTGGCACAGGAAACATTGCTGGTACCACCCAAGCTCTTATCTTCCACAAAGAAAACTGAAGTGAAGTGATTACTTGAGTACCTCCAAAAGAACCATCGGAAACGGTTGAAATTGCAATTGGCTTACGATGCCATTCCTCATAAAGAAAATCAATGACATTTTTTAAACTAGCCGGATATCCTCCGTTGTATTCTGGAGTTACGATTATAACGCCATTTGCGCACTTTATTTTATCTGCAAATTCTAGTGCGCGTGGCGGCAAATCTTTTAAGAATTTCAATCTTTCATTGAAGACCGGAAAATTATAATCCCGCAAATCTACTATTTCAGAAGTCGCCTGCCCACCCGCGTCTAAAAATAATTTAAAATATTTTGCTACTCTGCTACTGGCACGCCCGTCACGTACACTTGATGAAACGATTACTATATGTGGCATTGATTACTTTAGTTAAGGAATTTTATGCGTTAAAGATAACACACTGAACTGTAATAAGGGGTTAACCAAAAGGTCGTTTTACCTTTAGTTCATTTGGATTATAGCGGCTATCCACCAAATCATATGCTAAATCTCAAATGAGACTAATCCATATTAGAGATTGTTTTAGTCAGATAATAATGATTTAATATACTTCACTTTGCGCTAACCTAATGGAAGAGGTAACTCACTACTTAGCAAGTTACCTACTTCTCGCTTATTTTATTTGCGTCTTGAAATGCGCATTATAATTACACCTATTATTACGATGACTAGTACAACTAAAAACATTCCAGTATAAAATCCCGCACCGAAAATATCGCCAATAACCTCACATCCTGAAGTCATTACAAGTAGCATAGATGCTAAAACAATTGTGTTTAATTTTTGCATTATCAAATGGATTAGATTAGCCCATATTATTCAAAAAATCAGGCCAAGGAGATATTGCGAATAGTAACATGTCTACATTTTATCTAGCAGAAGACGTGATCAGACAGAAAAATATTTTCGTATTTACGGTGTGATTACATTACTATTCGTAACGAATCGATTTAATTGGATTACCAATTGATGCCTTAATGCTTTCATAAACTTACCGTAAGAATGGTAAGTAAAGCTATTGCACCTACTCCTATCAATCCTGTAGCAGCATCAAGCGGTACTCGGTAAATAAAGTTTATCAGCCGTGCATATTAAGTGAACGAAGGTGTTCGTTGGCGAACGGTTAGGCCTCGGGCATTAGGGGTTAGTGGCTTATAGATGCCTGAATAATGTTGAGCGATTTTATAGCCAGGTTTAGCTAAAAGGATAATCTTTAGTGTTAAGCTAGCTACCAGAAGCTAGCTGCCAGAAGCTAGTGGCAAGTGGCCTTTTTATCCATGCTTAAGAGGTCGTCCAAGTTAAAGCTAGCAATCTATTATCTCGTAGCTTGTAGCTAGAGGCTAATAGTAGCTAGAAGCTCTTGCCTACTTGGCTTTTAGTAAAATAAACGTATAGTTCTTGGCCATATAATGATTTGCAATGAGGATGGTTTTGATGGACACCTTGGGCTCGGCCTGGTTGAATTTTACTATGGTCGGGATGGTTTGTTTTTTTAGGATTGAAGCACCTAGCCACATGGCAAAAGCGGAGGCGGTGCTGTATTCTCCTGAGAGATGTTTAAATCTTAGCGCTGGAATTTTATTGAATTCGGTTTGCGTAATCGATTTTAGAAGCTGATCTTTTGATGCGTCACCACTTAGGCCGCTTATGAGGATATCAATGTCGTTAAGTGATGTATCGTTTGAGGAGAGAAATGTATTTAAGTTGTTACGTAATGATTCTTCACTGTCTGGGCGGTAAACCATACTAACATCTTTCAATACGCACCAGGCGTTTTCACCTTCCTTACCCGATATAAAAAAAAATGCGGCACCCTCGCCCATTATTGTGCCATTGGTGGGTTTATCAAAAAGCTGAAGGTTGTTAATCATTTCAGTTTTATAGTATCCAGCGCGTGAATTTATTTTGTATTGTGCTTCTTCACTTTCGTCGAAGGTGCCAATGAGGAAAGATTGATTGTGGTTGGTATTTAATTGCATCATGGCATCATGCATAGCAGTTTCAAGGGCAAAGCCTTTGTTAACGTAGGTGTTGTTATATCCTTTACACTTTAATGTGAGGGCTACTAATCCCGCTAGGGCATTGTAGGTACTTTGCATAAAAAAGGTAGGCGTAAGTTGCCTTTCGTTGAGTTCGTAAATCTCAGTCAAAAACTTGGCGGTGTCATTTAGAAATCCGTGGCCTGTAGCCGTAATGATTCCGTCAGGTGCTACGTTATTCGCATCGCGAAGACAAATTGTAGCAGAAGATAAACCTATGCGTAACATGCGACTTAGTCGACGCAATTGTATGGGGTTTATGAATTCCTTAAACTCTGGTGTAACGCAGGTTAAAAGATTTTGATTGTAAGTCAACACTTTTGTTAGGAACTCGCTGTTGTTGAATGTTGGCTGGGGTGAGATAATGCCTATGCCATTGATAAAGTAAGTAGCTTTCTTCATTGTTATACAGCACCAAACAAAATAGAAGAGGCGTTGCCGCCAAATCCAAATGAATTAGAAAGAACATATTTTAATTTAGAACTTTTAACAAAATCCTTAGCAGGAGAAATTGTTAGTTCACTCATTTGTTTTACAAAATTTATACTGGGAAAAATGATGTTGTTTTGCATAGCCATCATACAAAAAACACCTTCCACACTTCCTGCTGCGGCCAGCGTATGGCCTGTGTAAGGTTTAGTTGAACTGAAATAGGGAACTGCATTACTAAACAGTTTTTGTATTGCCAATCCTTCCGAAAGATCATTGTTCTCAGTGGCTGTTCCGTGGGCGTTTATATAATTTACTTCTGAAGGTTTAACATTTGCTGACTCTAATGCTTTAGACATGGCTTGAAATGCGCCACCGCCATCAGGCGATGAAGCGGTTTGATGAAAAGCATCGTTGGTGTTTCCGTAGCCTAAAACTTCGGCTATTGCTTTCTTTCCTGAAATTTTTATTGACTGCTCTGACTCAAGCACTAAATAAGCCGCACCCTCACCTAAGTTAAGTCCGGTACGCGTTTGGTCGAATGGCCTGCATTGCTGCTTATCTAAAATTAGAAGGGTGTTAAATCCATTTAAGGTGAATTTGGATAATGCCTCCGCACCTCCACAAATAGCAGTGCTTAATACGCTATTTTTTATTAGCTCTGCACCCATCATCATGGTGTTAGCTGATGATGAGCATGCCGTACTAACCGTTGCTATATATCCTTTTATATCAAATAACTCTGCTATGCGTTCAGTATGCTCGCCCGGATTGCCCGTATCCATATAGACACTAAACTCACCTTGCTGGGTTTGATCTTGTAACTGATAGTAATATTTTTCTAGTTCACGGATACCGCCTGTGGTTGTAGCTGATAATATGCCAGCACTAGATTGTTCTTGCTTTGTTAAACCCGCCATTTGGATGGCTTCCCTTACTGCAATAATGCCTAGTAAGGTCGTTCGGGTATATCCTTTTCCTGATGGTACTTGCGCTAATTCGCAAAGCTGTTGATCGGTATATTTTATTTCACAAGCAGCGAGATCATCACGGTGCATAGTTTCTAGAATTTCCAATTTGCCATAACCACATTTTCGGTTAATGAGCGATTGGTAATTTTCGGCTGCGTTATTTCCAATGGAGGAAATTATGCCATATCCAGTAATGAAAACCCTTTGACTCATTTCTTAGCATGCTGTTGAACATACTCTGCCATGGTGCGCACACTTTGAAATACCTTGCGGCCTTCTTTTGGATCGCCCAGCTTAATGCCAAAGTTACGATCTAGTAAAACAATCAGCTCAATAGCGTCTATAGAATCTAAGCCAAGACCTTCACCAAAAAGTGGCATGTCAGCATCAAATGATTCGCCGGTTACACCTTCCAGATTAAGTTGTTTAATGATTAAACCTTTAAGCTGTGGGATCAATTCTTCAACAGTTTGCATATTCGTTTTAGGCTTGACAAGTTAATGATTAGCTACGTATTGTTCTTGATTTATGGATGTATACACTGGCTACCAAAGTAGCGAATGAAAATCCCACAAGTTTTAATAAGTCTGGCAAGATAGCAAGGGTTGTTGCACCCCGCAAAAATAAGTTCGTAAATGACTCAAGT
The DNA here is from genome assembly GCA_964235605.1 of uncultured Cyclobacteriaceae bacterium. Taxonomy (GTDB): domain Bacteria; phylum Bacteroidota; class Bacteroidia; order Cytophagales; family Cyclobacteriaceae; genus DATCRE01. The sequence goes on along the minus strand of CAXSCR010000002.1, from coordinate 126,560 downwards.
CCCCAGTTTAAGGGCGAGCACCGGCTAATATTCTGAAGTGTCTCTGGCATTACGTAAATGGGCACCCATACCCCACCCAACGCAGCCAAAATTACGACTGAGATAGAACCAAAAGAAAGTGCCTGCTGGGGTGTGTTGAAATAGACCGCTATTAATAATCCATAACCGGTTGCTGCCATTGCTACTGCGCACGCTGTAACTATGATACCGAAAATATTGCTCCCTAATATCAATTGATGAAGTCCTAACAAGGGCATAACATATACGCCGACAGCTATCATAAGAATGAACTGCGCCAGACAAACACCAAAGTAAAAACCAAACTTACCCGCTATAACAGGAAACTGTGAACCTGAAATTAATCGAAGTCTTAGCATACTTCCTTCTTCACGTTCTTTAATAAAGTTTCCTGCCAAAGGGAAAAGGATAAAAAACATGGCGAACATAGTCCAGGCGGGTACATTATGTTGAACAGAATTAAGCATTAACTTTTCCTTCTTTTTGGATGCATATAATTCCTTAACGCTAACCAGTTGAGCAAAGTCAATTCTTTCTGAGCTCTTACGCGGTGCACCTTCGCTAAGCTGAGCTTGTAATGCATTCAGCATCCATTCGGTTTGTACATTGGCAATCACTTTCTCTAATCCATTAGAGAGAGCCTGTTTGTAATTCATCTTGATAGCTGGATCAAAAAGAATATTCAAATCTACAGCGGGTTTATTGACCAATAACGAATCGACTGAACCATCTCCTAAACCAAGGTTGAAAAATATTTTACTAATAACATCACTTGTCTTATTGCGCAAAGATTCACTTGCTCCGGCTGGTATAATTATGGCGGCTTTATATTTTCCAGACATTACCAAGCGCTTAACTTCAGCGGTGTCATCTTCATGAATGAGGTGAACATGGGCAGAGGCGCTACTAAAGGCCTGGACTATTTTTATACCTAATGAGTCTTTATCATTGTCATTAAAAACCACTTCCAACTTCATTTCCTGGTAGTCGCGAAACGGCGCATCTTGAATGAGCGCCATTACAATTACAAGAACCAATGGCATGAGGAATATCAATGCCATGCCGCCAGGATCTCGAACCAGCAGTAGATATTCTTTTTTTATAGTGGCAAGTATTTTCAATCGCGAATATTTTTTCCTGTAAGTTTTAAAAATAGTTGTTCGATGTTATTGCAGTCTTTATGCTGCGCCATGACATTTGAAGGCGTGCCTTGTATAATCAGTTTACCCTCGTCTATCACCGCTAAATTGGTGCAAAGCTTTTCGGCTTCATCCAAGAAGTGTGACGAATAAATGATGGTTACTCCCTTAGATTTAAGTTGTTGCAAAAAATCTATGACCATGTTTCTAGATTGAACATCAACCCCCGCTGTAGGCTCATCTAAGATTAAGATTGTTGGATCATGAAGTAAGGCCGCGATTAGGTTAAGGCGGCGTTTCATACCACCAGAAAATGTTTGTACTAGTTTATGTGCTTTATCAACTAACCCAAAAGTTTCAAGATAACTATCGATGCTCTTTTTTATGGCCGCTGATTTTAACCCATACATCCTTCCAAAATAAAAAAGGTTCTCATAAGCAGTTAGCGTGGGGAACAATGCTATCTCTTGTGGAGCAACACCAATTCTATTTCTCACATCCGAGCCATTTTCATTTACATCCATGCCTAGAATTTTGATGGTGCCTTTGTCTGGTTTCATCAAACCACAAAGCATCATCACCATAGTAGATTTACCAGCACCATTCGGTCCTAATAATCCATAGACAGCGCCAGTAGGGATTTCAAGATTAAGATTTGAAACAGCTGGCTTTGCTGCTTCTGTGTATTGCTTCGTTAATCCTTCAATCTGAACAATCACACTCATTTTGTTTTGCTCAATTGATGGAGATCAGTAAAAATTTCTTGTTCAAGTTTAGAACAATCAATTAACATATCGGCTAATTCAGAAAATGTACGTGTATCAGAGGTTCTGTTTTTACAAACTCGACCGGCATAGTATGCAAAGTCGCGAAGCTTATCGCCACTTTGTGTGAGTCTTTTCGATAAATCTAAAAGTTGTGGCTCTTTTGTTACGTTACTTGCTTGATCTAAGAAGGCGGCATATATAAACCTAAACCCTGCACCGCCTGTTCCAATTTCTTCTTGCATGCGGATTAAGTTTCCTAACCACAAAATTGCTTTTCTGTTACCCAGACGTTCGGGCCAAGTACGTAAGCGGTTGCCTAGGTATTTCATGCCCTTCGCTCCAAACAGTGGAACAGGAACATTGGTCATTCTGTCGCTGGTTTGTTTTATACCGGTCCAGATGGCTTGCTCTATTTTAATTTCTCCAGGCAAGTGAATGGGATAATACATTCTGCCACTTGGTTCGGGCATGCCCTTAGCGAAACGTGCGCGCACTAACTCCTCATAAGAAATTTCTGTTGTGTGCTCCATTACGGGATCACTCACTAAATAGTGGCCATTCTCTTTTCCATAGATAACAATGTTATGTGCATTGAAATGGAAGCGATAAGCGGCGGGCAAATAATCGAGATAAAAAACGGAGGTAAGCATGCCTACAGGTTGCCCTTTATCGATCATGGTATCTAAGGCAGTCATGGCTGCTTTAGGTGTAGAAAATTTCTTACTTTCTATCTTTACACCAATGCGACTTGAAAACTTTTTAAATATATGCCCGGGTAAAATACGATATGAAGCTACAGGTATTCCATTCAACTTAAGAAAGGGCATGTATGAAAAAAAAAGACCTGATCCGATTCCAAACGCCATTGGCTCATCGAAATCTAAACCATGAAAACGCATGAGGTTGGATATAACGCCGCTCTCACAATGTGCTGATTGCTTGTGTGTAAAATTAGTACTCATGATTGTCTCTTCAATTTCTCAATATTGGTAAGTTCTTCAACTGAAATACGGAAGGTATACGCATATTTCTCGAGCGTCTTACGTCCGAGTTTGTTAAAGAAAAATGGTCTGATATGTAGCTTTACCATGATACTTAATGTACCAACATAGCTTGCCACCATTGACACCGTCATAATATTCTTTTTTAAATAATACAGTATAGGACTAGCCTTACCTTCTACTACCATTAGCCGCGCTTTTTCTACTTCGCTATGCACAACCTCCCATGCTTGCTCCATGGCAACGGTTTCAGGTTCCCACCCAATGCTGTTAACTTTGGCATAACGTCCTTTCGCATCGGTAGCATAGTATAGTTTAGCTACTTTGCCTTCGTTGAGATTTTTTTCGTCTTGTGGTACTTTGTCTACCTCCATCCCTTGTCAGTTATCAGTTAATCGTTATTAGTTAATTGTAGTAGTATTAGCTCATCTGTTAACCGATTAACTATTAACAGATAACTATTAACGGCCACAAGCAAACTAAACTACGGTAAGCAGAACGTGGGCGTAATTAAAACGGGCGCTTTCTGGAACCATCATTAATAGTTTATCACCCTTCTTTAATTTCCCTGAGTGAAAGATTTCTTCGAGCATAAGATAAGGTGAGCCTGCGCCTACATTACCTACTTTAGAAAGATTAGTAAACCATTTTGTCGGCTGTATCTCAATGCCTAAGGCATCCATTTCTCTTTGAATACGCGGACCGAAAAATTGTGATGATAAATGTGGTAGGTAGTAAGTCACTTCTTCAACTTTTACTTTGCCTGCATCTATTAGTTCTTTTAACAATTGACCACCTTTCTTTACAATGAATTCGCCAAGCAGTTTAGTGTCTTGCTTCATTGCGAAAACTGACTGAGCGGCCCATTGATCTTGTTCGAGGTCGGCCCAACCGACGATAGAACCATTTTCACCCATAACTGATCCTGCATACATGCACGTGGGCAATTCGTGAGCAAAAGAACGTTGCTCAATCCAATCGATGCGAAGTGAAATACCAGCAGTATTGGGCTTAGCTTCTAACAAAGCTGCACCGGCACCATCTGATAACATAAAACGAAGAAAATCTTTTTCAAACGCGATAATACCATCGCCTTTTAACAAAGCAATTTTTTCGGCCTCTTCTTTAAATGCTTGCGCCAACATCCACACACCAAGTCTTTCAGATCCTGTACAAACTGCATTGCTGGTATTGCCAGATAACACAGAAAGAAATCCAAACTTTAAAGCTTGCATGCCCGCGCTGCATGCACCCGTTGTTGAATTAATTTCGATTGGATGGCCACCCATTGCTCCGTGAACCATAGCTGCATGAGCAGGTAGAATTTGATCGGGCGATGTGGTGCCACAAGAAAGTACCTCCACATCATTCAACCCAAAATCTTTATCGAATAAATTATCAATGGCTAATTTTGTAATTTCTGTATTGGTATGCGTTGATTTTCCTTTTTTATCCAATGCATAATATCGATTCTTAATTTGATTGTTACGCAAAATCAAATTTTTCGCTTTTGATGGCAATCCGTTTATCAACCCCACAAAATCTTCAATTTCTTCGTTTGAAACAGGATTATTAGGTAAAAACTTTGATAGTCTGGTGATATAGACACTCCGATTCATTCTATGCGTTTAGTTTAAGGCAATAATAATATTGATTTTGAACAAAAAATTTAGGCAACCCATAGCCAATTCCATAATTAAAATTCTAACATATGTTAAAATACTCAAATTTCTTTATCCACACGTAGCCGTAATTTTATTATGTGTGATAATTCATGTTCGATTTTTGCAAGCCAAACTTTATATGCATCGTAATGATTTAAATCAGAAGATGGTTCCGTGCTGACAGCTAGTAGCATCGCTTGTTTTGCTGAAGGTTACACTAAACATTGCATGCGAACTCTGAATCCACAGTAAGTGAATCGGTTTGTATTCTTTCTTTGGCAGTAAACACAGCACCAATTGATAATTGAATGTTATAATTTTCTGATAACTTCCAAAGTACGCGAAATGTTTTTTCTCCGCTTTTTCTACAAAGGAACATGCAATGCCCGCACCTCGCCAAAGATCAGCCCGACGCTCAGTAGAAAAACTTTAATTATACCTGCTACTTGCTGCAGGTCGCCTTTGCATACATACCAGATGCAACGGCCTACGCCTTGATCGTAAGCTGTGTAGTCTTTCTAAGATACTGCTTGATCTTTCTCTATTGTTGATAGTCTGCAGTTGTTTAAACGTGCCATCATAATAGCCGTAACCTTCCAGAACTCGGAAGAGCATAAGTTGTTCTAACGAATCTAAAAAAAATAAAGATGGATCTTTTGTTTGGCCACCGCCCAGCCCAAACCTATATGGATATGGGCTGAATAACGCGGCTCAGAAGACCGCATAAAACTGCGCCAGTTTTGTAACGTTCCTTTGGAAAAATCTTTCACTGCAAAACCCATAGCCGCACCAACACATACCTGATCATATCCATCTGATGTATCACATCATTCTGGCTCTCCATTAAGCGTACTGCTTTTTCCTATAAAACCACATAACTTCAACATCTTTCGTAATAGCCAGATCGACGCCAATTCCGTTTTCAGAATCTTCCGTAGAGACTATTTTATTTTCTGGGTCTAATAAAATTGTATATGGATTTACCTTAATATCAAGTGGTGTGTCCTTGACTTGCGCACTTACATGTCTGAAAATCTCTGCTGCAAGCTTCTCAAGCATTTCCATATTCTTAGAAACCTTCTCAATTAACATACCCGGCTCATGCTGAATATCAATGCCTTGTTGAAACTCTCTAAGCAATTGTAAGTCGAACGGGTCTATATAGCGATTTGAGAATACTTCAGTATCGTACGGCGCCCAATCAAGGAAAAGATCTTGCATGCGCTTGTTCAATGCACCAAACTTTCTACCTAAACCAGTAGGTGTTGAGAAAAGATCTTTAAGCATTTTGATATCAGTAAAGGCTCGGTTGGTAAAGAGTAATGCAGGCACAGACCAGTAAGTAGCCCAATCCCAGAAAATTTTAACGACCATGATTTGCGTGCAGCCCATTAAGAGATACTTATTCTGATACACAGGAATCCAATTATCAACTAATGATAAATGCGATTGCTCATAGACGCTTACGCGAACGCTAATGTCTTCACCTTCGAGCTCTCTCAATATAAGATCTGATAACCATGAATTATTCATGGCTATGAAATCTGTACCTGGTGAATAGAATGGATCTAAGAAAGCACCTGCTTCACCTGTTACGCCCCAACGATCTGCAGAATAAACGCGGCCTGTATGATGTGCATAATGTTTGAGATATAAGAAGTCAATTAAATCTTTTGTTTTTGGCTCGAGCATTTTATGGCACAGTGGTTCGTGTTTGGCCATCCACGTCAATGCTTTATTGTATGTATTGATTTCGTCAAAAGAATGTACGGCAGGATCAGCAACTATACCAATACTGGTATTACCAGAACCCAATGGAATAACCCATACCCAATAACCTTTATCCATAAAATGGACGGTGCTCAAATATCTTAAACCTGGCTTTAGATAAGTTTTCCAAGCTGTATTATCTGACCAATCATCAATATCTATTACGCCTTTTAATCTGTACCAAACCGCATTCACGTGATGCTCCATCGGTTTTTGGAAACCTAGTTTTTTCTTCAACACACTTCCACGACTTGTTGCATCTGCAACCCAGCGCGCTTCTACACTCCTTTCTACTCCCTGATGCATGTATATAACCCGATGATTTCCGCCGTTGTCACTGAGGTGAACATCTTTGACACGTGCACCCAGTATAAACTCAGTTTCCTTTTCTTGGGTGAGGTTAACAAGATAATTTTCGAATGTTCCGCGATCAATCTGATGGCTTGGAACCGGCAGTCTCTCTCTTGGACCTAGCTCAACACGATTGGTTATGTCTTCTTTATGATTTGATTTAAAAAAAAATCGAAGTCCATGTTTTGGTAACTGAAATTCTTCAAGGTGTCTTTTAAGATTTAATACTTCACGCAAATAGTGTGATCCTAATTCAACTGTGGACTCCCCTACTTTATGTCCAGCGACAGAAGCCTGGCTATTTCGCATTTCTAAAATAAGAATCGATATTTCAGGACGGGTTTTCTTAAGTTGCAAAGAAAGTGTTAGGCTGGCTAGCCCGCCGCCTAGGATAACAACGTCATAGCTGTTTTTCTTTGCGCCTTTTTTCTCAGGGGTTCCGTTCGATTGGCTCATGAATAGAAGTATTTGTTTATGATAGGTCTAGATATACCTTTATTATAAAATGCGCTTTTAAGGTTGACGCAACTTCAGCTGTTTGAAGTATTCAATTTCACGTAGCAGTTCTTTTTTCTTAAGAATAAGTTGACAAGTAGAAAGAACCGATAGTAGTGGTGTTAGAATTAATATAAGCGTCGGCAGCAAATACATAAACACATATAATCGCGCCTTTCTTCCTTCAGAGGTATTTGATCCACCGGCCATTATAAATTTAGCCCACACAGAAAAAGATTTACGCCCACGTCTTTCCATTAAAACTAAATCTGGTTTTACTTGAATAGCGCCATTGCTGTTCAGTGTATCTTGTAAGTCTTCATAACTATTGGCCTCTAATGTTGATTTTATAAGATTGCCATAAACTGAAGCATGCTTTATATCTTGATCAGCAATACCTGCTGCTGGAAAAAACCAAAACGCACCTTTCTTGCCCGTCAGCATCCAGCGTAAAATTGTGATGAGACTAACAACGTTAGAACTATGATCGACCAACGCAATATGACCAACAAGCTTTGCATTGGCCTTTATTAACCAATGCTTTACTTTTTCTTGTGAACTGAGCCACATGTTACGAGCACCTAGTATGGTTACAACCGGTTTATTAGTTAATATTCTTCGCCCTTCCGCTGACTGAAGAAAAGAACCTATTGGTCTTGACGGACTTAAAAACCAAGGTTGATATCCTATAATTACCAAATCATAAATCTCGAATGCTCTGGTAGACAGTGGTTCTAATTCCAGTGCTTGTTGAGTGAATGTTTCGGGAAAAGCGTTAAAAAATTCAAAGGCATTCCAAGGAAATGGAAATTTCTTCAGCGGTTTTATTTCCTCGTAATGAAGCTCATGGCCAGCATCCAAAAAAGGTCTAACTAATGATTCCAGAATTTGTTTCTGTTGACCTGACTGAGAAAAATAAACAACAAGAATTCGCTTCATTAGCAATTACGTTTAGGGCGTGCATGTGCAAAATAAAAAAAGCGGTTCATAACCGCTAATTTTTATTTGTGGCAAGAAGAACGAATGTATGATAATTCTTTAGAATAGTTGTTTTGCAATTCTGTAAATGGGATCTGATTTTCCCATGGAGTAATAATGCAAAGTCGGAACGCCATATTCCATCAGTTCTTTTGATTGCTTAATACACCATTCGATACCCACTTCCTTAACGGCATTATTGTCTTTACATTTTTCAACTTCATCCGTGAGCTCTTCGGGTAAATCAATATTGAAAATCTTTGGTAAGATGGTAATCTGACCCTTACCGGTTATGGGTTTGATGCCTGGTATAATCGGAACGTGGATTCCCATCTCACGACATTTGTCTACAAATTCAAAATACTTTTTGTTGTCGAAAAACATTTGGGTCACCACGTACTCAGCACCCATGTCAACTTTCATCTTTAAATATTTTAAATCGCTTTTCAAATTTGGGGCTGAGAAATGTTTTTCAGGGTAACCCGCAACACCAATACAAAAGTTAGTAGGCGAAGCACTTAGTAATTCATCATCAAGAAAAATACCCTTATTCATTCTTACCATCTGGTCCAATAACTCGGAAGCATACCTGTGGCCGTCAGGATCTGGTATAAACTTCGCTTCTGTTTTTATGGCGTCACCTTGCAGTGCAAGAACATTATCAATACCAAGAAAATGTAAATCAATTAATGCATTTTCTGTTTCTTCCCTGCTAAAGCCACCACAAATAATATGCGGCACAGTGTCAACTTTATATCTGTTTTGAATAGCTGCGCAAATTCCAACAGTACCAGGTCGTTTACGCGTGGTACTTTTCTCTAGCAGGCCACTCTCTTTTTTCTTATATACATATTCTTCACGATGATAGGTTACGTCAATAAATGGCGGTTTAAATTCCATTAATGGATCGATGTTATCAAATAGGTTCTTGATATTTTCTCCCTTTAGTGGGGGAAGTATCTCAAGCGTAAATAACGTCTTACCGTTAGCGTTTTTAAGATGATCTATTACTTTCATTCTTTGGTGTGAATAATGTTTGTGATAAAATTATTACTGCATACTATCTGTGACGCCTAAATGTCATAACTAAGATTTGGAGACAACCATTTTTCAATTACCTCTACGCTCATTTCCTTACGTTTGGCATACTCCTCTACTTGATCTTTTTCGATTTTACCCAAACCAAAATATTTTGATTCAGAATTTGCGAAATAAAAACCGCTTACAGAAGAAGCTGGGTACATAGCAAAAGATTCGGTGAGTATGATTCCGGCTTGCTTCTCTGCTTCCAGTACATCGAATAGAATTCTCTTTTCAGTGTGATCAGGGCAAGCAGGGTAGCCGGGTGCTGGGCGAATACCTTTATATTTTTCCTCTATAAGATCCTGGTTATCTAGTTTCTCATCATAGGCATAACCCCATAATTCTTTGCGCACCTTAGCATGTAAACATTCAGCAAAGGCTTCAGCCAAACGATCGGCTAATGCTTTCACCATAATGTCAGAGTAATCATCTTGTATGGCTTTGAATTTCTCTATCAACTTCTCTATGCCCGTGCCTGCAGTTACTGCGAACACACCCATATAATCTTGTCGTCCTGAAGATTCTGGCGCAATGAAATCTGCTAAGCAAAAGTTTGGCAAATTTGCAGCCTTCTTATTTTGCTGACGCAAGAAATGAAAGGTTTCAAAGGGTTTTCCATCACCCTCTGTTTTGAAAAGTTTTACATCATCCGTATCCGTTCGCTTAGCAGGATAAAATCCGATTACACCATTGGCTTGTAAGCTGTTCTCTTTGATGATTTCATCCAACATTGTTTGTGCATCGTTAAACAACTTTTGTGCTTCAACGCCTACCACAGAATCCTTAAGTATACCAGGATAACGACCCGCCAACATCCAGGTTTGAAAAAATGGTGTCCAGTCAATGTATTCTCTGATTTCCTCCAATGGATAATTTTTAAATACTTTATTACCAAGGAATGTCGGCTTGGTTATAGATGCGGTTTCCCAATCAATCTTAGTTTGATTTTTACGGGCATCTACAAGCTTGATATAATTTTTTAGTTCTCTTTTATTTTCATAATCAGAGCGCATTTTAATGTACTCGTTCTTAAACCTTAGCTTTATATTCTCGAATGTATCAGGATTAATAAACTCACTTGCTACAGGCACACTGCGAGAAGCATCTAACACATGCACCACAGGGCCGCTATAAACCGGATCGATTTTTACAGCTGTATGAATGCGTGATGTGGTTGCTCCACCAATCAAGAGTGGCATTGTCATTTTTTCGCGTTGCATTTCTTTAGCTACATGCACCATCTCATCAAGTGATGGCGTGATCAAACCACTTAGTCCGATCATATCAACTTTTTCTCGTTTAGCAGCTTCAATGATTTTATCTGAAGGCACCATGACGCCCAGATCGACTACGTCATAGTTGTTACATGCTAGCACAACCCCCACAATATTTTTTCCAATATCATGCACATCGCCCTTCACTGTAGCCATCAATATTCTGGCTGCAGGTTTACCTACATTACCACTTCTTCTCTTTTCTTCTTCTAGATAAGGGGTGAGATAAGCCACAGACTTTTTCATTACACGCGCACTCTTCACAACCTGTGGAAGAAACATCTTACCAGCGCCAAATAGATCGCCAACAACATTCATCCCGGCCATCAAAGGACCTTCGATAACGTGTAATGGCTTATCGTATTTTTTTCTTACTTCTTCTGTATCCTGATCTATAAAATCAATAATGCCTTTAACAAGTGCATGGGTAATTCTTTCTTCAACAGTACCCTTTCTCCACTCGTCATCAATTTCTTTTTTCTTGGCTGACCCTTTAACAGTTTCCGCATATTCTAGCAGACGCTCTGTGGCATCCTCTCTCCTATTCAGCAAAACATCTTCTACACGCTCAAGTAATTCCTTCTCAATCTGGTCATAAATTTCTAACATGGTTGGATTTACAATGCCCATGTCCATACCATTGCGAATAGCATGATATAAAAAGGCCGAGTGCATAGCCTCGCGTACTTTCTGATTTCCGCGGAAGCTGAAAGACACATTACTCACGCCACCACTCACGTGGGCATGTGGTAAATTTTCACGTATCCATTTTGTGGCTGCGAAGAAATCAAGTGCATAATTTCTATGTTCGTCGATACCGGTTGCTACGGGGAAAATGTTTGGATCGAAAATAATATCCTGCGGTGCGAAGTTTACTTCGTTCACCAGAATATCATAGGCCTTTTTACATATTGTAATTCGTCTTTCGTATGTATCTGCTTGGCCCTGCTCATCAAAAGCCATAACGACTACAGCAGCGCCGTAACGCTTTACCAATTTCGCCTGACGCTTAAACTCCTCGATACCAGATTTCATACTGATCGAGTTAACAATGCCTTTACCTTGAAGACATTTTAATCCCGCTTCAATCACCTCCCACTTCGAAGAATCTACCATAACAGGGATAACTGCGATCTCAGGTTCAGAAGCCATAAGGTTTAAATACTTAACCATGGCGGCCTGCGAATCAATCATCCCCTCATCCATATTCACATCAATTACCTGCGCTCCACCACGCACCTGATCCAATGCAACCTCCAAAGCCTCATCAAATTTATCTTCCTTGATAAACTTCAAAAATTTTGCCGACCCAGTAACGTTGGTACGTTCACCGATGTTTACGAAGTTGGAGCTTGGGGAAATCTCCACAGCTTCGAGACCACTTAATTTTAAATTTTTATTTATACTCATGGTTTGGTCCACAGTCCACGGTCGACAGTCCACGGGGGAACGGTTTTGGGCGAACGTTTATTTTATAGATTTTCGTAGTGCTTGAATTCGTTTAATTAGTTCATCTACTGCTTTATAAATAGATGAGAAGTCTTCTTCTGATATAATGTTTCTTCGTTTAGCTATGTAAATACATCCGATTACTTCTATTCCGGATCGGATTGAATAGCCTAGGAATTTTGTAAACTCGGCATCGGATTGACCTGTTGAGCCTTCGGCTATATTTAATGAAACTGAGTCGGCTGCGCGTTTAATTTGGGAAGTTAAGACATACAATTCGTCCTTAGGAAATCGTGATGATACGTCATGTATCAGCCCTGTTAAATTAACAGACTCTTGCCAAACTTTTAAATTCTCATACTTGAAAGCCATAGACTTAATCAACTGTGGACAGTGGACTGTCGACTGTCGACTCAACTGTATCGACTTTTCTGGGTTTATACTTCGCTGCCAATTCTGCAATTCGTTTAATGTGGTCTGGCGTTGTACCACAGCATCCTCCTAATATATTTACTAGGCCTTCTTTTAAAAATTCTTCTACTTGGGCGCCCATTTGTTCTGCGGTCTCATCGTATTGGCCAAACTCATTGGGTAGGCCTGCGTTGGGATAAGCACTTACATAGAATGGAGCTTCATCGCTTAGTACTTGAAGATAGGGTCTAAGTAAGGATGCACCTAGCGCACAGTTTAGACCAATGCTTAGCAAGGGCACATGCGATACAGAAATTAAAAATGCTTCTGTTGTTTGTCCTGATAATGTTCTTCCGCTGGCATCGGTAATGGTGCCCGATACCATGATGGGAAGGGACTTTCCTTCTTCTTCAAATAGTTCTTGGATGGCAAATAATGCTGCCTTCACATTTAATGTGTCGATGACCGTTTCAAGTAAAAGGAAGTCGACACCTCCATCCATTAGCGCCTTCGCTTGTTGCTTAAAGGCTACAACTAGTTCATCAAATGTTATGGCACGATAACCTGGATTGTTAACGTCAGGTGAGAGTGAGGCTGTTTTGTTAGTGGGGCCCATTGCACCCGCAACAAAGCGTGGCTTATGGGGTTCTCTAGCGGTGAACTCATCAGCTACTTCTTTAGCAATTTTTGCTGATTGATAGTTGAGATCATACACTGCATCTTCAAGGTGGTAATCAGCTTGCGCGATTGTTGTTCCGCTGAAAGTATTTGTCTCCGCTATATCTGCTCCGGCCTCATAGTATTGCCGGTGGATGTCTTTTATAATATCAGGTCGGGTTATGGATAACAGATCGTTATTTCCCTTAAGTGAGGATTTGTGATTCTTAAAGCGCTCACCACGAAAGTCTTCTTCCGTTAGGGTATGACGCTGGATCATGGTACCCATAGCACCATCAAGAATCAGGATCCGCTCTTTTAATAAATCTTGAATATTTGTCATATGCCCTCTGTTCAGTTTTTTGCTATCCAGAGAGCCCGCACAAAGGTGGGGTTTACTTATCTTCTCCTTCCTTATGCAACCATGCATTAGAGGTCAGATGGGATTAGCACAACACTTTCCCGATTGTGATCGGGTTAAATAGGATGCTAAGACGTCGTAGGGCCCAATCCCTCGGTCTTTCTGGATAAGCAGTGCAAAGAAAACTATTAGAATTGAATTAGTCAAACAATGTAAGAAAGTGTTTTCTACACTTAATGGCCAAGTCGTTCGAATAGATGTATTCTTAAAGCGGACACTACATACTAATCAAACTGATAATACGTGGCTTAATTATACGATACCTCCTACTTATGAATTCATAATCAGAGTATAAACAATTCCAGTAACATCATTCTCTCGATAAGGAGGTACTTCATATTGATGTAACCAATCGAACACCTATAGTAGGAAATAATATGTTTCTAGATTCTCCCACAGTATCAAAATCCGGAATCATAAAAAAGCCTTCTTCGGTAACAGCAGTATAGGTTGGACCTTGAGGCTTATCATCAGATAAATATTCAATAAAACGAAGTGCAAAGCCAATATGGAAGTCGATGCTGAACGCTGAACCTTAAACAATGCACCTGCTTTTAAGTGACGCCTGTCTCCCTGTATTTCATCTTATAAGTTATATATTGATAATAGGTTGCTCCCCCGGGCTCACAAGGAAGAACTCATGCTTGGTGTAATTCACCTTGTTATAATATACTTGGGGCCTTAATAAAAACTCCACAACCGGACCCTTTTATAATAATGTCTTAATTCCAATTTGGTTTTATAACCTCTTTATTCGTGCTTGTAACATCAACACCATCGATGTTTATTACCGGACCAAAATCATATTGAAGAGAAATATCTTTTGCTATACGTTGTTCTAGTGGCACTTTAAATGAAGGGTATAGCGATCAAATAAGTGAATGGGGCTCCATTTAATATTAAGCCTACTTATTGGATTCACATCAAGGATATTTTGCAGAAGTTGTATATATTGGTCGATAGCCAGTAACTACACCAGTCTGGAAATCTGGATAATTATTACAGGTTAATAATAAAAAGCTTAATACTGAGATGGTAAAAACTTTGATAATTTTGCTTCGTATAGCTTGGGGTTTAGTAAGATTAGTGTATAGACACAAGCTGCAATTTTAGTTGGAACCCATAAATTAATATTATCAAAACTACTACATTAAAACTTGCGGCTGTTGATATTGGCTCAAATGCCATCCGCTTCCAGGTATCCTCTGTATTAAGTGGTGAGCGTGTAATCTTTAAAAAAATGGAGTACGTGCGCTTCCCGCTCCGTCTCGGTAACGAGGTTTTTAGCACTGGCAGAATCAGTGATAAAAGTATGGAGAAGTTCAAGAAGTTGATGCGAACCTATAAGCTTCTTATTGAGCTATATGAAGTAGATGATTATATGTTTTGTGCAACATCTGCTATTCGTGAATCAGAGAATGGACAAGCGCTTGCCAAACAAGTAGAAGATGAGCTTGGTGTTACCATACATATCATTGATGGCAACAGGGAGGCTGAACTCATTAACAGAGCCATTAGCTCCTATCTTACCGATGTTACCTACCTCCATATAGACGTAGGCGGAGGTAGTACCGAACTTAACTTATATTCAGGGGGGAAAAAAATAAAAACACGCTCATTTAAAATCGGGTCAGTACGTGTGTTGGGTAACTTCGATAATCCAATTGCTTGGGAAGATATGGAACGCTGGGTTAAAGAAAATGTAAAAAAAGAATATGGCAAAGTTACCGCAGTAGGAACAGGTGGGAACATTAGCAAAATTTATGAGATGTCTAAAATAAAATCTCGCAAGCTAATGCCTATTAGAAAAATAAAAGAGATCACAAAGATGATCGAAAGTTATACACTTGAAGAGCGTATTTACAAATTACAAATGAACCCTGATCGTGCAGACGTAATAGTACCTGCGAGTAACATTTATTTAAAAGTAATGGAGTGGGCACGGGCCATTAATATACTCGTACCGGAAGTGGGATTAAAAGATGGGATTATGCTCTACCTCTACGAAAAAAATAACATGCAACAAAAAATAGAATTCACCAAATAAAAGGTATAATAAGTATGCTTTACCTGATTTCACTATAAGATGAATAAATTACTTCCATTTGATGCAACTTCAGTAATTGCTTAGCGGCATGCACGGCTATCAAATGAATCCATTGATACATATCGATCTTCTTATCTGTGTTTTTCGAAAGCGTGGTGCTGTGAAAAGCACCTTCTCCATTTTTCATAATCTCGAGATGACATAAACACTGATCAAGCTGATCGCGTAAGGCAAGCCGTATGTCTAGCAACGAATGCGCTGTTATATTTTCATCATACCCTTTATGTATGTCATCAAAAAACTGTTGTACTTCTTTGTCTTCAAAATTAAGTTTGCCGAGCGTATACTCTTCTATAACACGATTTAGGTGACCAAGTCTTGCTTTTTTAATAGCGTCGCTACAACCGTCACTAATCTGAGAAAGCATGTAATTATTGGTATGCATAATTTGTTTTAACACGTTACGTGCAATAGTATGATCATCAGGCAATTTAAAATTTAATAGCGCTTCATCTTTATCAAACCAGGTGTCTAATACCGCAAAGGCACGAATTAACTCCCGCTTTAATTCAAATATGGTGTCATTAAGAGTCATACAACCAATCAATAGTTATAAAATAAAAAGCCCAGGTTATACCCGGGCCTATATCTGTGTCTTTTAAATGTAAGTCACACCACCAGCCAGGCATAAGAATAGTTCGCAGAATGCCGGCTCTGCAGTACGACCACAATAGTTAACGTTGTTGTTTTCATTTTTTATGGCGCAAAAATAAAAAAATATACACATAGCTTGAGCCTATTAAATTTATATCCTAATAAGAATGAACATCATGCATCTATAGTTGTTGACAACAGTCCTTTTCTGTGAAATGAATCCTGTATTGAATGTAATCCACATCATCAGTTAAAGCTACAATCATTAACAAGCAGCTGATACGTGTAATCGCGTTACTCTAATTTAGCGATTAATTAATTACATGACTCGTCACTGGCATAATTTTTAAAGAAAAAAATAACATAAAAAAAACCAATTTCTGTTCTTTTTAATGATCATTGTGGTTACTTACCACTTAATAAAATCTGCCTTTTAAATAAAGTAAATATCCTTTCAAAGTATGGATTTAAAACAACCTAATCTTGCCTCTACTGAAGCTAAAGAGGAAGTATTTATACAAGACAAGTCGACTAATCTTTTGCCGCGTACCGTATTACGATCTAACTCTCACGTACTTATGGATGGCGAGTGGAGATTTTCTACAGACCCCAATGACGAAGGTTTGATAAAAGGATGGCATTTAAGTCATCAATATGATCACAATGTAAAATGGCCGGGTTCGGTAGAAGACCACCTAGCACAAGCAAAAGGTGAGATTAACCCAATTGCATGGCATGATAAAGTAGTAGTGTGGTATGAAAGAACGTTCGAAATGCCAAAAATATTAGATGAACATTCAATGTACCAATTCACTTTTGGAGCTTGTGGCTATGAAACCCGAGTTTGGCTCAACGGCATTCCGCTTAAAACGATTGAAGGTGAGGAAATTCATTATGGTGAATACACATCCTTCTCCTACGAACTGAATGTAGCAACGCTCCTACCAGTTAACAGATTAACAGTTAGAATCGCCGATACCATGGATTCTGAAATTCCAAGGGGCAAACAAGAGTCACATGTTTACAAACGTGGTGGTATCTGGTATCAGACCTATACCGGCGCTGTGCGCAGCCTATGGCTTGAAACAGTTGAAAGAAATAGATTACGTTCAAGAATTGGTGTTGTCAGTATTGTTGAAGATCACTTGGTACGTTTTAATCTAACAACACGTATTCACGATCCGGGCCAGTATACTATCCGGTTACAAGTTTTTGAATTAGCCCATGAAAATGGTGAGCCTATCGTAATATCAGAATATCCTTTGTTATTGGATGCTGGTCAGAAAGAGCAACGGGTGGTCTTAACTATTCCAGACGCCAAGCTTTGGTCACCGGAAGAACCCCATCTTTATAGATTATGCGCCCAACTTATTGATGAACATGGCTACACAGCCGAAATCAAAGCACACTTTGGGCTTCGTAAAATTGAGGCCAGAGGGCATTACATCTATCTCAATAATAAGCCTATTTATCTCGATGGTATTTTGTATCAACCTGGCACAGCTACATACGAAGAAATGAGACATCATATGCGCGGCATGAAAGAGTTAGGCTGTAATCTCGTTCGTGTTCATATTGCCGGCGTAGACCCACGTATCTATAATTTGGCTGATGAGATGGGACTACTATTATGGGTCGAAGTTCCTAGTCCGCATAGTTCGAGCCCACAGAGCAGACATAATCACCGGGAGGAGTTACTTCGGATGCTTGCGTTAATTGAGACAAATCCCTCTATCATACTATGGAGTTTATATAATGAAGATTGGGGCATTCAAGATGTTGCCACAAATCCTGAAACACGCAAATACATTATTGACACGTATCACTACATGCTAATTAATCATCCCCAATTTTTAGTAGTTGATAATGACGGCTGGCAACATATATCCCTAGAGGGAAGATTAAAGTCAGATCTATTAACA
The DNA here is from genome assembly GCA_964235605.1 of uncultured Cyclobacteriaceae bacterium. GTDB lineage: Bacteria > Bacteroidota > Bacteroidia > Cytophagales > Cyclobacteriaceae > DATCRE01. The sequence continues at coordinate 108,459 of CAXSCR010000002.1, read as the reverse complement.
GCACACTTATATACTCCCGACATCGAGCAATGGAAGAAACTTTTAACCAAGTTAACTGGCGGCGAGATGAATGGCGTTGCGGCCTTTCCGCTGGTGGTTGGGGATCCATTCTTTTATCGTGGTCAAGTACCATTGGTTGTAAGCGAGTGGGGTGGATTTGGTTTTGCTGATTATGGTGGTCCAAAAGGCAGTGAAGGTAGGACTGAAAGCATAAGGCTATTCAAAGAAGAATTGCGAAAGCATCAAATAGCAGGTGACATTTATACACAAGCAACTAATATCGAAGATGAACGCAATGGATTGATAGATCCACATACGGGGGAGCTGTCAGTACCTAAAGGGATACTAGCTTCCAAGAAAGAAATATAGGGTTGTCTTAAAAATACAATGTAGTCTTAAATAATTTGGATCACATGTTAGAAATCCTCATTTGAGGACTTCTATTACATGTAACGCTAACGGGGGGATGCTACTTCTTTTTTCGTTATAATTATATCAATCCTCCAATTGACCGCCCTGACTTCAAATAAGTGCAGGGCGATAATCAGAGAGGGAATCTATATTGTATTCATTTTAGTCACAAATTCTGTTTTTAAGTAGCAGCTCAATATTAATAGAAAGCTGCGCAATTATTTCTCAAAGATCTACAATGATAACTCAATCAAAAAATCTGTTTAATACAAATACATACGCCATAATCCGTACTACTTTCGGACTATAGCACCTAACCAAACGCTATTCGTGTGCATAATTTTACTGTATTATCGTGGGGCTTCTTGCACGCGACAATATTAATAATGCTGTTTTTTTATTTTAATTCATTAAATAAATTTTTCAAATAGGTGAACTAGTGTGTTTATCACAAGAAAATTGTCTTAAAAGTGGAAAGTATAAATCATTATGGAAATGTTCCCAATCCTAACCGATTCTTACACCATATCTAAAACCGGCTACATTTTTATAAATTACGCTATCGATGGAAAGTGTACCTTTGAAATTAGTTAATAATGCTATGATATAGATATGTCATAGGTAACCTAATAAACATAAACCTGTGATAAAAATTATACTTGCTGACGATCACAAACTATTTTGCGATGGCATGGAGAGATTACTAAATGAAACGGGCTCTTTTCAGGTAATAGATAAATATTATAATGGCAGAAACTTGCTTGAAAATTTAAACAAAGAGCACCCCGACCTCATATTGTTAGATATAGAGATGCCCGGGTTTACCGGCTTAGATGTTATCCCTCGAATCCGATCCGCTAATCCAGAAATAAAAATTGTTATGTTAAGTATGCATGAAGAAGGGGTTTATTCAAAAGAGGCATTCACACTTGGAGCAGATGCCTACTTGATTAAGTCAATAGAAAGTTCGCTGCTTATAGATTCACTTTTAAAAGTTAGTATTGGGGAAAAAATTTTCCCTGCCACCAAAAAAACAATGGTTATAAATGAGTCTCCTTTATCAGAGAGAGAAGAAGAGGTATTAAGGCTAATTGCTAAAGGTAACACCAGCGAACAAATTGCAGAGCGATTGAATATTTCACACTTAACTGTGAAAGCGCATAGAAGAAATATGATTCGTAAATTAAGGGTGAACAACTCATCTGAACTGGTTAAGAAAGGCTTAGAGATGGGGCTTTTGTGAGGTCATTCTTAATCTTGTTATTACGGTTAAATTAACAGTGTTATATATCTCGAATGTTTATAAATACTTATAGACGCCATACTTCAACCTTTCGTTTAATTTCATTAGCAAATGTGCTAAGGCTAATCATCTCCATGTGTCTAGTAGCATTGGTTAGTTCCGGTTATGGACAATCCCACACGTTTTTTAATTACTCAATAAAAGAAGGCCTTCCAAGTAAAGAGGTGTACAGCGTCTATCAAGACACTAAAGGCTTTATATGGTTTGCAACAGATGCAGGGGTGGTTAAATTTGATGGAGCAGAAATGACTACTTACAACACCAAAGATGGCTTAACTGATCCTGTAGTTTTTGAGTTCGTAGAAGATTATAAAAACCGATTGTGGTTCAGGACCTACTCAGGTAAATTGTCATATTATGAGAATGGAAAAATCATTCCATATAAGTATAATAACAAACTTACAGAGCTTACAAGTACAGACATAATACCAGCAATACATATAGATGTTAATGATAATTTGTGGTTTTGTACAGGTCACATTTCAGGAAGGATTGATTCGTTAGGCATCGAAAAAATTACAATTCCAGAATTAAATAATTTATTCTACCATAGTATAGGCGATAGGTATATTATAGCCGCATCCGGAAAAAGTCAATATATTAACCATATTATAATAAATGATCATCGATTTCAGGTTCATTTATCTGATACTGTACACCAACATAAAGTATACTGCGCAATAACTTGGAATCACAATATATATATCACTATTAATAATGACATATTTGAGCACCGTGGAGATACGTTGAAAAAAGTATTTACTTCATCTAAACCAATTATAAGCCTTTCCACAGATAAAGAAAATTTTTTATGGGTTGGATATGCCAGTGACGGGGCGGCTCGATATAAAAATGGAGATTTCTCTGTGGCCGAGCGTCTTCCTTTCTTGGAAAATCGATCGGTGACAAAAGTGTTACAGGATACTGAAGGTGGTTTCTGGTTTAGTACGCTTGAAAAAGGTATCTACTATACGCCAAATTTGGCTATTAATAATTATCCTTTGCAATCAAATATTAAGCTTAGCTGTATTACAAGCAAACCTAATTATGTATTAATTGGTACTATTTCTGGAGAAATCATTCGCTACAGCAGTAAAACGAAATCCATCATTCAAAAAATATCATTTGGATCACCAATACGTGACATTATGGTCAGTAAAGGAAATAATATTTGGATTTCTAACTCAATATCTCCTTACTTACTTGATTCTATGTTAAATATTAAAATAAAATTTAATAACAGGCATATGGCTGGAGGTAAATTCTATGAAGACAGAGATGGCAATATTTGGTCTTTAGGGGTTCAAAGAATATCAAAGTATGACAGCAAAGGCGATACTTTACTACAAGTGTATAATACCCCGGTAAATAGATCAATTTTTATTAAGGATACTCTTGTCTATATAACTGGACGGCTAGGCGTACAAGTTTGGAATAAAGAAATACAATTAATTGCCACACCCAAAGTGCTGAGTAATTTCAAAATATCTGTAATTGAATCCTTAGATGACCACACCATTTTTTTTGGGACAAGAGGAAACGGATTTATATTACACAATCAGCACACTGGTGTATATACTTATTTTAACTCTAACAAGAACTTCATAGCCGATAACATTTATTCTGTCATTAGAAAAGACTCTTTGCTTTGGCTCTCTACAGAAAATGGCTTAGTTATTGTCAAAATTCATTCACTATTAAACGGCAAGCCTGAGTTTGATTGTATCACACATAAAAGCGGGCTATTAGATGATGAGATGAACTTCATGGCAATGACACAAAATTCACTTTGGTTGTTTACCAATGAAGGATTTTCAACCATTCCAACAAACATTTCAAAAAAGATTCCTCAACCCAGATTCTATCTTAAAAAATTAGCAGTAAATAATGTTTCTTTTGATAAGTATAAATCCAATCGCTTTAAATACAACGAAAACAACATTGAAATATCATATGGATTTATCGCCTTTAAAAACCAAAACATCAGAACTCGATATCGCTTGAAAAAAGATGCAAACTGGGTGACATCCCCTAATAAAAAAATATTATTCAACTCGCTAGCACCTGATGAATACTACTTTCAGCTCGATTATTCAGTCGACAATGTGAGATGGCGTAATGCTTACAGTTATGCCTTTGCAATTAAACCACCTTGGTGGGAAACATGGTACTTCTATTTTACTGTATTAGCCCTCTTAGCCTTATTAGGTTATGTATATTTTAAAAACAGATTGGCGCAATTCCGTGAGAAAAATTATTTAATGAAGGTAATTAACGAACATCAACAAAAACTAATTCAATCTGAAATTGAAACCATGGAGCGTGAGCGAATGAGGATCGCTAAAGAACTGCACGATGGGGTAGGAACTAATCTAACTGCTATCAAATTAAGAATAGGCCAATTGCTAAAAAAGCATAATGAACCTGTTGCACCCGATGTAGAGGATCAGCTCCAACTGACTATAAAAGAAATAAAAGATATTATTTATGGGCTTACACCATCAGGCTTAGAGCGCTATGGACTTTTTGCAAGCTTAAAAGATTATACTGAGAAACTCAATACAACAATCGACACAAAAATTAACTTGAATACATTTGGCAAAGAGATAAATAAACCAGAATTAAATCTATTGATTTTCCGGGTTGTTCAAGAATTGATATCTAACTCGATCAAGCATTCTGCTGCTAAACACATTACTATTCACATAAATGGGTTTGAAGATCTTTTTAGTATTGTATATGAAGACGATGGTAAAGGCTTTTCTTATGACTCCATAAAAAATGGTCTTGGTTTAAACAACATCGACTCAAGAATTCAATCAGTGAATGGAAAGCTGACCTTTGAATCAGGTGACTTTGGCATATCCTATACTATAGATATACCCATTAACTAATAAGGTGCACTTAGGTGTTGAAATCGAACATTCGCCTATCGCTGAACTTATCGTTAACTCAAAAAATAGTATTGTCTCAAGGTTAAAAGAGCTATAAGGAATTATTTTGAATTTAGGCTTCGGATGAAGGTAAAAATGAAGAGGCTGTCCTTTTGAGACAGCCTCTAACAACACTTGGATAGGGAATTAAAGAGTTTATACGTTATTTTATAAAATACTTTCTAGTCCAATTTTTGCGTTCGCCCTTAACATTGATTAGGAATAAACCATCAGGTAATGGAGGCATCATCATATTTAATTTGGTTTTAACATTATTGTGGGTTGTGGTTTGAATTGTTGTACCATTTGTATTTAATATTTGTACATTAACATGACCAGCATTCTTCTCAAATTCAAATGTCACTTCTTGCTCTTTACCGGTTTCACCTAGACTAGGATAAATAGAGAGGTCTTTAACTTCAGATACGGGGTTTTCATCTAAAACAATTGCGGCCATTCTTGCCGTACAGCTTCCTTTTAAAACCCATGCATCAGTCCAGTAAGTTCCTGTACCTGGCGCATACGCCCATGCTGCTCCGTTACACCAGCCTGAATAAGGCCATGGTTTACATTGATATTGACTGCCTGCATTTTTCACAACACTTCCTGCTGCATAATTACCACCACTGGTAACATATTGTGGAATGGTTGCGCAGTTTCCTGTACCGCCAGCACCGCCTGTTACTGTAATTGTATAGCTCTGTGAGCTGGTACATCCGCCTGCGTTGGTGTAGGTTGCCGTATAAGTACCTGCTTGTGATGTTTGTATATTGCTGATTGTTATTTCACGTGAAGTTGAGCTAAAGCTTGCAGGGCCAGTCCATCTCCATGAACCGCCAGTAAGAGGTTGAGGGCTCATTATCACAGAACCCCCTACTGCAAGCGTAGCGGTAGATGTTTGTTGCGCCGTACCACTATTCACCGTTAGATACGGTACGATAGCTGTTGATGTACAACCTCCGCCTGTTGTGCCTGAAAAAGATTTAAATGCGTTGACAAAAGCAAATGAACTTTGTGCGATACCGCTACATGTAGGTGATGCATAGGTTGCTCCTGCACATCCACCATTGTCTCTGGTTACAGACCACATGGCGATCATATTTACAAAGCTATTAGCTTTAGCAAAGTTTAATACTTCAGTTGCGTTGGCAAGGGTGAAGGTCTCATTCTGCGTATCATTCTTTCCAATCATGGGTGTGATGCCAATGTTCAAACCAGTTTGAGTACGTGTATTCTGTGCAGCAGAAATTGCTGCCGTTCCCATTTGACTTGTTGATTGACCATAGTCCATTGCCATAACATTCACATTATAGATATTTACACCCGCCGCCTTTGCTTTGTTAATGAGGTTTACACCATCAGCAGTCAATCCATAAGGCATCACAGGCAAGCAATAGGTAATTATTAACCCAGGTTTTCTAGTCTGTAAAATTTTCGCAGCTTGATTTCTTCTGTCAATAGAAGCTTGGTCTGCAACCCAGTAACCTTCAATGTCAAAATCGATCCAGGTTAAGCCGTATTGATTTATTATGGCTTCATAGGCATTGGCGAGTGCATTTACATCTGTTATGGAGGCATCTATGGGCGTACCATTAGCACCACCAAAAGATATTATAACATCACCACCAACAGCACGTAGTTTATTTATCTGATCTAACATAAAATTTTGGTCCATGGGCGTAATGCCACCCCATGCAGGCTGGCCATTACCTCCAGACGTGATGAAGGCCAGCGTGTAGTACTTTTGTCCAGTGGCATTATAAGCACTCATCAAGTCAAATGTAGGCCAAAGCATAACATCTACGTAAGGAGCAAACACCTTGTTAGGCAGTGCCGCGAAGCTGGATATTGTCATATACAATACCCCAAATAGAATTGCAATTAGTTTTTTCATAGATAGGTTTAGGTTTAATACTAGTGACTAATTATATATTTGTTGATCCAAGTGGTATTCTCTGACTTTACGCGAACCAAATACAAGCCTGGTATCATAGGTGGAACAACTACGTTTAATGTTGCTTTAACATCACGATAGCTGCCGCCATTAACTATAGCCGTTCCATTCGCATTAAAAATATAAACTAACATATTACCAGGATTTTTACTAAATTTTAAAGTGAGTATTTGTTCTTTGTTAGGCAATCCATGGGTAGGATATAGTATCATATCGTTTTTCATATCCACGGTCGTATTATCTCCTGCGAGTTCAATTCGTGCAGCAGTAGAACACCTACCTTTCAAGGTACATCCATCAGTCCACTTTGTTCCAGTTCCCGGCGCATAGGCAGACGCGCCTCCATTGCACCATCCTGAGTAAGGCCATGGTTTACATTCATATTTGCTACCTGTATTTTTTACTATGCTGCCAGGTAAGTAGTTACCACCGCTAGTCACATAGGATGCAATCGTTGCACAATTGTCTAATCCGTCTGTAACTGTTATACTAATTGAAAGGGAAGTGCCTATACCGTTCTCGTTGTCTGTTGCTTTTGCAGTTAATGAGTAAGTACCTGCTGTTACATTGGGCCATATAAAACTAAACGGTGTTGAAGTGTCAGTTCCTAACAAAGTTGAACCATTATAAAAATCCACTTTGGTAATTGAGCCATTAGTGTCGCTTGCAGTGGCATTCATTATTATTAAAGCAGGTGAAGTAAAGTTTGTACTATTAACTGGCGATGTTATGTTGATAGTCGGATTGATGTTACCACTACCCATCGTAACAACTACGAGCGTGGAAACACCTGTAGCGCCTAAGTTATCAGTTGCTTTCGCGGTTAGGTTATATGCTCCTGTAGGAACACTACACCATGAAAAGCTATAAGGACTTGAAATATCTTCTCCTATCTTTACAGAACCATTAAAGAATTCCACTTTGGCGATGCTGCCATCATTATCCACTGAATTAACATTTATGACAATGCAAGCTGGAGGAGTAAAAGTTGTACCATTGGTTGGTGAAGTGATCGTGACACCTGGTAATGTATTAACAGTTCCCGTAGTGCCATACACCTCTAAAGCATAAATAGAATATCCGTAAGTTGTGCCACGTGCTATTCCATATATTCTAACGTACCGACCACTTCCTGATAGACCTGTCAAGTCGTTAGATAGTGTTGTGTTGCCTGTAACATTTTTAATATCAGTCCATGAGGATGCATTGGTAGAGAATTGTATCTTATAGTCTTTGCCAAACGCGCCTTCCCATACTATATTTACTCTGGTAATATTATAAGTTGCGCCGAGATCGACAGAGATCCATTGCGGATCACTGAATGCACTGGACCAGCGCGTGGTAGCATTTCCATCAACCGCTAAAGCGCCTGCAAAATTTGTAGTCTCTAAAGATGAGACGGTGACAGGTTTATTTAATGCTAGATCAGCGACTGGCGTTGTTACAGCAATTGAAATACCTGTAGAGGTTATCACTGTGCCACTTGAAGTAGTGGCCTTTGCCGTAAGTGTATAATTACCGTTCTGCACAGTATACCATGTAATTGAATAGGGTGCACTAACATCTTCGCCTAGTTTAGTTGTTCCTTGAAAGAATTCAACCTTTGTGATGGAACCTGTAGTAGATGCATTGATTATGATATTTGATGTTGTTGCAAAGCCTGCATTATTTGAAGGTGACGTAATGCTAATTGTTGGGTTTACAATGTCACTCAGATAGGGTCGACCTGCGTCGAAAGCTTTTAATTGTTCAAAGAACCAGCCATCATCACCAGCACTTCCGTTAACTTCAACCGAGTTACCATTGAGGTTGGTGAAATCAGTACAATCCGCCAATCCTTTACCAGCAAGAAAACCTATGAAGCCCGCGTCAATAAATTGTTGCGTATGTGTAAAGAAATACGGCATGAAGGTGTCTTCATATCGATTTAAGGTGTTAGGCAGACCCATGTGTCCGATGGATATTTGCCATCCTAACAAAGGTAGGTTAACATTTTGTCTTAAAGTTTTTGCCCAGCTAACCCATTTGTCATTTTGTATATCATTCCAATAATAATCATTTCTGTTTTGCTTCACCAGCCAGTTGCCGGCACTCCAGCCATTCTTTTCAACACCTATAAAATCGCCCCGTTCAGTTGTTGATAACAATTGATTTGTGAAGTCAGCATTTTTTTTGGATGAATAGTCAACATCACCTTGATTCCAGTACACCATGCCTTTGTTTCCATCTGCTACTGCAGGGCCAGTTACACCATTGGCATTCACAGACCAGAAAGACATAAGTAAACCCGAATATGAATCTGGTGCATATTTCTTAATGGTTCTAATAATGGCTTGTGCAACACCACTTAATGTATTTGGCAAACCCACTAGATATTCATAACCAACACCCAAGTTGTTTACACTGGCTGGTATAAGCCTAGGATCTGACTCCGTTCCATTTTGAAGTGCATCTTGCAAGAAGTATCCCCAGGTATCAGGTTCAATCACAAATATGGTTTTGTAGCCTTTACTCTTTTCAGCTACCGTTCGAATGCTGGCAAAATATTTTTGCATGAAGGTAACATTGAGAATATTGTTCTTCAATGCTACAGCGCCACCCTCTTCTTGAAGCATGTAAATAACGTAACCCGGACTTAACCCCATCGCTGCAGAATTCTTTGAATAGTCAGTACCCCATTCATTGAAAAGCCAACTCAATGCGTTCGAAGTGGGGTCCACGCCGTTGTTAACATAAGCGTAGCGATAGCTAAGCTTCACGCCTTCACCTAATGCTTTTGTCATACGTACGTTGATAATGTTTGTATTATCGCTAACAAGCCCCAGTTGGAAATCACTCCAACCAGCAGGTGGTGCTACTTGGGCTTCTGCACTCACAGATAGCATAAGTAACAAGAATAATATTCTATATAGGATAGATATTTTTTTCATACAGGGAATTAAAAAAGCATTTAGCAGTAGGCTGCTAGCTTGTGTGTGGCACCTCAGAAATTTAATTACTTGGGGGGATGAACGGCTTATATATGTCTTATGAGGGCATAAGACCATGGATAAAAGAAGGAGACATATGCGTCTCCTTCTTTTATGTTGCTTCATTGTATGAATATCTTCTTTGTCCAGGTTTTGTTGCCTGTTGATACTTTTAGGAGGTGTAAGCCTTTAGTAGCAGTTGGTATTCTGTGTTCAATGATTTGTGCGTCGCTATAGATTGTGCTCTTTTGCGCACCGTTTAGATCAATAAATGAAACATGAACTTCTTTATAACGGGCATTAAGTGTTATGTTAACCGTGCTTCCTGAAGTTACAGGGTTGGGGCTCAGCGTTAATTCGTTAACTTCTTCTTGAATTACGTTATTGGTTTCTTCTGTAGTTTCACGTGCTCCTGCACCATTTAGATAAGCGCGGTTGCTGATTACAAATGAATTGCTGTTTTGTAACGCATCCCAGTTAATAGACCATGCCATAATACCACGAAGTGCAGGATATTTATTCTTTAATGTCGTAAAGGCTTGTTGCAATCCTGCGTTAGAGATTTGTCCACTGCCTGCTGCGCCTTGCGAAGAAGGAACGCCAATCACTACTTGATCTGGCCTTAATGCGGGGAAAAAATAACTTGCATTTCCATTTACATTAAATCCTTGCAAAACTAATTCACACATGGCAACAATTCCTTCAGTAGTTCCCATTGTATAATAAGTTCCATCAGGGCCTTGCATCTGTGCTGAGTTATATAATTGCGCATGAACAAAAGTTGTTTTATCGCGTAACGCATGAATCATAGGAATGTAACATCCACTTCTGCTATCAACGTTCGCATTAAGTCCGCCATAATATGTTTTACCCATTTGAAGATAAAACGTTTCTGGAGCCCATGACAAAATAAAGTTTGCATCATAAGAATTAACGATCTGACGAATAGCCGATATCATATTCACAATTCTTGGTGATGTAGGATTTTTAAAATCAGGATCTTGCCCACTGTTGAACTGTACTGAAGATTGCTCTAGATCTATATCAATACCATTGAAACCATATTCGTTTACAAAGCCTTTGATGTCATTAACAAACTGTGTTACTGCGCCAGCAGACATCAGCGAAAAGTATCCTTCATAACCACCAATAGAAAGAACAACTTTCTTTCCACGACTTTGTAATGTTTTGACATCAGCTTTGAAATCAGCTGTTGTATAATCTGTTGTTAAACCTGCAATCACAAACTTCATCCGACCATCTGTACTTCCTGGTGAAACAGGTTCGGAGAATGAAATATTGATGACATCCCAATTTGAATTAACATCGCGTAATTTTATAAAGGGTACACCACCGCCCCATGTATGCCAGTAGCCAACCATAATACGTTTTGGTAAACTTCCATTACCACTAACTGTTCCTATCGTGATGGAAATACCATTTGATTCTGTTGCGTTCGCGCTGTTGTCAGTCGCTTTTGCCTTAATGGTATGAACACCATCTGAGCCTGCATAAGAGAAACTGTAAGGCGATGTTACATCTTCACCAATCTTAGAACCATCAACGAAGAATTCCACTTTCGTAACTGTGCCATCGGTATCAGATGCGCTCGCTGTTATGGAAACAGTTTGTCCGCTTGTATAGGTCGCGTTGTTTGCAGGCGCTGTAATGCTCACAGACGGTGCGTTGTTATTAGTTCCAGAACAAGGACCAACGAGCGTCCATGCATCCTGCCAGTTCGTTCCTGTGCCTGGTGCGTAAGCCGCTGCGCCACCATTGCACCAGCCTGTGTAAGGGTACGGTTTACATTCATAAGAATTGCCTACATTTTTTACCTTACTTCCGGCTACATATCCACCGGCTTCAACATATTGCGGATCGGTGCAGCTGCCACCGCCAGCAATAACTGTGATGTTTACTGTAGCGGACGTTCCTGTTGCATTTAAATTATCGGTAGCTATTGTTTTAAGACTGTAAGTTCCAGCACCAACATTAGTCCAGATATAACTATATGGACTTGACGTATCGGTACCTAGTAAATTATTACCATTGTAGAAATCCACCTTAGAAACAGTTCCATTATCAGCAGCGGTTGCTGCTATTGTGATAGATGCGTTCGCTGTAAATGTTGCATTGTTTATAGGAGATGTGATACTCGTTGTGGGATTTGTATTTCCATCCGATGAATTAACCGTGATGTTAATTACTGAAGAAGTACCTGTGCCGCCTGCGTTGTCGCTCGCTTTTGCTGTTAGTGAATAAGAACCAGCAGCTACATTACCCCACGAATATGAATATGGACTCGATGTATCTTCACCAAGCTTTGTGGTGCCCTGAAAAAATTCAACTTTCACAATTGTTCCATCACTATCGCTTGCTGTCGCATTAATTGTAACTGTAGCGGGTGCATTATAGGCTGCGTTGTTTGCTGGTAATGTTATGGATGCTGATGGATTGACATTGGTCGTTCCACCACAAGTACCTATGTATAACCAAACATCATAGGCAGCACTCTTCGTTTCGGGATTCTCATTCTGTGTCCACCACTTAGCTTCATAAACTTTGCTATTGTAGGAAACACGGTTGCCCTTTACATAAACACCTGATGAGGTCCAGACCGGATCGGTACAGGGTGCAACCGCACTTATTTCATTGGTAATTGAAACATTAGCCATTACCTGGGATAATGACATCATAAATAAAAGAAAAGTCATTACATAGAACAATCCCCTCGCTTCGACGGAACATTTGATAGGTGTAGAATTCATTTTCATATTATAAGGATAAGTTATACAATTAATGTTTTAGTAAAAGCAAAAGGGGATCCGTTAGAACCCCCTTTCTAATTACAACAATTAAGTTTGCAATATTTAGATTAGTGGTCTATTTAATAAAATATTTTTTGACCCACGCTTTATTGTGGCCTTGCACTCGGATAAAATACAATCCAGATTTCATGGAAGGTATGGTCACTAGCAATTTTCTTTTAACATCAGTATAGTTGTTGCCTGATACGGAGGTACCACTTGTAGTCAAAACCTGAACGCTAACATTACCTGCATCTTTATCAAAGATTAAGGTCAAATCATGTTCTTTATTGCTTACTCCAGGGTTTGGATAAAATGATAAGTCATGTGAATCCAACTGATTTTCTTGTAATGGCGTCGTTTCAATCTGAACTCCTCTTCCTGCAGAGCAGCTAGCTTTTAATATCCACGCGTCAGTCCAATACGCACCGGTACCAGGCGCATAAGCCCATGATGCTAAACTACACCAGCCTGAATTAGGCCAAGGTCTACATTCATATTGATTACCAACATTCTTTACGATGCTGCCTGCAACGTAATTACCACCACTCGGCACATACTGAGGTATTGAAGCACAATTATCACCCCCACCTGTATTTACTGTGATGGTCACAACTCCCGATGTGCCTAAACCATTGCCATTGTCTGTTGCTTTAACAGTTATTGTATAAGTACCCGCAGCTACATTTGCCCAAGTGTAACTAAATGGACTAGAAGTATCTGTTCCTAATAAAGATGAACCATTATAGAAATCTACTTTAGCGATTGTTCCATCACTATCAGTTGCTGTTGCATTGATAGTGACTGAGGCTGGCGCAGTAAATGACGCCCCGATCGAAGGCGATGAAATGCTTACTGTAGGATTAACATTACCAGCTGGATTTACAACAATATTAACAATTGATGAAGTGCCAGTTCCGCCTGCGTTGTCTGTTGCTTTTACAGTTAATGAATACGAACCTGCAGAAACACTTGACCAAGCGTAACTAAAAGGACTAGATGTATCTGTTCCTAATAGGGTTGATCCATTATAGAAATCTACTTTATTAATTGTACCATCGGCATCTGTTGCTGTCGCTGTGATACTAACTGTTGCGGGCGCAATAAAGCTGGCATTGTTGGTTGGTGAGGTAATCGAAGCCGTAGGGTTAACATTGCCGGGAGTATTTACCACTATGTTAACAACAGATGATATACCTACACCATTTGCGTTATCAGTAGCTTTTGTAGTTAAGGCATAAGAACCTGCAGCGACGTTGGGCCAAGAATAACTAAAAGGACTAGATGTATCTGTTCCTAATAACGTTGCTCCATTATAGAAATCAACTTTGCTAATTGTACCGTCTGTATCTGCTGCAGTTGCCGTTACATTAATCGTAGTGCCAGAAGTAAATGTAGCATTGTTAGTCGGTGCCGTAATTGCCGTCGTAGGGTTAACATTACCCGCTACTTGATTAACGACAATATTGATAATCGTTGAAGTTCCGATGGCACCTTCATTATCAGTTGCCGTGACTGTGATTGGGTATGATCCTGCCGCAACACTTGGCCAGCTGAAACTGTAGGGACTCGATGTGTCCGTTCCTAACAAGGTAGAACCATTATAGAAGTCAACTTTGCTTACTGAAACATTATCGGTAGCCGTAGCAGTTATGTTTACGGTTGCGGGTGCGGTAAAAGTCGCGTTATTGACAGGAGAAGTTATACTTACAGTTGGCGCTGGATTTATAATCACGCCCCCCTTAGCATCATTAATTGCTTTAAGTAAACTTTTACCGCCACTATATGGCATATCTCCGGTTAACTCCCATACAATCACGCCTTGATGGCCAAATCGTTTTGTGTACTTAATCTTTTCTCCTGCACCTTTGGGTGTTTCAAAATATATTTTCTTGCCGTTGCCAGCAACATAACCGCCTAACTGGCGTGGATCAAGCGGATCATAACTGGTTGCTGCGTTTGGAAACTCCGCTACGATTTCATTCCATTTTGGTGCTATAAAACCATTGGCATTATTTGGTTTTCTATTAGCCATATCGTAGCCATAAAAAGGTACACCAATACATAGCTTCGCTTTTGCTACATTAAATCCACCATCGTGATTCCATGCTGGTGGGGCCATACCCATCCAATATTCCAAAGCATCTTCAGCTGAGTATATGGGTGCATCTAAGGTTTGCCCTTGATAAGTATTAAGTGGCACTTTATATAAAGAAGAATGAGGGCCGATTGGTGATGTGTTCCAAGATCCTGTAAAGTCATAGGTCATCAATCCTACATAGTCTAAATATTGAGCTATGGTATCATCATAGTTGTTGCCATAATACGATGTACCAAAAACAGCAGCTGAAAGAATCTTGTTAGGCATTTTTTGTCTTAGCTTTTGTGCGAGCTTAGCTAGTCCGGCACCGGCAGGATGTGGGCCTGCGTCAACACCACCCCATTTGTCGCCACGAACACGGCCGCCTTGTTCTGTTGTTCCTGCAATTGCAGCATCGGGCCACCAGCATTCAAGATCAAGATCTACACCGTCAATGCCTTTTGCATTCACATAATTGGTAATGAAATTTGCTATCTCTTCAAGTTTAGCATCATTATTATAATATTTCTCCATCAACCAGCGGAATGCGAAATCAGTAGCACCGCCAATAGCAACAGATACTTTGGTTCCCTTTGCTTTCGCGCGATTTAAAACGCCAAGATCAAAAAGAATTGAATCTACTTTACGATTATGAAATTCTCCCCACGCTATGGATGCAAAGTCTGCGCTATTATAATCGTTGTTGTTTTGTTTGAATAAGTTGAAAGCAATGTTAATGTGTGTAACTGTTCCTGGATCAAAATTGGTAAAACTGAAATTAGGTACCCAATAAGGTAGATAACCAATAACTTTTTGGATTCCTGCATAATCAGGCCCTAATCCCCCATCGCCGCATTTTGTAAGCATCTGCCAATCTCCATTGGTACCAGGCTCGGCGGTTGTATAATATTTAGCCTGATAATTTACACCTTTATGTGATGCTAAGGCATTTTGCAAATATGTTCCGGGTGCCCAGGGTGTACTACATGCCGGAAAGGTATACTGTGCTTCTGCACGGAACACCAGTAACAAAAAACACATCGTTATTAGGAATTTTACTCTCATATAGTTTAGGCAGTTATATTTCTATAGGTATTGTTTACAATGTAATAGAGGGTGGTAGTCCCCTCTATTTATTAAAATTACTTTATCAGATATTTTTTCACGGCGTTCTTCTTTTCGCTCTTTGAATGAATGATGTATAATCCATTTGACAAAGGGGGCAGCTCAACACGTAATGTAGTTTTAACATCGCGGTAGCTGTTGATAAATACATTTACCCCATTGGCATTCAAAAGGTTGACTTGCACATTACCTTGATTAGAATTAAAAACAAGTGTTACTGCATGCTCTTTACCACTCACACCAGGATTAGGATAAAGGGATACATCGTTAGCTTCAACTACTGTCTCTTCAAGTATAATTTCTGCCGTGCGCGCTGAGCAGCTTCCTTTTAATATCCATGCATCACTCCAGTTTGTACCTGTACCCGGCGCATAAGCAACTGCTGCTGCATTACACCAGCCTGAATAAGGCCATGGTCTACATTCATATTGACTACCAACATTTTTTACAACGCTTCCAGGAACATAATTACCACCACTGGAAACATACTGTGGTGTTGTTGTACAATTACCACTGGCTACAAGGGTTACGGTAACGGTGATCACTGCTGATGTGCCTACAGCGCCTTCGTTATCAGTAGCTTTTGTAGTAAGGCTGTATGTGCCGGCGCCAACTCCACCCCAAGCATATTGATATGGTGATGAAGTATCTGTTCCTAACAATGTTGATCCATTATAAAAATCAACCTTGGCTACTGAAATATTATCAGTTGCATTGGCATTGATGGTTATACTAGCAGGCGCCGTAAATAAGGTTCCACTTGTTGGCGATGTGATGCTCGTAGTGGGTGCAGGATTACTTCCATTAACGGTTACTGTCACAACATCCGAGGTACCTATTGCGCCTTGATTATCAGTGGCCTTTGTTGTCAGGCTATAAGTACCTGCACCTACGTTACTCCAAACATATTGATATGGAGACGATGTATCTGAGAATAACAATGTAGCACCGTTATAAAAATCAACTTTTGCTACCGACACATTATCAGATGAATTGGCATTGATGGTTATGCTTGCAGGTGCATTATAGATTGTTCCACTGGTTGGTGATGTGATGCTGGTTGTTGGTGCGGTATTACCACCGCCTGCTGTAGCGAATTCAAAATAGTTGATGTTAAAATCGCCTTGATCAGCAAACATCCGCATCACTTTTTGTCCTGTAGTAAGTGAACTTGTAGTGACGGGTACAGTTTGCCAGGTTTGCCAGCCAGTTGTGTTAGGAACTGTTATGGTACCTGAAATATTTACGCCATCCATTTCAACATGAAAAGTTTTTCTTGCTGCAGTAGCGGCTACTCTTGCTTGCAATGTATAGGCGCCTGCTGTTGTAACATTAACTGTGTACTCCAACCACTCACCTGCTTGCATCCAGCCGACGTTCTGACCTATGCCAGTGTCTGTTGAATTTTCTATATCAACATCATCAGTTCTTAATGCTGTACCAGCGTTACCTGCAGTAAGATCATTGTAAGCAACACCTTGTCCACCTACATCATAATGTTCAGCTTCGACCTTACCCGGAATGTTTCTTACCGTTCCGCCGTAAGGCGATTGTGTCACAACACCGGTTACTGTTATAGAAACTGCCGATGATGTATTGGTAGCGTTAAGATTATCTATTGCTTTAGCGGTTAGTGAAAATGAACCTATAGGCACATTACTCCAAACATATGAATATGGTGATGAGGTATCTTCTCCTAATTTCGTTGCACCTTGGAAAAATTCAACTTTAGATACTGTTCCATCACTATCCGAAGCAGATGCCGAAATAGTAATGTTAGCACCTGCTGAAAAGCTTTGGTTATTAGTTGGACTAGAGATGCTCACACTGGGTGAAAGATTTCCGCCACCTAATCCACTGAAATAACTATAATAAGCATTGACAAACGCGTCACCTTGCGTTTTATCCCAATTTACTGACCATGTCATAATACCTCTGATACTGGGATAACTTTTTGAGGTAACATATTGTCCACCAAAAGAGGTGCCCTTCATTAGATAGTTAAGTGCTTTTGTTACTTCGGTAGGAGAAACATAACCGCCTGCAGGTGCTGCACCTGTATTTGTTGCTGGTAATCCAAACGCAACTTGGTCTTCACGTAAAGCAGGAAAAACATTGGCCGTATTACGAGCCACTGGAAATCCTTTCAATAACATTTCGGTCATTGATACAATAAAATCAGCAGTACCTTGGCTATAAACTTTTTCATCCAAAGCTATTTGAGAACCAGTGTTATAATATTGTACATGAACAAATGTTAACAGATCTCGGATGCCATACAGAACAGGTAGATATCCGCCAAAGGCAGTGCCATAAGTTCCATATCCTCCTTGAACATATTGTGTTTCAGGAGCAGACGTGAGCCAAAAGTTTTTGCCTTGACCGCGAAAGTAGTTTACGATATCGCGCGAAGCAGATATAATGTTAACGATCTTTGGTGTAGTCGGTGTTTTAAAGTTATTATCACCACTGTCAAGAATGACCGACGTGCCTTCAAGGTCAATATCATAACCATCGAAGCCATATTCTGTGATGATTGCCTTCATTGAACTCACAAATTTATCGCGGTCTGCTGTGGTCTTTAATTCTACTGGCGCATCAGCCCCACCAATGGATATCTGAACTCTAACTCCTGCTGCTTGTAGCGTTCTCATGTCAGCAATAAATTCAGTTTTTGTTTGCATGGTTGGTGCAAATGTCATGGTCATATCTGTAAAAGAGACGGCGGTAGCAAACGCTACATTAACAACGTTGTATTTTGGATTTACATCCCGCAGTCGAATGTAAGGTGCTGTTGCATTATTCCAATTATGAAAATACCCAACAATTACGCTAGATCCCAACTGCGCCTTCGCTGACTTTGGTATAAGCGACATGAGTGCTACACAACATCCAACTAGAACTAATTTTAATAAATAATGTATTTTCATACGACGCTGTTTATATGATGGTGGTATAAAATGAAATTGAAAAAGAACTTCTTTCCCAATTTCATTTAAAAGTTTTATTTAACTAAATATTTTTTTACCCACGACTTAACTTCGCCTTGTACGTGAACTACATAGAGGCCATTCGATAGGAAGGGTAACTCTACGCGGAGTGTAGTTTTTACATTGCGATAGCTATTTGAAATTATGCCTGTTCCATTGGCGTTTAGAAGGTTAACACGAACGTGGCCTGCATTCTTATCAAATACCAACGTAACTGATTGGTCTTTACCTGCTATACCTGGGTTAGGATATATAGACAAATCTTTAGATTCTAATATAGTTTCTTCCGCGTCTTCGAATGCAATGCGAGCGCCACAACTTCCTTTTAATATCCAAGCATCGGTCCAATTCGTTCCTGTACCTGGTGCATAAGCAACAGGTGAAGCACCACACCAGCCAGAGTAAGGCCAAGGTTTACACTCATATTGATTGCCAACATTCTTTACAATACTTCCAGCGCCGTAGTTACCTCCACTGGTAACGTATTGGGGAGTTGTGGCACAAGTACCACCACTCGCTGTTACTGTTATATTAATTCCTGCGGATGCCCCTATTCCACCTGCATTGTCTGTTGCTCTTGCCGTTACTGTATAAGTGCCTGCGGCAACATTTGACCAAGTGTAGCTATAAGGATTAGAAGTATCTGTTCCTAACAATGTACTTCCATTATAGAAATCAACTTTACTGATTGTACCATCGCTGTCTGTTGCTGTGGCGCTAATTATAACAGATGCGGGTGCAGTGAAGGTTGTATTATTAACACTGATAGAAGCAGTAGGATTAATATTACCTGTCGCATTAACACTAACTGTAATTCCAGCTGATGTACTCGCAGCATTTAAATTATCAGTAGCCTTAGCTGTTATTGTGTAGGTACCAGCACCTACGCTATTCCAGCTATAGCTATATGGACTTGATGTGTCTGTTCCTAATAACGTTGCTCCATTGTAAAACTCAACTTTGGTAATAGTACCATCGCTATCTGTTGCCGTTGCACTAATGGTAATAGTAGCAGGGGCACTGAAGCTTGCATTATTAGCAGGTGCTGTAATGCTTGCTGATGGATTTAAGTTTCCACCGCCGCCACAAGGTCCGTCCAATTTCCACACATCATCAGGTCCGCTTTTAACTAAAGGGTCTTCATTTTGTGTCCACCATTTTGCTGTGTATTTGTTACCGCTACGTGAAACTTGCGCAGCACCGTTGTATGCTGTTGCTGCATTCCATGCAGGCACAGTGCAAGTTGACCCCGTAGTTACGGTTATACTTGCTGCTGCCGATGTGGTTGATAGCCCGCCATTATCAGTTGCTTTGGCAGTAAGTGAATAGGTTCCGGCAGAAACACCTGTCCATACATATTCATAAGGTGATGATGCATCTTCACCTAGTTTAGTTCCGCTTTGAAAAAATTCAACTTTTGTTACGCTTCCACCCGCATCTGCTGCAGTAGCAGTAATTGTTATGCTCGACCCTGTAGCAAAAGATGAGCCGTTGGTTGGCGATTGTAAAGATACCGTAGGCGGTGTATTAGTGGTTGTTCCAGCAGTTATACTAACTGAAGATGTTACGATGTTGCCTGAATTATCTGTTGCGCGTGCGGCTAGTGTATGCGAACCGCTGGCAATGTTAGTTATGGTATAGCTGTAAGGCGATGAAGTATCTTCACCTACCTTAACATCATCGAGTAAAAATTCAACCTTAGTAATACTTCCACCCGCATCAGAAGCAGTCGCGTTAACTACTATGCTTGCGCCTGTAGTAAAGTTGCTTCCATTTGCAGGGCTAGTAACCGTAACGGTAGGTAAGCCACTGCTGCTTTGCGCAAATACTTCATTGAGTTTGTTTACTAGAACAGATTTTACAGTTGAATAGCGTAAAAGTTTACCAAATGTAGTAACACTTCCACTTAATTCAAGATCTCCAAAGACTGTCCATACTATGGTTCCTGCTAAGTTATTATCTTTAATAAATTGCGCTTTATGTCCAATAGATTCTTCATCATCATAACTTAAGAAATAACTTCCCTTTGTTAAATAAGGTGCTTTCGCATTGTTATCCCATCCGCGTGTCCATCCACTTCCTGCTCCCAGCGCTACTTGCTTCACAAAGAAATAACTTGGTGTACCATCGTAAACGTCTTTAGGCCAGTTGGTATAGTCAGCACATGTTGTAATGGGTCCATCAGGTTGTACCGTTTCGCTTCTTTTTACAGTAGCCGCGTTTAATGCAGCAGTGCCACTGGTAATTACACCTCTTCCATAGAAGGGGCTACCCATGTTAATTTTGCTAGGAGAAGCACCATACGATATTAATGCAGCGTGCGCTGTTTGCCAGTTAAAGGTGGGCTCTTCTGAATTTGGATAATCAAAGATCGGAGCATTGTGTCCCGCCTTGTTTGACCATCCCCCATTATAATCATAAGACATAATATTGAAGTAGTTCATGGTACTGTTCAATGCAGTCCAATTAAAATCTTTAAGTTTCTTAGGGTCAGCAGAGAATGCTGCTGTAATTAATTTACTGGGACCAATAGCGGTGCGTATAGCTTGTACCAGTGCTGTAAAATTAGTATAATCTGCTTGCGTACCTGTAAAGTTCATTCCAGAAAATGGACCTGGATACTCCCAGTCTAAATCAATACCATCAAAACCTGTGTTAATAAGTTTAACGCAATCATCTACAAATTTTTGTCTCTTAGCAGGATCTGCGGCCATTTCTGGGTAATGTTTACACATACTCCAACCACCAATTGAAGCCACAACTTTAACACCTTTCTGATGTGCTAAGTCAATTAAACCTGGTGCGCCACCATCTATATGCAGAGGCATGGGAAGGGCCTGATTCATAATTCCTAATTTAGGGAATGACCAGGTAGTACCATTTTCTACACACTGAAATCCTTGTGCCGTTGCACGCGTTACTACGGCAGCACTTATATATTGAATGAGTTCAAGTTCACCAAATAATAAATACCAATCCCAACTGCTATAAAGATCAGGATGCAAGATTGGCCCCGGCTCTTGAACTGCGCCTGCTTGATAAATATTTTTATTTCTTAAATCCCCGCTGTGTAATGAACCATCTTTTGCTACACCAAAAAATGAGAAGTTCAAAATAGTATACTTTCCATAATCAATGTTTAAATGGTTGAGTGCACCTTGAGCAGGTACCCCTGCAGCAGCTGCTTTCCATGCATCCCAATTCGTTATGTAACCAATTATTTGCTTCTGGTGGTTAGCGGTAGTTGCTGAACCCCCTGTATTAACTTGCGCGGCTAGTGGCGTAAGAAAAAAGACGAAAAGTAAGAAACTACAAATCCGTAATAACAAAGAGAGATAATATCGATTTGGGCGAAATTTTAACATAAAGGTATAGGTTTAGGTTTATTTATAGGTTTAGGTTAGGTATTGCAAACGATTTCAACTGTACTTTTTGCTAGAAGGGTTTTATAAATATTACCAATTCATTAGTAATAGTAAAATGCAATGATTGAATGGCAGTGCTGAATTATTAAACGGTATTCAAAACACGATTTATAAGGTATTAAAGAATATAATTTCGACATACAGGTTTTGGCAGAATCTTATATCGCCGATGCACTTAGTGACGAAATATACTAATTTTAATTTAGTACTGTTTGAAAAAGTTTTTTTTGTTTAAAATCTATCGCTTCCGATTTAAATTTAATTTTTTCACGACCTCATCCTTCCGCCTTCGGGATACGGGTATAATGGAATTGTCTTTAAGAATTAAAGAGCCATCATTCTTCAACTTTAACACATAATTAAGGTTAACTAAGTGCGAGCGATGAACACGCATAAAATGGTCATGAATTCCTAATAGATCTTCATACTCCTTGAGTGTTTTAGAAGATATGAAATCCTTATCAATCAGAAAGAACTTCGTATAATTCAAATCTGCTTCACAGCGAATTATTTTTTCAATTTCCAAAAACACAACACCATCATATGTGGTTATTGCAAGGCTTTTATCCTTCCGGGATACAAAATTTTCTAATTGTTTTTCGTATACATCTTTATTATCATTTCGCTGCTTTAGAAATCTATCAACAGCCTCAGCTAGTTCTCTTGAACTTATTGGCTTTAATAAATAATCTAAAGCATTATATCGTATGGCGCGGATTGCATACTGATCATATGCTGTAGTGAAAATAACTTTAAAGTTTAAATTTGGTGATGCCGCTAATAAATCAAAACCACTCATTAATGGCATTTCTATATCAAGAAAAAGCAGTTCAGGGTTGAAGCTTACAATTTTTCGAAGACCTTCTTCCGGACCTTGGGCAGTTTCAATAATAAACTTGCCACCGAAATCTCGTTCCATAGTCATTCGAAGCAAATTGCTTGCTCTACTTTCATCATCTATGATTAAAGCCTTTACCACTATGATTCCGTTTTAAAATGATGTTCGATTATACTACTGTATGATTGTGGATTGCCATAAGATTCATTCATGTCCAAGGGGAGTTTAATGATAACTGTGGTTCCCTTTGGTTCCCCCTTATTATCAAACATATCAATGATCTTCAAATCTGCAATAGGGTTCTGTTCTTTCATTAAGTTAATGCGCTCTTTTATAATCTTAATCCCCATCGATTGATAAGCTGCCTTGATGCTTTTACTCCTTATCTGCATAGCCTTTTCGCGGCCAATGCCATTGTCTTCTATTTTGCATATGAGAATATCATCATTTTCTATTGTGAATGATATGCTCAATTTTCTATTGCCACTTTTATGCATGAGTCCATGCCATAATGCATTTTCTACAAAAGGCTGGATCAGAAAAGATGGAATGTTGATATCATCAAGATCCATTTCTTCATCTACCGTTACTTTATATTGAAACTGTTGATCAAATCTCATTGCTTCTAACTCCAGGTATAGTTCCAATAATGTTAACTCTAGCTCCAAGGGTATAAAATTTTTCTCTGAGCTTTGCAGAACAGTTCTAAGCAACCTAGAGAACTGATTTAAATAGTGCATGGATTCTTCTTGCTTATTAGCCATGATAAGCTCTTGTATGGAGGTAAGGCAATTAAATATAAAATGTGGATTCATCTGCGAGATGAGTGCTTTAATCTCAAGTTCAGCAATAAGCTTATTGATTCTTATTTTCTCTCGTATTCTATTCTGTACAACACGTAAAATCCATAAACCTATGGAGCCAACAATTATAGCAATAATAGTTTTAAACCACCAGGTACCCCAAAATGGAGGATTAATTAACAACGCAAGCGAAATTCCTTCTTCGTTCCAAAGGCCATCATTATTTGAAGCTTTAACCTGAAAGGTATATTTGCCTGGTTCCAGATTAGTATACGTAGTGGTTCTCTTGTTACCTACATAATTCCAATCATCTTCGAAACCTAATAAGCGATATGCGTATTGGTTATTTTCAGGCTGAATAAAGTTTAATGCAGCGAATTCAAAAGTAAGAATGTTTTGATCATAAGGTAATTTGATCTGGCGGGTTTCATTAATGGGCTGTACCAATGGGGACCTAGCTTTATCTGGTAAAACATCTTTGTTAAAAATTTTAAAACCTGTCAGCGCTAAAGGTGGTGCAAAGCGATTACTCTTTGCCTGTGTAATTACATTGGGTATAAAAAGCGTGAAGCCATTATTTCCGCCAAACAAAAATTCACCTTGTAATGTCTTATAACAAGCATTTATGTTAAACTGTTTGTCCTGCAGCCCATCATTAACCGAATAGCTTTTAATTTCTTTGGTTTGTAGATCAAACCAGGCCAAACCTCTACCTGTACTTATCCAGACCTTATTGGATTGATCGCTAAGAATCCCGGAAACTACATTATCAGGCAATCCATCAGACTCTTTAAAAGATTCAAATGACCTCGTAGCTTCATTTAATAAATTCAATCCTTCAAAGGTTCCCACCCAAATATTTCCTTTACCATCTTGATTTATTGTTCGAATCCAATCATTGCTTAAACTGTTTTTCGTAGAATTGCTCTTCATAACAATAAAACTATTTTCATCTTGATTGAGCAAATTCAATCCTGCTTGTGTACCAATCCAAAGTCTTTTTTTATCATCTTCATACATGGAGCGAACCATACGATTACTTAGGTTGGAATTAGTGATGTCTAGATGACGGAAAGTATCATTGCTTGGATTATAAATATTTAACCCTTTGTTAGTCCCTGCCCAAATCCTTTTTTTACTATCCTGTAATAAAGTCCAAATGATATTGTCACTCAACAAAGAACGATCAGTATCGTTGTATCTGGTAAATAATTTTGTTTTCAGATTATACTTACACAAGCCACCCAAATAAGTACCTATCCATAATATACCATCTTCGCTGAGTACCAAAGAAATAATACGGTTATCACTTATACTGTTTTTAGAAATCTCATCGTAAGTAAAACTTATAAATTGTCCGGAGGTTCTGTTAAAATAACATAAACCGCCCCCGTCGGTACCAATCCATAAATTTCCATTCTTTTCCTCGGCAAAGGAAGTAACTGAATTGTTTCCATTGAAAGTAGGCACTTTATAATGGAAAAATGCTTCTGTATTCAGATTAAAAAAGTTAACACCACCTGCGTACGTACCAATCCAAATGCCGCCTCTACCATCACTATTGATTGAGCGCACAACATTATTATTAAGGCTCTTTGAATTGTAAGGTGAATGAACAATGTGATGGAAAACATTTTTCTTATGATCAAATATATCTATCCCTTTTCCATCAGTGCCAATCCAAATCATACCCTGGTCATCTTCCCATATGGTGGGTATTAGGTTGGCAGAAATACTGGAAGTATTCTGCGGTTCATTGATAAAACTTTTGAATGTTTCTGTGTCATGCCTAAACACGTTCAGACCACCACCATATGTTGCTACCCAGATGTTATGATCATGATCCACGATAATCTTTCTAACATTGTCATTGCTCAGTGAGCCTTTGCGATCGTCATTATGATTAAAAATCCTAAATGCTTGTTCTTTAAAGTTGTACACATAAACCCCTTTATTAGATGTTCCTATCCACAGATCTCCACGATGATCTTCTACTATGGTTGGAATGGTATTATACTGATCATTTTCAGAATCAAAGAGATTGCCAAATGGCTTAGTGAACACGCGTAACTTCTCATCGTACAAATACAGCCCTTCGTCACTGCCTATCCATAAATTATGCTTACTGTCACTATAAATTGATCGAACCGGAATTCCTTTAAAAAAATGGGTATCAAATCCATCACTTGCGCGATTTAATAGATCTAAACCTTTTTCGGAACCAACCCATAAACGTTGGTGCTTATCTTCGAAGACAAAGTAAGCGAGGTTGCTGCTTATTGTTAGTGGATCCTTTTCATTAGATCGATAATTTTCAAACGTATAACCATCATAACGGCTTATACCATTTTCTGTGGCAATCCAAATGAAGCCACGACTATCGCGTATAACAGCGTTAACGGTGTTGCTGGGTAACCCAGCATCTACGGTTATATGATCAAATTTTATATCCTTCTCCTGAGCCGTTATTGCGGCGTTACTAGCAAACAGTAAAAATGCAGCTAGCATAAGAAAGGCGAATCGCTGAATACCCATGGGCTACCTACCTTCTTGAGTTACTTAGTTCATTTAATTGCGAAGAATACGAATATACTGATAATAAATGTAGCTATGTCATACCGTTTATGGATTCGGAAAATGATATGAATGAAGTTACCAGGACGCCAATTATAGCACGAATTTCAACGTTATAATAATACGATGCTTATCCTTCTCTTAAGTGGTCTGTAATTCTAATAAGTGCACATTTAAGCTCATATCAACTTGCTTTACAACTAATCAGACGTTTTTAACATCTATGTCAAGAAATTAATAGCATGCTTAAAATCTTCACGTGATGTATTTTAAATAAATTGCGGCCGGCATAAGTAGAAAATTCAATTAATACCATGCTTCGCACCCATGTTTAGATTCAGCTATCAGCAAGAATACATTAGAACTACCCTTTAAAAAATCCGTTTTTGCGGTTACCTAAGTTTAACTGGTATGAAATAATTATTTTTTCTAAATAAGACCGTGATAATTTACTTTCATCCGCGATTCTTGATTCTTATAACCAACTACAAAACCATTTCTAACCGCTCAACCTATTTAATTCGACCTTCAGCGACTGTTTTATTAATCCTATTTTTATTGGATATGGTTTGACTTCCATGTAATGTCAGCACCAAAACTTACTAATAAGAAAGTGTCGTCACACATATCTTTACACCATAATTTTAAACTACCTATGGCAATAATACTCTCGTACATGAACCAGAAATTGACCAACAGATTTTGGGAAAACGTATTTTTGATTTGCACTATGTTAATAATGTCTATCTTCATCATAAAATATTCATAAGCGCATAATTATAATGCATAAAGTAATTCGTTAATTATGAACGCTGTTGTGTTATCAGGGTACACTTTATTAAACATTATTTACATTACTGCTCACAGTAGCTATCAAACATTTCAATACTACTTCTATAAATCAGCCATATAAATAGACAGGTAGTTGTTTGCTCCACATATCATAAGTTTCATTACATATCATAAACTTCAATACTTTTTATCAAAGTATTCCCTTTTGACTATTATCCTTCCATATAGTACAGTATTAATCCGACTTTGTCAGACTACTATTCGTATGACCTAACTGAACCGGATATAGAATCTGCCTGCCCGATCTAAAGCATCTCTTCTGTGGCGATAAATATGTAGCCTGAATGGATGCGGAGCGCCGCAGTTGAGCCTACCTCATACAGATAACTACCGCCCGCAGCGCTGAAAATTATCTCATGGCAGTTCAGATCAGCTGCGTAAAGGATGAGTTGAGCTGTTTCGTTCACATCTAGATACATTATTTCAAAGCTTGACAAAGTAGGAATAAGACCATTAATGATCATAATTTTGGTTTATGTCTTAAATGATTCCTTACACTAACAAATTTCGATATAGACTTAGACATATTATTGTAAACATAGGAAGAAGTTCCACACAAATATAAATCCAGTAAAACCATTTACTTTACTCGTATAAATTCGTCGCTATATTTTACAATTTGTCGACATAAATACATTTGTCAATCATGGCATAGTTTATTAAATAAAAACGGTAACGTATAACCAAAAATTTAAATAATATGAAAAAGTTAATGTTAACAATGGCTGGCGCGCTAATAATTAGCTTGTCAGCCGTAAATGCACAAACAGGATCTGGGTCAGGTTCAAGTTCAGGGTCAGGTTCTCAGTCAACACAGACTGATCAAAATAAAACCGATCAAGACAAACAAAGCAGTAATCATTATAAGAAAGGTCAAAGTAATAACTCAACAACTGATCAAGGAACTAGCACACAAAAAACTCATGGTACTAAAATGAAAAAACATACAGGTACATCAGGACAAAATGGGAAAGCTAATGGTTCTGGTAATAATAGTAAGAGTGAAAGTGGATCTGGAACATCAGGTAATGGTTCATTGGCACCATCAGGATCCGGTACAAGTGGTACGTCAGGTACAAGCGGAACATCAGGCAGGGGTTCTAGCTCTGGCACATCGGGTAGCAGTTCCTCAGGAACTTCAGGTTCTGGGTCAAGTGGGACTTCAGGTACCGGAACATCTGATAAATAACACGGATATACTAGAGCAAAATAAAAACGAGCTGTCCTTTAAAGGGCAGCTCGTTTTTATTTAGTTTTCATGAACTAACAAGATAACCCCATAACGCTTTGCCATATCTTATCATGATGGCAATAAGTAAAATAAACTTGAATTAAAATATATGCAATAAGGGGTTATATACTGTGTCATTAGGGTGCGTATTTTATTAGTCGTTCACTTAAGGAAAGGTTCCACGTGAGCATATGGCAGAGATCGGAAAAAAAGGTGGTGAAACAACACAAAAAACAACAAGAACGCAAAGCGTACGGAACAGTCAAATGAAAATGAAAATAAAAATATATAGCTAAGTTATAATATCGCAATTTTCCATATACAAAATACTAGCATAATTAATATTGAAACATAGTCAATGATCATTTATCATTGTAGTCCGACTAAAAGTTAATAAAGCCGTTCATTACAAGCTTCCCGGATGTAGCACATTAATGGCAGCGAGATAACGGTACCATAGGTATGATATTCTTAGGCGCAAAATTATTTTTATCGAATAATCCTACTTTGTCAAGTTACTGTTTGTTTTCGTGCAAGAGGCCATGGAACTGATTAAAACAGTTGCCAATCTGAAATTTTATAATAGTTTCTAGCAATTATATAAAATTGTTTCCAAAACTATATTTCATATTTACCATGCGATGACAACACTAAATATAAAGAATATGGTTTGCAGCCGGTGCATTATGGTTGTAACACAAGAATTAGAAAAGCACGGACTTCATCCTCAAAAGATATCTTTAGGGGAAATAACCATTACTGAAAGTAACCTCTCAGAACAACAACTAGACAAACTAGATACTGCTCTTATAAATCTTGGCTTTGAAAGAATTGATGATAGAAGGGCAAGATTAATCGAAGCGATAAAGAATAAGGTAATTAACATGATTCACCACGTTGATAAAGTTCAAATGAAATTCAACTGGTCTAATGTCCTTTCAGATGAGTTACATTATGAGTACAACTATTTAAGCAATCTCTTCTCCAGCGTCGAAGGCATTACGCTTGAGCAATACATTATTAGGCAAAAATAGAAAAGGTAAAAGAGTTATTATTTTACGATGAATTAACCTTAAGTGAAATAGCAGATCGGTTAGGTTATAGCAGCGTAGCCCATCTGTCATCACAATTTAAAAAAGTTACAGGTCTTCAGGTCTTACTCCTTCTGAAATGAAAAAAAACCGGAACATGAACGAGACTAGGAGATCACTAGACGCAATCTCTAAGACGCTATAAGTCATGTCTATATTTAGTGGAAATTAAAGGATTTAAAGCTCTCGTAATTATAATCCTCCAATTGAGCATGTAAACATGTAAATCAAGTTAGTAAGCTAAAGTATAAAGCTAAAAGTAGCTTACTATGTATAATTGTAGTTGAGATTAATACCATTAAACTCCGCGCCATTAAAATCTAATAAATAACAGCCAAGGTAATTATATAAAATATCTCTTGTTTTGTATAAAGCCAATCAAAGTAACAATCGTTTATAGACTTAGACTTATATAGTATAAAAAGACACAAGCATGGAACCATCAAATTAAAAACTAACATAAAGTGCTCCGGCTGCATTGCCAAAGCCACACCATTCCTTGACGAAGCCTTAGCAAATACAATTAGGAGGTTGACACCAAGAAACCCGCTAAAGTGCTAACCGTAGTAGGCGAAATTAACACCAAAAAAGTTCTTGAAGCTGTTCAAAAAGCTGGATATAAAGCAGAGACTTTAAACTAACAGAAGATCTCATCTTGATATCGATTACAAGAGCATTAAAGCTTTTGGACTAAGAGGAAAAAGCATACTATGAATTTTGTCCGATGGCTTTAATAATGAATATGGGTATTGGTAATTGAGCAAGTGAAAATTAAAATCCATACTTTGGTGATAAAATAGTGACTTGCGGAAGTGTTCAAGCAAATTAAAATAAACATCAAATAAATCAATATGAAAAAACAAGTAATAACAATGCTTATTTTCCTAGTAAGTCTAGGTGTATATGCACAACAAGATCATAGCACACATAGTGCAGATCGAGATCATAGCACTCATACATCTCAAGAACATAAAAAAATTGAAAGTCCAACGTTTGTAAATGAGAAGGTAGGCTTAGCTTATCTGCATTACATTCATTTAAAAGATGCACTTGTTTCGTCAGATAAAGATGAAGCAAAAAAAGCTGCTACTGATTTACAGAAATCGCTTACTGCAATTTCAACCGGAAAGAAGGCTGCAGCAGAAGCAAGTAAAATTGTATCTTCTTCTGATATAACAATGCAACGCCAATCGTTTTCACACTTAAGCAATGAAATGAGTTCCCTCGTCAAAGCATCCAAGCTATCTGCGGGAACACTGTATGTTGAATACTGCCCCATGGCAAATGATAATACGGGGGCATTATGGCTCTCCAATGAAAGGGAAATTAAAAATCCATACTTCGGTGATATGATGCTTAAATGTGGATCGGTGAAGGAGACTGTAACCTTTTAACAAATTGATTTTAACAGATGAACAAAAACATGTAGGTAAAGGATAAACTCTATATCATGTAATGGATGTTGCTTGAACAAGGAAGTCATAATTATAATAACTTAATCTAAACCTGGTTGCACACTCTATTTCAGCGCAGAACGCGGCACATTTCAAATCATTAGACATGATCAATGGCGAGCTTTCGACTTTCTTATAGATGTTTCATATCATGGATTATGAGTCAAGAGATGATATAAATAACTGGCTGTTAAAATTTTTTTTAATATTGGTCTCATTACGGTTATGTCTGGCTTTGTGCTATTTTTGTTTCATCCAGAACTTTAAAAATATTAACCAAATAACGCATGAATTTTATACATTCAACTCTAATCATTTCATCAACTCGTACACTACCATTTTTGATAGTCGGTGTGCTGTTCTCAATTCCATTGCAAATATGGAGCCTCTAAACATCCTGCTATAATAGTATATCTAAATTATAGTGCCGGTCTACTGATATTAATCACATTCTGGTTTGGTAAAGAACTAATCCTTTCTTATGGATTTGATAAACGCATCAGATGAATTTCCAATATTTTTCCTACTTAGTTCAATAAGTTTACGGACTCTCCGAAACTTAATAACGCCAAATATCATAAAGCAGATGCCAATAACAATTAATGGAACCCCCGTTATCTCCCAAAACAACGTCTCAATCAAATGTCCTAATGTTGACCCTGCCACAATAAAGTAAAGACCCGTTCTAATGTATGCTAGCAATGCAGTCTCATTGGCAAGTTTGGTTCGTTCTATGGCGAGGTGTTCTCTGAGTATTAGGTCTTTGTTCATGTTGTGAATTTATGGTATTAAGAAGTATTGACATTAATGTTCAAGCAAAAAAAGAAGGAATTAGATTGCTCTAATTCCTTCAATTGTTTTTTTATGCTTGACTAGTTATGGTATCTGAACTAGATCGTCAAAATAATACTTATCGCCATCACAAGCAGAATCTCTTTCAAAATAGATTATCATGCTCTTATATGTATTAGAATCTGTAATATCTGAAAAATCAAAAGTTAGTTCTTGCCATACCCCTGTAGCCGTAATTGTCGCAGTACGCTCTGCGAAAGGAGTAACATCAGGGAAAGCCAGCCGCTCCAAACGAAGTGTAACAGTTGTCACTTGGTCTACTGCATAAACTTTAAGTTTAAACTTTTTCTTAGTAGTTGTACCAAAATCAATAGCCGTCTTTAAGAGATAGCCTGTCCCAGACCAAGTTTCGCATCCAGCAGTTTTCATATAAGAATTAACATTACAGCTAGTATTGATACCACTAACTGAAGGGTTCGCAACAATATCAGAGGCAATGTTTCCAAATGCACCAAATGATTCTGTAGCCATAGTGAAATTCAATCCACTTGCAGCACTAAAAGATTCTGTATCTATTTCATTACAACCAGTCACTACTTGTCTGATGTCATCAATGTAGAAAGTACCGCCCACGTTATTATCAAAATCCATGAAGATCGAAACCTTGTTATAAGTGTCAGTTGCAGCAGCTGGGAAATCAAATGTTAACATCTCCCATTCATTAACCTTAGTTAGGTTAGCAAACACTTCTACGAATGATGTTGGGGTACCCGCTACTTCTATTTTGAATAAGGCTCTGCCTGTAACGGGTGAATAGACTTTCATTTTAAAAGTTCTCTTAGTTGAGAAATCTATTTTAGCAATATCAGTTGTGATACCAGACCAGTTTGGAGTACCTTTTACATATTTCGCAACCTTGTCACTAACATTAATTCCATTCATACTAGGATTAGTTACCACACTATAAGCAGCAGTAGCATCACCAAAGCCTGTAAAAGGTGGTACAGCACCACTTCCTTCAAAAGTTACAGGTAGCGTTGTTACTGTTGGAGGAGGCGGTGTAAAACCTTCGGTAATCAGGCGGTGATACCAAACTCTTCCTGCATCAGCGCTGTCAGTAAACATAATCACTAATTCAGTTTCCGTTAGCGACATTATACGATATTTTGAAACCCCCACATAATAACCTATAAAACCACCGGTAGATATATTAATGTAACTATTACCCGAAGCATCCTTGGTTATTGACCATGTTAAATCGGTAGGGGCCGTATAAGGAGCTGTAAAGTCACCCATGTTTGCGTATGAGTCAGCAAATTTATCTTTGTGAAGGGTGTTAAGAAATACATCTCCATTTGTTTGCTGTGTAAATGCGAAACCATTTAGGCTAAACAAATATTTATCATCATATAAACCTGAACCAACTTTTTCATTGGGACCAGCTTCATACCATCTAGTCGCTAAATTATCGATTGGTCCTAATGCCAGATGACCTTTGGTTGTCTTGTCAATAATCCAAGTTTTACCGGCATCACCACCTGATAATAGAACAGCAACAGGATCAAGTAAATTTAGATCAGACTCTTCAACTTCTACAGTTTGTTTGGATGAAACACTTCCGCCCGCAGTAAATACTGTAAGGGTAATTTCATAGGTACCCTTAACCGGATAGGTAGCTTCAACGTCATTACCTTCTTTCGTTACACCATTTCCAAAATCCCACTTCTTAATAAAAGCTGATGAAGTACTTGATAGTTCAAGAATATTGGGAGATGTATCTGATGGTCTTACTGTGAATGCAGCATCCGCGTCTGTTGGTGGTGTGCCTAGCTCAGCTTCATCTTCCTTGCATGCGATCATGAATAACTGTATGAACAGTACCCAGATTATGCTATAGATATATTTTTTCATATTTTTAGTTTTAGTGCTTAATAACCTTTGTTCTGTGCCCAACCTGCTCTTGCTAAGTCAATCTCTGCCTGCGGAATAGGGAATAATTCGTTTTTACCTACTTGAAAACCAGCAATCTCGTCAGCTGCTTTATTTGTTCTTACTAGATCGAAAAAACGGTGACCTTCACCTGCAAATTCAACCCTACGTTCATGATAGATGGCTTCGGTAAGCGCAGTGCCTGATGACAATATCTCCGGCATACCAACACGGTCACGTACTTCTTTTAAATACTTGCGAGCAAGTACATCATCTGGATTTGGTTTCCGGTTATGCGCTTCAGCGGCCATCAATAAAACATCTGCATAACGGATAACTTTATGATTAATCGGACTGGTAAGGTCATTATCACCAAGACCTAATTCATCGGCTCTTTTAATATATTTATTATTATAGAAGCCTGTATGTCCCCCTGCTCCTATGGTGTACTTCACCGTTGGATTCGCTGCCTTGAATGCTTCAATATCAAGCACAGATGCATCTAGTCTTGGATCCCCGGATTCAAATTCATCTACTAAATCTTGTGTAGGAAGATTATAACTATTTCCATCAACATAAATCGGTCCTTCATATCCCCGAATTGAATGAAAACCTGGTGCCGCAAAACCTTCTAGACAAACAAAGCAACCATAACCACCACCTTCAGTACCAACATATTCAATATCAAAGACAGTTTCTGTATTACCAATTTCATTAGCTACTCTAAACAGTCCAGTAACATCATCTACAAGAGAATATTGGTTTTTATTAATTACCTGATCTAATGGGGTAGCTGCTTCTGCAAATTTATTTTGATAGAGGTAGGCTTTTCCTAGCAAAGATAAAGCTGCACCTTTTGTAATTCTTCCTTTAACGGGATCGGTCCAATCTAAAATTTCTGCAGCAGAAATTAAGTCCTTCTCAATTTGAGCATACACCTCAGAAACTTGCGCTCTTTTTTGCTGTGATATTTCTACTGCACCTAATCTTCTATCAATGATCAATGGAACATCACCAAAAAATTTAACCAATTCAAAGTAGTAGTAAGCACGAAGAAAAGAAGCTTGCGCCAGTATCTTATCTTTTCCTATAAATTCAATATTATCTTTAAATTCAAAGATGTAATTAGCCCTGCCTATACCTGCATATAAGAAGCGCCATAAACTCCTTAATTCATTATTAACACCACCATGCGTCATAGCATCTATCTGATGCAAACCTTCCGAATCTGTTACACTTTCGCCGCCTGCAATTGCGTTATCCGATGCAATCTCTCCAAGCCAAAGGTTGACATATGAAGTTTGAAGTAGGTCATAAGCGCCAATTAGCGCCTTATCATAATCACTCGGACTTCTAAAATAATTATCTGCATCTTGAGCATACATTGGTTCAATATCTACAAAGTCATCACATCTTACTGATATCAATGCGAAACCAATAAGGAATATTGTTATTTTAATTAAATTCTTCATGGTTTTAAAAAGTTAAATTAAGTCCTGCCATTACTGTTTTTGCCTGAGGATAGAATCCGTAGTCAATACCTGATAGCAATGGACTAGCCGATGCAAAATCCGGGTCAAAGCCTCTGTATTTGGTGAGTGTGATTAAGTTATTCGCGGCTACATAAACTCGCAACTTTTTAGCACCAATTTTTTGAATCAAGGTAGTTGGTAAAGAATAACCTAATTGAATATTTTTTAGACGTATAAAGGATCCATCTTCAATAAAATAATCAGACATGACATTATTGGTATTTAATGCGGTTGTAAGGCGTGGGTTTTCATTTGTCGACCCTTCACCTGTCCAACGTCCGACTTTATATGACAACTGATTCGCTAATGGTTGCTGACGTTCATAGTTTCTTAAAATCTCGTTGCCAACAGAAGCATAAAACATAGTGGAGAAATCAATTCCTTTAAAATCGAATCTAAGATTCAAACCCATGATTGCGCTTGGTATGGGTGATCCAATTATTGTCTTATCGGAGTTATTGCTAAAGTTAACATCAAGGTTACCATCAAGATCCGCATACTTTAAATCTCCCGGTTGTGCACCGTTTTGTGTTATACCTCTGTCAGATACTTCACTTGCATTTTGATATACACCTTCAGTTTTATAACCATAGAAAAATCCCATTGGGTACCCAACTTCCATCCTAGTAGCAGATCCACCACCAACACCAAAAGAACCATAAGAATAGAAATCTACACCTTGTTGTAATCCTGTTGTTTCATTATGAATAGTGGTTAAATTATAGCTCATATCAATTTTGAGGTCGTTACCGATAGTAGTATTATAACCAATAAGGAATTCAAAACCACTATTTTTCACATCTCCACCGTTAACGTAAGGGGCACTACCACCTGCTCCATATGCTCCAGAAATTCCAGAGATGTCTGGTTGAAAAATAAGATCCTTAGTTTTTTTAATATAATAATCGGTTGTGATGTTTACATGATCATTGAACATATTCAAATCTAAGCCAAAATTGGTTTGACCAGTTGTTTCCCATTTCAAGTCAGGATTACCTGGTACTCCAATGGCAATTCCATTTACTAATTGGTCGTTAAATGGATAGACTGCTTCGCCGCCCAATAATGCCCGATATTGAAAATCCTGCTGGATCTTATCATTTCCTGACACACCGTAACTTCCTCTAAGCTTGGCAAACTGAATAATACCTTTATTGAAAAAAGGCTCTTCAGAAATCACCCAGGCGCCCGATAGCGCCGGGAAGTAACCAAATCGGTTATTCTTACCAAATCGTGTTGATGCATCCCTTCTCAATATAGCAGATAATAGATATTTAGAATCATAACCATATTCTGCTCTCACAAAATATGATAATAATCTATTCCAAGTTTGCCATGAAGTAGTTTTAGTTTGTATATCGTTAGGGTCAGCCAATGATATATCTGCAAAATCAACAGAGTTGTATGGAATGTTACGGCCTACACCAGTTAAGTTCTCAGATTGATTTCCAAGCAATGCAGTTCCTAATGTTGCTTTTAAACTATGATGTTCTGCAAGTACTTTATTATAATTTAAATAAGCTTCAAAGTTATAATCTAAGAAAGATGTACGGCTTTCTGTAACACTATTTCGTTGCGTATAAGGTGCGCCATTAACTGATAATATGAATGGATCTAATGCCTCATTACTAGCAGTGTTTTGAGCTTTTCCGGATCCATAGTATACTAAAGGGAGAAATGATTTTTCATTTACCAGCGCATAATTATATCCTGCCCGACCTGTGAATTCCAAGTTATTAACTTTATACGAGATCTCTTCTTTGCCGGTAAATTTATAAGTCAGAGCTTCATTGTGGGTATTTTCTATGAGCGCTAGCGGATTGACAATATCACTAAACTCTTGCAAGTACGTGTATTTACCATTCTCATCTTTTACAGATGCTAACGGTGATGCATTAATTGTGTTATAAAGAACAGAGCCGATAGTATTTTCTGGTAAAGTCTTACGGTTTTCTTGTGTAAATAGTAGCACATGTTGCAATTTTACTTTGCTAGCAAGGTCAGTCGTGAAATTCAACCTCGCATTATAACGTCTATAAGCAGATTTTTTTCCTCCAATAATTCCTTCCTGATCAACAAAAGAACCACCAAGGGAGTACGAGCTCTTATCTGCGCCGCCTGATATATTTAGATTATAATTTTGAATAGGCGCTTTTTGAAAAACATGATCCTGCCAATTTGTTCCAGTGCCTAAATCGGTGTTGACAAAAGGAGGAGTTTGTCCGCCTGCTGCATATGCTTCATTTTTTAATACAGCATATTCTTGCGCATTTAATAAATCTATCTTTTTTATAGTCGATTGGGTGCCGTAATAGCCCGTAAATTCAATTGTTGGTTTTGAATTCCGTTTACCCTGTTTAGTAGTAATAATTATAACACCATTACCTGCTCTAACTCCATAGATCGCTGCTGTACCATCTTTTAAGACGTTCATTGACTCAATATCTGAGGGATTCAAGGACGACAGACCTTCAGCAGAATAAGGAATACCGTCGACTAATATTAATGGGTTATTATTTCCGTTGGTTGAAAAACCTCTAATTCTAATATTTAAGGCTCCACCTGGTGACCCTGAGGTACTTGCAATCTGTACACCAGCCATTTGACCTTGCAAAGCGGTCTCAAGACGCACAGGGTTAAGGGCAGTCAGGGTTGCTCCGTTAACCACTGAAACTGCGCCTGTAAGTTCTTTTACCTTTGCTGTACCATATCCAATTACTACTATTTCATCTAATGATTTAGCATCTAATAATAGCTTAAAATCCATTCGTGTTTTTCCTGCTAACGGAGACTCCTGTGTTATATAGCCTATATACGTTGCGATTACCACAGCATCAGCGGGAACATCTGTTAACTTATATACGCCTTCTACATCTGTTACTGTTCCGATAGTAGATCCCTTGATCAGAATGCTTGCACCAGGGAGGGGTTGATCATTTTCATCTACCACCCTACCCTGTAGCTGTCTTTGGCCATAGCTATAGGCGGATAGCATCATGAAAAATGCTAGTAATTTGTTTTTCATTGATTTAAGTTGGTTTGATTAGACATGGTTTGTAGAAAGCTATTGTTGAAATCGTTTTCTGTAGTTACAAATCTAGATATAGAATGTCACATATTCAATTCTTATCACCTCAACTTAATTACATCATATATGAGAAATCCGGTACAACATACTACATCAGAAGGTGAACAAAGTGCGTTATTCTACTTTAAAGAGATTGTTTTTATATTAATTCCTCAAAACTTTTCCACTACAAATTATACCGGTATTTACAGCGACTTACTATTTATTTCTTCCTAAAGAGATGAACTTCGCTATTTGCCGGTTTAACAGTTGCCACCTGGTTAGCAGATTTCAAGTAGCCTGCTGGGCTGTTAAGCTGGAAGCTTAAAACATTTTAACCACAAGGTACAAGCTTGCGGTAGTGGGGTGCTTTTCATTTCCATCCTTTACGCAGCTTACATAACTGCGTCAGTCGCTTGGCTTTGCTAGGGTCAGCCGCTTGGCTTTGCCCATAGCCGTCAGTTTAAGAACCGTTCTTCATGAACTCGGATAAAACCACATGATAAACGGATTTGCCTGGTTTCAGCTTTGCCTCGTATGCTTTTCGTTTTGCAGGATCTGCCAAAACTCCTTTGGCAAAAGCCACAGCCTTTTTGAATTTGCTATTTGACTTCTTTTGTATAATGCTAAGTTTTACTTTGCTCCTGTCAGGACGTGAAGAAATCACAGTTCCACTAGCGTAATTCTTAAACACAATATTTCCAACCTTACCGCTTACACCTTGTAGTAATGCATTTGTTTTTACCCTGGCCATAGCCAAAGTTAACAATAAACAACATATAATCCGACTATTTGCCGTTCATTTGCCGTCTTTTTGCCGTTCAACACCCTGTTAAGCCCTACCGTAATCGTAGCTAGACTTCACATCCAAACATGTAAATAGATTCTGATTTGAAATTCGGCATGGATTTTTAAATATATGCTCAATCGCTTGGCTTTGCCGGGTGACAAATATCTAAAAGGCCTCTGGCCTCATGTACTCAACCCGTTAATGGATGACTCCACCACTACTACCCCCCGCTTCAGCTTGTGGGTTAAAATGTCGTAAGCTTTCAGTTTTGCTCACAAATTTAAATATCAATTAATCCATTTCTACCTGCCTAATCTCTCGCACCAAGATAATCCTAATTCAAAATATCAATGAAGATTGAAAGAAGCAAGTTGAAAACTTGACTCATGATAAACCGAGTGACTCTGAGCGGGACAGTAAAATTGACTACAACAATAATAGATTTGGCTACATTTTTTTGCATTTTAATCCAGACATTGCATCATTAAAATTAAACTCTTAAAAGATGAAAATTACACTAACAGGCTCGTTGGGAAATATAAGCAAACCATTGGCAGAACAACTTATCAAGGAAGGGCATTCTGTAACAGTTATTTCAAGTAATAAAGATAAAGAAAAAGATATTATTGCATTAGGTGCAAGAGCGGCTATAGGTTCGGTTAAAAACGTGGACTTTCTTACAAATGCATTTAAAGAATCGGATGCAGTGTATTGCATGATCCCGCCAAACTTTGCAGAAATGGACCAGCTTGCCTATTATTCGGCTGTCGCGAACAGTTACTTCGTGGCATTGAAAGCCTCTGGGGTAAAAAGGATTGTTTTGCTCAGCAGCTATGGGGCTCACTTACCAGAAGGCACTGGCTTTATTGTCGGTTCTAACAGAAGTGAAAAAATAATAGACGCAATAACAGATGCAAATGTAACGCACCTGCGACCTGGTTATTTTTATTACAACCTTCTGCATTTTGTAGATATGATTAAATATACAGGCTCAATAGGGTCAAATTTCGGAGGAAATGATAGGCTGCCCATGGTCTCTCCTAAAGATATCGCAATTGCTGCGGCGGCTGAACTAGTTAAAATAGATTCAAGTAATAAAGTGCGATATGTAGTTTGCGATGACAGAACTTGTAATGAAGTGGCATCCATACTGGGCAGCGCCATTGGTAAACCTGAATTGCAATGGAAAATATTTACAAACAAACAAATGCAGGAAGCACTTGAAAGAAATGGAATGCCTACTTCAATTGCAGCCATGATGGTAGAGCTTGGAGCCGCAATCCATACGGGTCAACTGAGGGAAGATTATGATAAGCATCAGGAGATTTTTGGAAAAGTAAAGATTGAAGAGTATGCTAAAGATTTCGTAGGTTTTTACAATTCTCTGCAAACATATTAACTTCTCATTACAATTATTTTATAATAGTTACAATCGGCGTACCTATATAACATTAACCATGGCGAGATCAGAACCATTGAATTCGTAATGAAGTAGCTACTTACTTAATTAAATCTAGCACTGCGGATAATCCTTTCATATTCACTCAAAGAGGAAGTAAAATGATTTTGATTTGTTACGCTAGGCCAGAGGCCTGATTTAATTGGTCACTCGGCTGGAGCCGAGAGACTGATCGGTACTCCCAATTCAACTTATCAATGGAGATTGAAATAACCAAGTTGAAAACTTGACTCATGATAAACCACAAGTTATGCTATCGCTAAACTTGCGGTAGAAGAGGGGATGCTAAAACCCGTAAAGCGCATGCCGCATAAAAAAGCCCAACGCTCGCTGGGCTTTTAAATTCATCCTGCCGTTTCTTCTTTTTTAGAGTAAGCAGACATATGATATACTATGGGAACTACAATACTTGTAATTAACGTGGCGGGAAGCCAGCCTCTATACTCCCTTAACATATTTTCACTTACGCCAAACAGGGCAATGTCAACCTCAATAAATAGGGCAGCAAATAAAATCGCAGACACTACACCCAACAATATTTTATTCACAAGTTTGTCAAAAGCAGTAAAATGCTTTGAAAGATAGTTAAGTAATAAGTGGAATAAAATTACTCCGCCAAGCACGGGTAAAATAATGTTCGCAATAACCATTACAAACACATACATAAACGAATAATATTTTTGCGTTACGCTTAAAATCTCCATTATCACTCCGTCAACAAGGACAGCAATTAGAGTTGATCTAATTATTATTCTTATACCTTTCATATTGACTTTATCAACATCACGCTCCTTAATCCTTCACCAGCTTTAAAAGTATTGGTATTGATAGGCTAAAGTATATGATAGCAATTCCAAACCCTTGCATCATCTTCAACCAATAATTCAAAAAACCCATTCTTAAATACCTTGAACCCAAACCTTCTACATAAATCAAAACACTTAACATTATCACCAATAAAATAAACGTTTGCAGCACCTGTATGTAAAGGTTATTGAAAACCAGGTATGATCTTTTCGCAAAATAGGCTGGCAGATAAATGCCAGCTAAGACAAGAATGAAAACAGGAACAGTATAATAAATTAAAATATTTACTGTGATCGTAAGTATTCCTCGTTCCCCGCCATTGATTAATGAGTAACCAAATATTATTAAGATAAATATGGCTATCGAGCCAAAGAACGCAGTTAAAAAACTTCTAAGCTTGTTTTCCATCTGGCTTTGTCTTTCTTATAATGATGTTTAGGATAACAGGGATTGTAATACCGAAGTATATAAGAGGCAACCAGTATCGCTTTAATTCTCTTATCCAATAAGAAAAAAAATTCATATCTCGATAATCGTGAGACGCTCCATCATATATTATCCAAAAAGTCATGTATAATAAACCTAATGTTACCGATAGTATAATCTGTGAGATCAAAGAAGAAGATAAAAATTCAAATTTATCAATCAACCAACTTAATAAAGCGACATAACTTAAAGCAAACAGAATAATAGGAATCAGGTAATAAATCGATATCACCAATCCCATCAGATTAAATTCGCTTTCTTTAATACTTATAAAAAGTGAAAAACCAATTGCAAATAATAATAGTGACCAAAAAGCGGCCTTCAGGATGTGACTTAACTTAAGTAGTTTCATATTTGTATTATTCTGTTATATCATAACGATTACTAACTGGGGTTTCGACCTGAGCATCACCTTGATGAGTATCAATAAATTGAACAATATTATCCATAAAGCTATTCCATAAATCTTCTGCACCGTCAAAAACTGACTCTCCGGTTGCCCAGTTGATTGATGCGTCCATAGGGGCCGTTAATCTATCTGCGCCTCTTGCGAATATTGTATAAGTTCCATCGCTGTTAGCAGTGAAACCAAATTGCCTGTTGCCACTAACGGCATGATCATGGGTTTCTGGAGTATGGAGGGTGCTAAATGTCCAACTCGATGCTGTTTTATCTGTAGCAATGACACCAAGGTCATCATAGAACAAACCAAAACTTCCGGGAAGATAGGCCGTAAATACTTTTACAACTCCAAGATAATTATCAGTAGGCCATTTAGTCGATTCAGCAAAGTCTGGATCTGGATAATCATCAAACTCAGTTACATCTTCTGACATGAAGTCATTAAGATTTATACGAATATAATCAAACAATTCTTTAGCGGTCAATCGATGCCCTACTACAGGGAGTGTGGTGATTTTCAGAGAATATCTATCCAAATTAATTTGACTCCCAGTTGCGTCTTTAATATTTTGAACATACCAAGATCCTGTAGGATACCCACCCATTTGTATTGATTCATCTAATAATACCTTATTCTCAGCAGCAAGTTTATCGCGCACACTTTTAGGTGGCTCAAAATTTATCAAGTCTTCCCAGCCAGTCGGGCAGGTAGGGCATTTTATTTCGTCACTCTGAGCCGGAGCAAATGCTTCATCACTTGTTAATGTATTTGCTGTTGAGGCAAGACTCTCTTTTAAACGCGATGACTGATAAGTGTAATTTCTGCTATAGAGCATTCGCTGATACAATGCTCTTGCCTCGTTAACGGAATGATGGCTATACACATATTCTCTATATTGTTCTGTATTGGTTGTGTTATTCCCCATTTCAGCAGAATTAACAACCGCTAATGTTCCTGTGTTATTATCATCTTCAGGAAAATGTACACTACTGCCAGAATAGCG
Organism: uncultured Cyclobacteriaceae bacterium; assembly: GCA_964235605.1. Classification (GTDB taxonomy): domain Bacteria; phylum Bacteroidota; class Bacteroidia; order Cytophagales; family Cyclobacteriaceae; genus DATCRE01. The sequence goes on along the minus strand of CAXSCR010000002.1, from coordinate 65,351 downwards.
TGGATGGTGACTACTGTTATTATTATTACTATTACTACTACCTTGATTGTTTGCCCCATGCGTGCCCAAAGTACCTGGTGATTGACCTGACTGATTTAGTGATGGCCCAGAGAATAGCATATTTATTAACGCCTGCTCCCTAGGACTAGTGGCTGAACTGCTTGACTGATTATTCTGGTTATTATTGCTATTACTTGTACCGGCATTATCACCACTCTTATGATTTTTATTTGCCGTAGCTTCTGATTTTCTTTCTTCTCTCTTTTGTTCGCGTGCTGTAAACCTGATCATCTCAAACCAGTTTTATTAAATTGATTGAAGTGGATCAGAATGCATCATAAGCCTGCGACCCTTCTATAGGTGCTGGGTTAGCGATGTTTAAGTTAAAGACGCCGCCTCGGAGCTTTCGCTATTTTTGATTCGTCTTTTTAAGTTGCTTGACTGTCATTTGCATCTCTGTATGATTATGAGCCGCCATAGGATTGTGCCCTTTTTTTAAAACAATTTCACTATAAAGAAGATAAGCGCCACTGACAACTACTGTGTCCTGCTCAGTAAGTCCTTCAGTAATTTCAACCTTATTGAAATCTTCTATTCCAGTCTTGACCATTTTTGGTTTGAATACGTTGCGTCCATTTTGTACGTATACATGTGTTACATCACCATCATGAATTACGGCATCAACCGGAATGGCTATTGCTTGCTTTGAGGAATGCGTAAAGAAAACCTGTGCCTGCATGCCAGGCTTTAGATTCATTGATCTATTATCTATAGCCGCACGCATTACTACAATCTGAGTACTTGAACGATACTCAGGGCTCAAAAATATAACTTTAACTTCTAGTGGTGTATTTTCTAATCCGCTAACACTGACATTTATTTTATCACCTATTTTAACAAGCGATGTTTCTGAAGGATAGAGTTCTGCTTCTAACCACAGGCTGCTTACATCTTCGAGTTTTAGCAATGAACTACCTTCTTCAACATATTGGCCTTCTGCTACGCTGATTTTAGTTACCACTCCTGAAGCGGAAGCAAGAAATGTGATTCTTGTTTGTACATTCTTGGTATCAGCTAGTTTATTAATTTGGTTCTGCGAAAGACCGTAAAGGAGAAGTTTTCCTTTCGCAGCTTTTAAAAATGTTTCAAACCTTTTTTCCGTAGTACCCAGGGTTTCAAATTGTTGTTTTGCTAACAAATATTCCTTTTGTAACGTCAGCAGCATTTCGCTGTAGAGTTCATACAGAGGTTCACCTTTTTGAATAGTTCTACCTGTTTCCTTTACAAAGAGCTTTTCAATTCTCCCCGCAGCACGGCTACTTATAATTTCAGTTCGCTCTTCATTGGCAACTAGTCTTGCATTTACGGTAACGGTTTCTCCGATAGATCGAACTGACACTCTTTGTGTCGTAATATTTGCAAGCTTTATTTGATTTTCACTTAGCATGAGGTCGTTGCTATTTGCATTGCCTTTATTTATGGGAACAAGGTCCATACCGCAAATGGCACATTGTGCGGCAGCATCTCGTATTACCTGTGGGTGCATAGGGCAGGTGTACTTATGATTGCTTTTTTCTTCAGCTGCATGATCATGTTCTTTGCTACTCTCTTTTGAACATGCAAAGAGCGTAAGACTCAAAATGGATATATATATAAACGTATTCATGTTATTGTTGTGTTTTAATAAAGCTTTCGCTATCCACTAAAAATTGAGCGTTGCTGGCAATTCCTTCCGATGAAGAAAGACCTTGTTTAATTTCTATCCAGCCCAGGGATTGAATACCGGTTGTAACTTTTCTAGGTTTTAAAACATCACCGTCCTTTATGAATACCACTTTATCCAAACCAAGATCAAGTACTGCTTCTTTTGGAATCCAAAGTCCTTCTGCGGAATCAAGGTTAATCACTGCACTTGTAAGCTGGCCGATGTGAAACATTTTCCTATCGTTAATATAAATCCGCACTTTAATAAAATCTTCTCCATCATTAAAAAATGGCTGAACGAAATCCACAATTGCAGTTTGCTTACTTCCTACGCCCAGGTCTAGTTCTACTTTATTTCCTTTTTTTATAGTTGTGCCTTGTGAGGATGGAATGTTTAATTCAATTCGTAAGGCTTTGGTATCAACAACTTTAAATAATGTCTGACCTGATGAAACATAGGTGCCTTCTCTTATCACAGTTGCTTCTGAATTATTTGACTCGACTACATTGGTATTGGAACTGTTGGAAGTACTCATACCACCCATTCCTCCATCACTTTGTAAAGTAATTGGCGCGGCAGGCGTTTGCTGATCATTAGTGATAATATATCCATCAAATGGACTATAGATTGTGAAAGTATTTTTTACTTCCTTCCTTTTAATTAAAGCATCAATTTGAGATGTAGATGCACCTAATAAAGAAAGCCTCTCTTTTGAGGAAGCTATAACCTCAGCGTTGTCAGCATCATTTTCCAATAGAAAAAGTAATTCGCGTTGCGCTATTATCAAATCAGGGCTATAGATCGCTGCAATTTTTTGGCCTTTGGTGACTTGTTGAAACGCATATTTCAAGAATACTTTTTCAAGCCTTCCACCAATCCGTGACGAGATCGTATAAATATTTCGGGTATCATAAGTCACGACTCCTTGTGCCTGAATAGCGATGCCCACTTTCTTATACTTACCATTAATCGTTTTAATCGATGCCACTACAGTTTCGTTCGGTGATTTGCCAAGACTAGCAATGTCTTGCGTGGTTTCAACTTGCTCACCAGAACGAGCTTTCATAACAAGGTCCATTCCACATATAGGACAACTACCTGGATGGTCGGACATGACTGTTGGATGCATGGGACAAGTATAGCTGTCGCTACCTGCTGTTTCTTTATCTTTTTTTCCACACGATGCTAACATCAGAATGGAAAAAGAAATAATTGCAAAAAGTACTATGTTATTTCTCCAATTGCTTTTCATAATTCACGATCATGTTGTAGTACTCTTCAAGTTTATCGAGATATTGCATCTGAACAATGTTCATTGCTTCCCATCCATCAATCACTATTGGCAACTGTTCCCGGTTCTCTTCATAAGCCAGCATTAGCGTTTGATAATTTTTGGTTAAGGATGGAATTATCTTCGTTTTATAATTTGTTAGTTGCTGTTGCATTCTATTCAACTGAGCAGCCATTCCAGAAAGCATACCTCGCGTTTCAATTAGCAATGCTTCCCGGCCTTTTTTCATCGCTTCTATATCATACTGCATTCCTTTTACTTCAGCTTTGTACATTTTAGAAGACCAGGGGGCGATCGGTATGGAGACCATAGCCATGGCAGTGAACATAGTCGGCATGTTTCCGATAGGTTGCATGTGATCGAACCTTATCCGAAAATCAGGTTTGGCCTGATACTTCTGAAGTTGTTGATTTAATCTCATCACTTCAATTGTCTTATCGATTTGCTTAACATCGCTACGTTGATCGCCTAGTGAAGCTGTATCATAAGCTATTTGATTACTCACATACTTAACCTTCAATGTAGTATCCACCATGATGGTAGCATCGGGAGCAAGATTCATCAAGGTTTTTAATTTGTAGCTTTTTTCCTCGATATATCCCTGAGTCATCAATTGCATGTTTTGTACTTCCTGCAATCTTCCTTCAGCCTTGTAAATGTTTCCAAGGCTTCCCTGATTGTAGGGGTATCGTATCCGCGAAAGCTTTAACATTAGATCCATAATGCGCTCATCCTGTTTCAGGATCTTCGTCTTCTCCTCGGCAACCAGCCACTGATAGTAATACGTTTTTGCCTCAGCCCTTAAGGAATTAAATTGGTATGCACGACCTTGCTGTTCAACCGCTGCACGAGATGACAAAAACTTTTTATTAGCATTAAGCTTAGCGGGATTTGGTATTTGCTGTTCAACAGAAAACATCACAGAACCTTTATCCCTTTCATCCATAAGCATCTGCTTAGGATAGGGTGTCATAAATGTTCCTGCACCCACCATCGGAGCCATCCAACTTTTTGCTCCGGTGGAATACGCATTTAAAGCTTTCACTTTATTATCATACTCTTGCAGCGTGGGATTTTGCTTGTCAATCAAATTCAGAACACTATCGAGGCTGATCACCTGGGCATTACTCCAAGTCACCATTCCAAGACAGATACCTGTAAACAGTATTGTTATCTTAATGCTTAACTTCATAAACTTCTAGTTTTCCGAATTTTCTCAATTCATATTCTTTAGTCATCAAAAAAATGAGTGGTGTTACAAGCAAGATGTGCGTTGACGAGGTGAGTACCCCTCCTATCATTGGTAACACAATTGGCTGCATCACATCACTACCTACTCCGGTAGACCACAACACTGGCACCAACCCAAAAAGCGCAACTGAAACAGTCATTAATTTTGGGCGAAGGCGTTTTGCGGCTCCTGCAATAACATGCTCTCTGAGTTCCTCACGCGAAATAGTTGCACTGGAATTGCCTTTAAGGTTTATCAAGTGCTGCATGGCATCGTTAAGATATATTACCATCACAACCCCTGTTTCAACTGCAATTCCAAACAAGGCGATGAAACCTACAGCAACTGCAACCGATAAATTCACTCCATAGAAATAAACCATGTAAGCACCCCCTATCAAGGCGAAGGGAACTGTGATCAAACTAAAGAAGGCTTCTCGTATTGATTTAAAGGCGAGGTATAGGGAAATAAAAATGATCAACATTACCACAGGTAAAATGACCATGAGTGTTTGTTTACCGCGTATTAGGTTTTCATATTGACCACTCCATTCAACATAGTAACCACTAGGCAATATGCCCATTTCAGCATTTAACTTTTGAATGGCTTCTTGTACGGTACTTCCAAGATCACGATCCCGAACATTAAACAAAACAGCGCCACGCAGCATGGCATTTTCAGAGTTGATCATTGGCGGACCATTTTCAAATCGGAAGTTTGCTACTGATGACAGTGGAACAGTGCCGAGTCTTGCTGTTTTTACAGGGATATGTTTCAATTGCGCTATGCTGTTCCGATAATCTTGCGCAAGTCGAACGCTGATTGTAAATCGCTGTCTACCTTCTATTGTTTGGCCAATAGGTGTTCCACCGATGGCAGACTCCACTATCATGTTTACATCGTTAACGGTAAGTCCATATCGGCCAAGTGCTTCACGGTTTACATCGATAGTCAGGTATTTTCCTCCTGTTATAGGATCGACATAAAGATCTTTTACTCCGGGAACATCTTCCAATGCAGTCTTTACTCTTTCTGAAATGGAATAAACAGTATCCAGATTCTGACCATAAACTTTCACACCCACATCAGTTCTGATACCTGTTGACAACATATTAATTCGATTAATGATAGGCTGAGTCCAACCGTTAACAACTCCTGGTATTTGAAGCATAGCGTCTAATTCATTAATGATATCTTTCTTTGTAATTCCTTCACGCCATTCTGTTTTTGGTTTCAACATCACGATTGTCTCGATCATACCAATGGGAGAATTGTCTGTAGCGGTACTTGCCCTTCCGGCTTTACCCAAAACCTTATCTACCTCTGGAACAGATTTGATAATCTTATCCTGAACCTGAAGAATTCGTTTTGCTTCTTCATTGGAAACATCAGGAAGTGTAACAGGCATAAATAATATTGACTGTTCGTCCAGCGGAGGCATGAACTCACTCCCCAAACTCATCATCAATGGAATGCTAACGATCAGTGCCAAAAGATTTATTCCTATAGTTGTCTTCCTCCATTTCATACAAGCCCTGATGATCGGTTCATAAATTCTTTCTAAAAAATGGTTTATCGGGTTACTCTTTTCATCTGTAAATCTCCCTTTCATAAAAAATGAAATGATTACTGGAGCAAGCGTAACCACAAGAATTGCATCAACTATTAAAATGAATGTTTTTGTATAGGCGAGCGGATGAAATAGTTTCCCTTCCTGACCGGTAAGCATAAATACCGGCAGGAATGAAGTAATTATTATGATCGTAGAATAAAACACACCACGCGAAACCTGCTTGGATGATTTTTCTATGATCGCCAAGCGCTCAGCTTCATCAATCTTATTGTACGATTTTATTTTAAATATTTTCTTGAACATAATGTCTAGTCTTTAGATTCAGGATTTAATTCTGAAAACCGATGCGATAAGTTCTTATAAGAATTTTCAGCCATGATGATACCGTTATCAACAATAACACCTATTGCCAACGCTATACCTGTCAGTGACATAATGTTTGATGAAATGCCAAATGCGTTTAACAATATGAAACTTGTGGCAAGTGTAATAGGTATCTGAATGATAATGCTTGCGGCGCTCCGCCAGTGAAAAAGGAAAAGTATAACCACTAAGGAAACCACGATCATTTCTTCAATCAAGGTTGTCTTAATAGATGAAACTGATTCTTCAATCAATTCACTACGATCATATACCAAAGTAAACTTTACTCCCTTCGGAAATCCTTTCGCAACCTCTAACATCTTTTTCTTCACGCCCTGGATTACCTCATCGGCATTCTCACCATAGCGCATCACAACAATGCCCCCTACTACTTCGCCTTCACCGTTTTCATCAAAAATTCCAAGGCGGGTTTCACCCGTCATTTGTACGGTAGCAATGTCTCTTACTGTTATCGGGGTTGTATTCATTGTCTTTAATGCGATGTTTTCAATCTCTTCAAGAGATTTCAGATAACCAGTGGTTTTAATGATGTAACCGATATCGCTCATTTCGAATTTGCGTCCACCGGCCTCGTTATTATTCGAACGAACAGATTGAATCACTTCCTGAACAGATAATCCGTAATAGGTTAACTTGTTTGGATTAAGTGTTAACTGATATTGTTTTTGGAAACCTCCGAACGATGCTATCTCACTAACACCCGGTGCATTTTGAAGTGCAAATTTTACATACCAATCCTGAAGTGCGCGTTGTTCACCAAGATCCATTCCCGGTGCATCGAGCGTGTACCAAAGAATATGTCCAACGCCAGTCCCATCAGGGCCAAGCGTTGGCGTTACGCCTTCAGGTAACAATCGACTCGCATAATTAAGGCGCTCAAGAACTCTTTCCCTCGCCCAGTAAATTTCTGTTTCATCATTGAAGATAACATACACGAAGCTCATCCCAAACATGGAAGCGCCCCGTACATATTTTACCCGTGGTAAGCCTTGAAGATTAGTAACCAACTGATAAGTCACTTGATCTTCCATAATCTGTGGACTTCGTCCCATCCATTCCGTAAATACAATCACTTGGTTTTCTGAGAGATCAGGAATCGCATCTATCTTATTTGTTTTTATAGAATAGACACCCCATCCAAACAGACCTGAGGCTATTAACAATACCAAAAATCTATTGCGTAGCGATAGGGAAATTAAATTTTCTATCATGACTTAAAATGAAGAATGAAAACAAGGTTGATTTTCGCTTTATAAAAGCGATTACTTTAAGAGCAAGAACGCTCTTACAAAAGAATAGAAAATCAAATAAGGAATACCTGTAAAGCGACTACGAGATCAGTCGAAGGCAAAGGTGGATCGTAATTATAGTACTCAAGCTTTGCAGCGGGAGATGAGGGAATTACTTCAGTAATAACAAATGAAGGAAGATCAATTTCAATAGAAACTTCAGGCGCAAAGTTAACTTGATTTATCGATGCTTTGACATCATCACCTTTGTGAACAATGGTTTGATCTTCACAGCAAGGCTTTGATTCCTGTCGGTGGCATGGCGGCATTTTCTTCTCACTAACACACCGCTCTGCCTGACCTAGAAAGGCAACATCTTGAATGTGCCCGCCGCATAAGTGCATACCAATTACAAAATTGCTGCTGGATGTTAGAACCAGAAGGCATAATGTAATAGCTGATATGATCTTTCTTGCTTTCATTGATTACCCAAATCTAACGTAATTAATTATTAAAGATTTATACTTTACTGTTAATACTTTACGAAATATACAGAAAAGATCGAAATTTTAAGATTTTGACGCATTGCAACAGTTCGATAAATAATAATACGGAAACCGGAAGTGAAAAAGATCCGCATACAGGCCTCTGGATCTTTCAATTTAAGGTAGCTTCTCGGCTTTATACCCAGCCTTTTCAACAGCTTTGATAACTTTGGTTTGATCTTGCTCGCCAACTACCGTAAGCACTTTTGATGGGTTGTTGTAATCAACTTCCCAGTTGTCTTCACCTAGCGCTTCATTCAGGAATGGAGTTACTTTCGCTACACATCCCGAGCACTTTATGGTTGTTTTGAATTTGATTGTTTCCATTTTATAAAAATTTAAAGAGTTCCATTTACTACGTTGTATCCGGCTTTTTGAATTGCCTGGATTACCGCGTCTTTTGTTATGCCGCTCCTCAACTCGATTACTGCTTTGGTCGGGGAAATTGACTTAATGTTTCCTCCAACTGAGTTTACTGTATTCAGTATTGTCATTTGGCAGTGGGAGCTTTGCATGTTCGGAATTGTCAGATTTTTTGTGTCCGGTTTAGTAACGTTACTTACTCAAATAAACTATTCCAGAAATGCTTTGTCTTTATAGGACAAACTCAACTGTTTAAAAAACGGGTGTAATGCAAAACAGCGCCACCATAATTCCTACAGATAGCAAGATGACACGATTTAATTAACATTTTTCATAATCTTTGATTTAGTGAAACAAAGATATCGCTCGAACTAAGGTCAAAACTTGTACTTAAGTAGTAGGATTTATATAGCTTACAATAGAAGAAGCCAGTTGTTTCACTGCCTCCACTAAGAAAATATACAGACACAACCCGATTAAATCTTTTCAGCTTTCAATCTTAAACTATTTCCAACAACACTAACTGAACTTAAAGCCATAGCCGCTCCCGCGATCATTGGATCCAGCAGAAACCCGTTCACCGGATACAATACTCCGGCAGCAAGAGGAATTCCAATGAGGTTATAGATAAATGCCCAGAATAGATTCTGGCGGATGCCCCTTACCGTTTTAGTAGAAAGGTTTAATGCTTTTGGGATTGATTGAAGATCGGAAGTGATCAAAGTAATCTTTGCCACATCCATAGCAATATCAGAACCCTTGCCCATAGCTATACTTACATCTGCCTGAGCCAGCGCTTGCGAGTCATTAATTCCATCGCCAACCATAGCTACAACCTTTCCATTCTGCTGAAGGACTTTTACAAACTCCGCCTTCTCGGCTGGTAAAACTTCTGCTTTGTAATGTTTTAATCCCACCTGACTGGCTACTGCCTTAGCTGTTTGTTCATTATCTCCGGTAAGCATGTAAACATCAATTCCTTTCTTCTGTAAAGCACTGATTGCATCAGCTGAAGTAGCTTTGATTTTATCGGCTATAGCTACTACTGCCAAAACCTGAATTTGATCTGCAAAAAATACTACAGTTTTCGCTTCGGATTGTAGTCGAGATGCAAGTTCCTTCAAGTGATTGCTAATTCTTACATTGTTTTCCTCAATAAGTTTTCTATTGCCTACATAATAGAAAACATCCTGAAACATCGCCTTAACGCCACGGCCTGTAAGGCTTTCAAATCTTCCAAGCGTAATACTAATTACACCTTCATCCTTCAATCTAGTAATAACAGCCTCAGCTAAAGGATGCTCTGACTGACTCTCTAAAGTATAAAGGATTTGTTTAAATATATTTGAACTAAAATTTTCTTGAGTATCCCAGATCAAGTCAGTAACTAAAGGTTTTCCTTCAGTGATAGTTCCCGTTTTATCAAGGATAATTGCATTGACTTTGTGAGCCAACTCAAGGCTCTCTGCATCTTTAATAAGAATATTATTTTCTGCGCCCTTTCCAACACCAACCATTATTGCAGTTGGTGTTGCTAATCCTAAGGCACAAGGGCAAGCAATTACCAAAACGGTAACTGAAGTAAGCAGTGCATGGGTGAATGCATTATCATCACCTCCTACCCACATCCATATTATGAAAGTACAAATTGCAATTCCGATGACAACAGGAACAAAGATTCCAGCAATCTTGTCTACCAATTTCTGAACCGGTGCTTTACTTCCCTGGGCTTCCTGAACCATCTTTATAATATGGGCAAGAATGGTGTCGCCACCGACCTTCTTTGCCTCAAATTGAAAACTCCCCTTCTGATTTACCGTACCGGCAAAAATTTTCTCGCCTTCTTTTTTGTCAACTGGAATCGGTTCACCTGAAATCATGCTTTCATCTACATAAGAAGATCCAGAAGTAACAATTCCGTCAACAGGAATTCTTTCACCAGGACGAACAACAATTATGTTTCCAACCTTGACTGATGCAATTGGAATTTCTTTCTCAATGCCGTCAACAATCGCGTTTACGGTTTTCGGTTGCAACCCCATGAGTTTCTTGATTGCAGATGAAGTGTTTGATTTGGCTTTTTCTTCCAGAAGCTTGCCTAAAGAAATAAATGCTATAACTACTGCAGCAGCTTCATAATAAACATGGGCATGAATCCCTCTTGAATGCCAGAATTCAGAAAAAAAAGTATTAAACATGCTAAACAGAAACGCGATGCCTGTTGAAAGGGCAACCAGTGTGTCCATATTAGTTTTACCTAACCTGGCTTGCTTCCAGGCGTTAACAAAAAAGTTTCTGCCAAAGTAAAAAACAACAGGTGCAGAAAGTATCATCGAAATATAATTTCCATAAAGCATGTCCATAAAGAACATTCCAATGATCACAACAGGAATTGTAAGTATTGAAGACCAGATAGTTCTGTTTTTAACTTCCTCATAATGCTTCCTTTGAGACTCTTCCTTAATTGCCTGGGGATCGTCAACATCTACGACCAAATCATACCCAATTGCACGAACTACGTTTTGAAGATCGGAAGGCCTAACTATTTTATCATCGTATTCAACCCAAGCTGATTGATTTGCGAAATTTACACCAGCATCTCTTACCCCCATTGCTGACTTTAGCATCGATTCTACGCTTATTGCACATGCGGCGCAAGTCATTTCAAGCACGGTAAATGTATTGCGTGTATACTTACCAGCTATCTTCTTATCAAGTGTTAATGTATTTGTTGACATCGTTTCTAAAATTACGTTAGCTTTACTTACTACAATAATACAAGCTTCAACCACTTTTAGTTTTATACTTTAGTGGCTTTGATTTACAAAATTTAACTTTTATCGCGTAACGTCGAATTAAGCACACGTAACATCAACTTTCTGTTCTGAGAACGCATTTGCTTGAAATACGATGGTGGAAGTTCCTTAAACCGCCTTGAGAGGTGGTTCACACTGCTGAACCCTGTAATGTAGGCAATCTCAGTTAAGGTAAATTCAGTATACGAATAAAAGCGCTTTAACCTTTTCTAACCTTTGTTATTAAAATATAATGCTCCAAAGTAACACCCTCTTACTTCGAGAATACTTCATTTTAATCATGTGAAGGGATTCAGAAAGAAGATAAGAAAACTTCAACTTACTGTCATTCTTTTCGTTTTGTGATAAAATCTCATTGACTATATCTTTCACTTGCTTGATAAGCCTCGTATGCTTGTTATTTACAAGTTCAAAACCATTTCCAATAATAAATTTTCTATCATGTTTTAAGACTATCCCTATCAACAGGACTTTAAAATTGTTACTTTACCCAAGCTTATTTTTTCAACATTGAATCCCATAGCAGTTAATACATCGCGTAATACTGATACACAACGGTCACATACCATTCCTTTAATATAAAACCCGCTTGCTGATTCCATATGTTTAAATCCTGAAGTTGAGCGGGAATCAGCTTTGTTAAAATTATTTTAAATTATTTATTATGATGCTACAATCTTAATCGTACTTTACGATCAATATAACAGATCTGTGGGACTAGTCGAAACAAAGAAATTTACCGCGAAGGAAAACAAGATAGCCAAGTACGCACGTGCTTTAGGTCATCCTGCACGCATTGCTATTCTGAATATTATAATCAACCATAATCTTGTGTCTGTGGTAGCTATGTCCTTTTCGTACAGAGGTTTCATCTATGCCCAATTGAGTGACCTTACTTTGGTCATCTGCCTGATAGGCAATCCCTATCCAGTATTTAAAGATATTCCATATACGGTGGGGGTATTCGCCTAGCAAATCTGCAGATTTATTTACAGGCATTTCACGCTCTATCAAGGCCATGCTGAACGCTTCGAACATCAAGGTAAAGCCACTTCCCGGGCGCGCCCACGTGGCTGATACTATGAAGCATAAGGAAGCCTAGATAGTCTCAATAAACTTTATGCATTTTTTCTGAGGGTTCGTAAAGTGATTGAGTAACGCCTATCCTTAACCGGAGAAATGCTATGCTCCCAATCTATTCTTACCTCACCTTTAATTACATAAAATGACCGCCTCCTTACTGGAAATGAAAGCGTTGTATTACGGCGTTGCTTTGCTTTATCGTGTGGACGTAAACGGAAGGTGCAATCAGAAAGTAGGGAAATTCCAACTATCACATCGAAAGGAAAAGCATCGCGATGCCAATTGATAACAGAACCTATAGGATACTCGGTGATTAATAGTTCAGCAAAATTATTTGTATGTATGTCTAGCTTAGTAGCTACTTTTTGTATTAACAAATTAAAAGCGGGTGGTATCTCTTTACCTTTTGCCAGCGATTGATTTTCAAAACTGTAATCGTAGCCAAAACTCGCTACCTTACGTTTGGCCTCGTAACCATGAAAGTTAAATACATGAAGGTCAATCTTTAAAATTTCATTGCGCAGAGCCTGCTCTTCTTCTACAGTTAAGAAATCGGGTGAATAGTGAAATCCTGAAGGGAAAACAGGTTTGATATTAAATAAGGTATCCATCACGTATCACATTAAAGTTTATACCGTGTCTATTAATTAGTAAGCGGAGCTATCGCAACATATTTCTATTTTCGGTACTAAGTTGTCTTTTTGTAATTAATCACTGCCCAGGTGTTTAGCACCAAGGCAAACAATGCAACAATTCCTAAATGGGGTAACACATCATTCAACCCACTTCCTTTTAAGATAACCATACGCATTACACTAATTAAATAACTAACAGGATTTAGACGTGAAATAAATTTAGCCCATTCTGGCATACTGTCAATAGAAGTGAAAAGACCGCCCATTAATATGAAGATCATCATAAAGAAGAACATGATAAACATGGCTTGTTGCTGTGTATCACAAAAGGTAGATATCAGCAAACCAAAACCTAAAATAGCAAGAAGGTAAACAGTGATAAAACCATACAATACGGCAAGATCTCCCGCTGGTACAATACCGTATATAATCCATGATACAATTAAGCCTAATGTAAAAACCACATTCCCTAAAAACCAAAATGGAATGAGCTTACCAAGAATAAAATGATGCTTTCTAATTGGCGTAACGTTTATTTGCTCAATCGTGCCTGCTTCTTTTTCTTTCACAATATTCAAAGCAGAAAGAAAACCACCTATCATGGTAACCAACGTTGCCAGAATTCCAGGAACCATAAATAATCTATAATTCATTACAGGATTAAACCAATTCGAAGAAGCGATGTCAATCGTTGGTAATGCATTGAATCTAGAAGATGGCATTAGTTGTAAACGAATATCGGAATTGAAATCTCTAATTATATTTTCTATGTACGCATCACCGAGATTGGCTTTAACACCATTGATAGCATTAACAGCTATAAAAAGTTTCTGCGAATTTTCACGGATAAGATTCCGCTCAAAGCCTGAGGGTATCTCTAGTATCAGATCAGCACGATCAGCTTCAATTAATACCATGGCATCTGCAAACGAAGCATTATAACCTGTAAGCCTAAAATATCCAGAGCCAGTAATCTTGCTAACAAGTTTTTGTGAATACGAAGAATGATCATGATCAACTACCGAAAGATTAATATTCTTCACTTCGTAATTGGCTGCTAGGGGCAGTATCAATAGTTGCATCACAGGCATTACCACAATCATAGCAATGATTGATCGGTTTCGAAATATTTGCCTAAATTCTTTTTCAAGTAAAAATCGTATCGTTCTCATGCTAATCTGATTTTAAAACTTTTCAAACTGACAAATAGTAAAACGATAGTGATGCCAAACAAAATCAAAGTTTCTTTTAAAATGGCTGTAAAACCAAGTCCTTTTATCATGATGGCCTTCACAATGATATAGAACCATTTTGCGGGAACTATGTTTGAGAAGACTTGTAAAGGATAAGGCATGTTCTCAATTGGAAACATAAAACCACTAAATAATATAGTTGGTAATAACATTCCCATAAGTGAGATCAACATGGCAACTTGCTGGGAATCCGTTTTTACGGAAATAAAAATTCCGATGGTAAGACATGTGATGATGAATAATACGCTTTCTGCTAACAGTAATAACACACTTCCATTTACAGGCAAATCCAGCACAAAGACACTTAATAAAAGAATGGATACCACATTTACTAAAGACAGGAGCAAGTAAGGTACGGCTTTAGAAAGAATAATTAACAGCGGTTTGAATGGTGAAACCAGCAAAATCTCCATGGTTCCTGTCTCTTTTTCTTTAACGATTGAAACAGCGGTCATCATAACACAAACAAGCATTAACACCAACGCCATAACGCCAGGTACAAAATTATGGGCACCTTTTAGCTGGGGATTATACAACATTCTAGTGTCAGATATGATCTGATATGGTACCGATATATTTACGTTCATTTCAACTTGATAATCTTGAATGATGGATGACACGTAATTGGTTAACATGTTGGCAGTATTTGGATCTGAGGCATCTGTTATAATTTGTATTTGTGCTGACTTCAAATGCGTAAGATTTTCATTTAAGTTAGCTGGAAATACAAGAGCCATTTTTATTCTGCCTTTTTGAAATGCTGCTTCAATTTGCTTTTGACTTATTACTGCCTGTTCAATTTCAAAATACCGGCTGGCTTCTATGCGACTAATCAACTTCTGAGAAGCAATGTCTTTTGCATAGTCTACCACAATGATGGTAGAATTCTTTACTTCATTCGTTAAAGCAAAACCGAAGATGAGAATTTGCATAACAGGCATGCCAAATAGAATGAGCAACGTCTTTCTATCACGGAGTACATGTGCGAATTCTTTTTTTAGGAATATGATAAACTGTTCCATATATTAAAGCTGCTAGCTTTTAGCTGCTACCTGCTAGCTTGAGATGTTGTGAAATATTATATGTCTTCTTCTTATATGTATGTGCTTGTACTTATGTTCAATCACCTCGTTTAGCGCCTCGTGCTAGTTGATAGAATACATCATCCATTGAATGGGTATTGAATTGTTTTTTGAGGTTTGTTGGTGTGTCCATCGCTTCAATCTTTCCGTCTACCATAATGGAAATTCGGTTGCAATATTCAGCTTCATCCATGTAGTGGGTTGTTACAAATACAGTAATACCTTTATCTGCCGCATCATAGATCAAATCCCAGAATTGTCTACGTGTAAGTGGATCAACACCGCCTGTAGGTTCATCTAAAAAAACAATTTTAGGTTGATGTAAAATCGCTACCGAAAATGATAATTTCTGTTTCCATCCCAATGGCAACGAGGCCACTAATTTCTTGGTTTCACGCTGTAGGTTCAACTTGGTGATTAGTTCTTCACTTTTATTTTTTAGTTGTTGGTTAGTTAATCCATAGATGCCACCGAAAAAACGAATATTCTCTAATACAGTTAAATCTTCATACAATGAAAACTTCTGACTCATGTAACCAATATTCTTCTTAATACTTTCTGTCTGTGTATAAATATCTAACCCTGCTATGGTTGCGTTGCCTGAAGACGGTTTAGACAAACCGCAAAGCATACGCATAGCGGTTGTTTTACCTGCACCGTTGGCCCCAAGAAATCCGAAGATCTCACCTGCATATACTTCCATCGTTATTTCATTGGTAGCAATGAAATCACCAAAGCGTTTGGTTAGTTTGGCTGTCTTGATTACGGCATCGTTCATTTTAAAAGCTTCTAGTTTCTAGCTATTAGCTGCTAGTTTGATTCATTTTAATTTTATAATAGTCTTCACTTTGTTCGTATTTTTATACATTAGTTTTCAATAGCTTGATAAAACAGTCTTCAATTGTTGGGGTTACATTTCTTAGTTCAACTTGCTCATGTTCTTTCATTTTTAAATAATGAAGTAAATCAGCTTTGGTCTCTTCAGTGTCATGGTGTAAAGACAAATGCAAATACTCACCAAATGCATAACAACTCATTGTTTCAGAATAAGCATTAAGGTCTTTAAGTAAGCCATACATATTAGCAGCTTTGATCTTATATAACTTTTCCGGATATGCGTTGATAATTTTCTCTGGTGTGTCAATGGATAAAATCTTACCTGTTTGGATTAAAGCAATTCTATCACAAAGAGAAGCTTCATCCATGTAGGGTGTAGATACAACAATGGTGATGTTCTGTTGCTTTAATCTCTTTAACATCTCCCAGAATTCCTTTCTAGACACTGGGTCAACACCGGTTGTGGGTTCATCAAGAAACAATACCGTGGGTTTATGAATGAGTGCGCAACACAAGGCCAGTTTTTGTTTCATCCCACCCGAAAGTTTTCCTGCTCGCCGAGTTTTGAAAGGTTCAATCTGAATGTAGATATCTTTTATGAGATGGTAATTTACTTCAATGGTTGTATTAAATATCGTAGCAAAGAAATTCAAATTCTCCTCAACGGTTAGATCAGGATATAATGAGAATTTCCCCGGCATATAACCGACCTCACTTCTAATCTTTTTGTAATCGCTAACAACATCATGTCCATTAACATTGGCAGTTCCTCCATCAGGTAGTAAGAGTGTAGTCAACATCCGGAAGATGCTGGTTTTACCCGCGCCATCTGGACCAATTAACCCAAAGAGTTCACCTTGATGCACCGTAAAAGAAACTCGGTCGACTGCTATCTTCCTTTCTTTGCCGTATGTTTTGGTAAGGTTATCAAGCATTACAGTTTCCATGATCTATATTTTTACATCGGCATACATGCCGATTTTAAGATAGCCATCATTCTTAACCCTTATCTTTACAGCATATACAAGATTGGCGCGTTCATCTTGTGTTTGTATAGTCTTGGGCGTGAACTCTGCTTTGTTACTAACCCATTCAATATGACCTTCGTAACTTTTGGTTTCAGTATGCTGTGCCGCTACCAGCACACTCACTTTTTGATTCAATTTTATTTTCGCAAGTTGATCGCCTGTTATGTATGCCCTTAACACAAGACTTGATAAATCAGCAATTTTATATAACTGCTTACCAGGCGTTGTCATTTCATTCACTTCCGCATACTTGGATAAGATAGTGCCTTCAACAGGATTAATAATTTTATACTTAGAAAGTTGATCATTAAGTTGTTCAATCTGTACCTGTAAAGGATGGGCTTGTTGGGAAATACTTTGTCTTGTAATACCAAGTGATGATTGCTGAGCTTCAATCTGTTTGATGAGTATGTCTACTTGCGCTGTGACGTCGTCCATTTGTTTTTGCGTAGCAGCATCTGATTTTAATAAATTGCTCACTCTTTCTTTTTCACGTTGCGTCGCTTTCAATTGAGCCTGTAAGGAGGCAATTTGTATGGCAATGTGTGGTCTTTGAATCAATGTTGTTTTGATCTGGGCTTCCATTTGCTTCTTTTTAAGGTAGAGCTGTACGCTGTCTATATAACCGATATACGTTCCAGCCTCCAGTGCTTGCCCCTCTTCAATGTTAAGTTCTTTGATTACACCATTGGCTTCTGACGATATGATTGTTTCCTTTGATTCAAATGTGCCAGATGCATCATATTTGTTTTTGTTCTTCTCACAAGAAACCAAGCTTAAAAAGATCAACGTGGTGGAAAATAAATTTTTCATAATGTATTAATTTAGGCTTATTAATATCCTAATGTTATGAGCTGACTATATTGGGTCATACGTAATTGCATTTCATGCAGGGTTTGATTTTGCTTCGCCAAATCTTCGGCATGAACTTCACGCATGTAATCATTGCTGTTAATCACACCGCTTTCTAATTGTGCTAGCGCGGTTTTTTTAATCTTGGTTCTCAACAGCATTATTTCATGGTCAGTTCTTATTAGTTCTTGCAATTTGGCTACGTCGGCATTTTGTTGTTTTAATGTTAAGTTGGTGTTGTATAGAAAGGTTTCCTTTTGTACGTCAATAGAACTCCTGTTTATATCTACCAGCAATTTTTCACTTTTGCGTGAGTAAAAGCCAGATAATGCCCATGAGAACCGCACACCACCAATGTAGTAAGACTTCAAGTCATTGTTTAAGAAATTCAAAGCGGGTCTACCATAACCCGCTTGAACAAACATTGATAGTCGAGGGCGATTTCGGGCATTGATCAACCTTGTTTGTGTGTCTAGTCCTTTTTGTTGTTGATCAAAAACTATCAATTCAGGCCGTTTATTATCGGGTATCTGATCAACCATTTCTGGCGTTTGTAAAACCGTATTTTCATTTAATGTTTGATTGAGAAACAACCCTAACATATCAAGGTATGCGATGCGTGAAAATCGCAATTCAATTAGGTGCTGTTTCACTTTTAAATGCTCTGCCTGCAACACATCTACACTGCTCTTTAAGGAAGCTCCATTCGCTATAGCTGCATCTGCTTTGGCTATTCCTAACTCAATATCTTTTATCATGATTTCACTTTGAGTCAGTTGCTCATTGCAGATAAGCGTACCAAAAAACAATTGATTGATACGCTCTTTAATTTTGTATATCTCAACTTCTAGTTTTGCACTTTCAAGATTGGCGTTATTAACAGCAGTCTGTTTTTGAATTTCAGTAGTGCCAGCGTCATATAAAGTTTGATTTAATTCAGCATAAATCTTATACTGGTCTTTGCTAATGGCGGAAATGTCACTACCCGGAAGTTTGATTGGAACTTGTGTCACTTCAGACTGGTACGTTGCTTGTCCATTAATGCTGAGTTGAGGTAAATAACTTTTAGCCGCATTTTCGGTGGTGTAGTCTCTGCTTTTTAAAATTAGATCGCGTTGTTTTATAAGTGGGTAGTTCTGTTCTGCTAATTTGTAGCAGTCTTCTATAGAGAGTGTCTGTGCGTGTATGCTTAAAATAAGCATACACTTACTCAAGGTAAGGATAATAAGTTTTATATTCATATTACTTTTTTTAATACCTCAATAAAATCAGGTTATAGGGAACATCGCATCCATCCACATGGGAATTAGTTTTTTTCGCTCATCCATTAATTTATCATAAGCGGGTTGTTTTAGGTCGCCAATGCTTTTTATAAGCGGACTTGCTACAAATGGAAATACGCAAAGACTTATGATGTTCATAACAAAATGTACTGGGTTAACGCCGCCTTCAATACGTTCTGTTATTTGCTTAAATAGACTAGTGTCAAACAATATACTTTTAATGCCCATATTGGCAACTAATTTATCCGGGTTAGCTTTTAACTCGCTGAGGATAAACAATGGTAGATCAGGATTTGCTTTTAGCATAATCACATAGTTATCAGCAATGGCAGCAACCTTCTCAGTCAATGACAAAGTTTCATTGTTAAATACGCCTCGCATCGCCATAAGAAACTGTTGCATGTTTTCCATCATCACGATATCAAATAGCTTTTCTTTACTCCTGAAATAATAATTTAATAACGCTAAATTAATGCCTGACTCATCGGCTATATCTCGCGTGCGAGCTGCGGAATATCCCTTCTCTGTAAAAACTTTACGAGCTGCTATCTTTATTTTTTCTTCCGTTGTTGAATCAGATTGTTTCCTATTTTTTTTTGCCATTACGTTCCTTTCTGCGCTGCGAAAACAAATGTATATTATTTTTAATCAAATGATTAAATAATTCGATTAAAAATATTTTTAGGCTTTAAGTTTCAAATTTTAGGCTACTATCACGTTTGCACAATCTAAAAAGGAATAAACGCGTATGGTAATTGGCTGCGCACTTCAGGAAATTTGAAAAATTTACGTGTTCTTTACGCGTCTACAATAAAGCTTACCATATAGCTAACAGAGATAAATATGATGATTGAAGAGAGAAAGCATTTTATACTAATTTTAATACTAGGATTCTTGTCTGCCATAGGTCCTTTTTCTATAGACATGTATTTACCGGGCTTTCCTGCCATGGCTAAAGATCTACATACTTCAGTTGATGCGGTCTCCTATTCTTTATCAAGTTTTTTCATTGGCATTTCAGTCGGACAATTATTTTGCGGTCCGCTATTAGATCGATATGGCAGAAAGGGTCCCTTAGTCATCGGACTATTATTATATCTCCTCGCATCCATTGGCTGTGCGCTATCTAGAACTATAGAAATGTTGATTGTGTTTAGGTTGTTACAAGCGCTGGGTGGATGTGTAACCATGGTAGCACCCCGCGCTATTGTGCGTGATGTATTTCCTGTTAAAGAAAACGCAAAAATTCTTTCACTTCTGATTTTGGTATTGGGTGTTTCTCCGATCCTGGCACCCACGGTTGGAAGTTTTGTAATTGCCGAATTGGGTTGGAATTATGTATTCATTGTTTTAGCAGTCGTATCAATCTTCATGTTACTTACACTTATCTTTTGGTTCACGGAAAGCAGACCACCAGATCCTTCATTTTCCTTAAGGCCTGCTCCCATTCTTGCAAGTTTTAAAAAGGTATTATCAGAACCACAATTTTATACCTATGCACTTGCTGGTGGAGTAGCTTCTGCAGGTCTCTTTGCATACCTCGCAGGATCTCCGTTTGTATTCATGAATTATTTTGGAGTAAGTGAAAAGCAATATGGCGGTATCTTCGCTCTTATTGCCGCGGGGCTTATTGGAAGCAGTCAGTTAAATAATTTTTTGCTTAGAAAATATAGCAGTGAGCAGATTATGAAAACCATTCTGATCTTACAAAGTATCATTGGTATACTGTTGGTATCGGGTAGCATTTATAATATGCTGGATTTGTATGGTACCATTTTCTTGATGTTTTTATTTTTAAGTTGCCAGGGGTTTACTTTCCCAAATTCCGCCGCATTGTCAATGGCACCATTTTCAAAAGAAGCAGGTAGCGCCTCTGCATTAATGGGGGCGATACAAATGGGCTTAGGTTCATTAGCCTCAACGTTCGTAGGTTTGTTAAACGCGCAAAACCCTATACCTATGATAAGCATCATGGCGGGATGTACATTAGTAGGCTTGCTGTTTCTCTTTATTGGAAGAAACAGAATACGTTATGCAGCATCAAAACAAGATGTTGAAGAGCAAGTAATAGAGTTGCTTTAAAAGTATTAAGGAATAACCAAGCGTATACTTAAATAAGACTTTTAATAAATCCATACTTAATTAAGCCTACTTCATTTCATACATAAACTTGTAAATATTAGTCTACAGATTAGAAAGATATTGTGGCATGTGAATTTAAGAAGCTACCTCATCTATTAACTAAATACAAAATATATGAGCTTTATAGAAACTACAGACTTAAGATTTAATGATCCCATAAAAATTCATTATGAGGACGTCGGTCAAGGGCAACCAATTGTACTTATTCATGGATGGCCATCTAGCCATGAAATGTGGGAATATCAGATCAATGATTTGGTGGATGCGGGTTATCGGGTAATTGCTTATGATAGACGTGGATTTGGAAAATCATCTAAACCATATAGTGGTTATGATTACGATACGCTAACAGAAGATCTTAAAGCTTTGCTTGTACAGCTTGATCTTCGTGATGTAACACTAGTAGGATTCTCAATGGGTGGGGGCGAAGTAATACGATACTTTAGCAAGTATGGCGGAGAAAGGGTGAGCCGTGTTGTACTTATTAGCTGCGTAACACCCTATCTTCTTAAAACAGATGATAATCCTGAAGGCACTGATGCTTCTATATTTGAAGAAATGCTGCAAAGCATAACAGATGATCGAATCAATTTTTTAGAAGGATTTGGTAAACAATTTTTTGGTATAAATCTAATTAAAAGGCCGGTAAGTGTACCCTACCTTGAATACTTTAGAATGTTAGCCTCTGTGGCTTCACCGAAAGCAACTCAAGAATGTGCAAAATCGTTTGCCTATACAGATTTCCGAAGTGAAATGGCTTCTGTACACGTGCCTACATTAATAATCCATGGCGATGCCGATAAGATTGTGCCTATGTTACCAACAAGTGATCAAGCTGCCAAATTAATTCCTGATAATAGATACGTGGTCTATGAAGGAGCGCCGCATGGATTGTTCTATACTGAAAAACAAAAATTAAATAAAGATTTGATTGAATTCATAAGAGAAACCGTGCCCGCTGCAGTGTATTAATATTAACAGTACAAGCTATTTGCATAACTAGATGATTTGCGAATCATCTAGTTGTTTTCCTCGAAAACCTAATACATCTCGTGAGTAATTATATCATACTTTAGATGTAAGCCCTTTGCTAGATCATTTAAAATTTAAATTGTAATTCAGCATTAGTACCTTGCGGGATAATTCGTAATTATCCATTATGCCCTCACCTGAAAATGAATTTCCTGAAACCGACACTATTGTCTCAGCTATACGTTTTATTAACAGCACCGTTAGCCATATTTTCCTTACGGGAAAGGCTGGTACCGGCAAGACTACTTTTCTAAAAAACTTAGCCAACCGAACCCACAAACAATTTGCTGTTGTGGCACCCACAGGCATTGCTGCCCTCAATGCCGGGGGCGTTACCATCCACTCACAGTTCCTATTTCCATTTGGGATGTTTCTGCCTAATAGAACGCTTACCAATGAATCTAGTACCGATAGAAATTGGTTTACATCTGATATGCTGGCTAGTAAGCATCCCTTGAATAGCGCACGTAAACAAGTACTTCGGTCCATCGACTTACTGGTAATCGATGAAGTAAGCATGCTACGTGCTGATTTGCTCGACGCCATTGATTATCGTTTAAAAGCAGCAAGAGGTAATTTCACACAAAGTTTCGGTGGCGTACAACTGTTGTTGATTGGTGATTTATACCAGTTACCTCCTGTATTGAAGCGTGAAGAAGAAGCGCAGCTTAAACCTTACTATAGCAGTCCCTGGTTTTTTGAATCGCAGGCGTTAAAACAAGATGGTTTTGTTTACATTGAATTAGACAAAATATTTCGTCAACGTGATGATCTATTTATTAATCTTCTTAACAACCTACGTAATAATAAACCGACACGTGAAGACATCGACGAACTGAATAAGTATTATGTACCCACACAAGAAATTAAAAACCTCCTTGAGGTGATTACGCTCACCACGCATAATTACAAAGCAGATGAGCTGAATCAGAAAGCCCTGAGAGAACTAAAAACAGCTTCACATATTTTGAAAGCCACTGTAGACGGCGATTTCCCCGAGAGTATGTATCCCGTATTGCAGCAGCTGGAATTGAAAGAAGGCGCTCAGATCATGTTCACTAAAAATGACAATGATGGCAAGATGTATTTCAATGGAAAGCTGGCTACTGTTACGTCTATATCAGCCAAAGAAATTGAAGTTTCTTTGGCAGGTACACATACCTTGTACACGTTAAAAAAAGAAGTGTGGGAAAATAAAAAATATACCGTCAACACAGCTACCCAAGAACTAGACGACGAGGTGATTGGTACGTTTGAACAATATCCGATAAAGTTAGCCTGGGCAATTACCGTACATAAAAGTCAAGGACTTACTTTCGACAAAGCCATCATTGATCTAGGTGAGGCATTTGCAGATGGTCAGGTTTATGTAGCATTATCGCGGCTGCGATCATTAGAGGGCCTAGTGCTGAGCACGCGCATTGATCCAAAAATTATTAGCACGGACAAACAAGTTGTTTCATTTACTGAAACTAATCATCGTCCAGCTGAATTGGCGGGTGTAATGAAAAACAAACAAGGTGACTTTATTCAGTACCTGATCAACCGGACATTTAATTTCGATACACTCATCAAAGAGATTGCTTACATCCTAAGAAATAAAAGCGATATAACCAGTTTTCAAGAACAGACCATGAAGCCCATGCTTGAACAGATTAGCAATATACTTCACACTGAAACAGAAAACACACAAAAATTCAGAAGGCAATTAACAAATCTGCTTTTTGAAGAACAACATCAACAATTGTTGGACCGTATTAGGAAAGGAAGTGAATATTATAAAAACGTTCTAGCCCAAATAGTTAAACTGCTATTGCAACATATAGAGGAAATGAAATCGCAAAAGCGTGTTAAGGTATACGTAACAAGCCTTACGGAACTTGACCAACTCTTTTCTAAAAAGTGTGAAGACATTGATAAAGCGTTGTACTTAATTGAAGCTATACGAGAAGATCGCGATCACTTTGATTTTAACACCCTCACAACGCAACGAGCCCTTGAACGGACGAAGTTGCTTGAAGATATCCGTAGTTCGTTGCGCACAAAACCACAAAAGGAGAAGAAACCTAAAGGCACAGCGGGTGCAAAGAAAGCCAAACAAAAGGACGCAGCTACAACATACGATATAACTTTGCAAATGCTGGAGAGTGGACACTCAATTGAAAGTATTGCCAAAGAAAGAAACCTGGTTATCGGAACCATAGACGGACATCTTGCAAAGGCAGTAGGCGCAGGTCGTGTAAGTGTATTTAAATTCATTACTGAAGAAAATGTAAATATTATTGCCGCTACGCTGAATGAAATGCCAGAAGGTTTTACTTCTAAAGATTTGTATGTAAAGTTAGCAGGCAAATTTAATTACGGACAACTACGCGCCGTGATGAACCATCTGGAAATAATGTCAGCAGGCAAGATCGATGAATAGCGCAGCAAAATAAAGAATAACCACCTGCCTTACTGCAAGAGCATGTATTTATGGAGCTCGTGTGATCATACACAATACTTTGAGCGATATAACTTAAATGCACCCTTGCAGTCGTACATAACACAATTTTAAATTGTCTTCATTTGCTGCTAGGGCAGTTGAATGCTTCTCAGACGATAATAACTCCTGCTCCTCACTTCAGGCAAATGGTACTGTGAATAAAAGTGCGAACAAACATAAATTACTTTTCATAGAAATAGGTTTAAGTTGTTTTTGATTGATGCGGCCAAAAAAAAATTAAATGATATGTCTTGTTCTATTTTATTAGTATGTTTAAATAAAACCAATTTTTAACTATATCACTGGGCAACTTATCTGCTATAAAATTCACTCCATTAAACACCACGCCTACACAGCGAGCGCATTACATATCATATCTTTACCAATAAACTAGTGCTGTACCCTTCCTTATGTATATGACAAGTAAAAAATACTAAACCATCAAATATTGGCACATCATAAAAGCTAATCATATAATTATGCTAATGTATTGTCACGTTCACATGTAAACTTATAATAAGAGATTAATTACCATCCTGCCCAAAAGCAGTCAGCACAAGTTTCCTACCCTCAGCATGGTTACGATGTTCACATAGATAGATACCCTGCCATGTACCTAGATTCAATTTTCCATTGGTGATAGGAATTAAAACACTGCTGCCCAATACAGATGATTTGATATGAGCAGGCATATCGTCAGAGCCTTCCGAATTGTGTTTATAGTAAGGGGCGTTCTCTGGTATCATTTTATTAAAATGACTTTCAAAATCTGCACGTACAGCAGAATCTGCATTTTCATTAATTGAAAGGCTAGCAGAAGTATGTTTAATAAAAACCTGTAGTTGCCCGATGTCGACCTGTTGGATTTCAGGGATTGCCACTTCAATCAACCCGGTGATTAGATGAAACCCACGCGGATAGGCAGGAAGTGTTAGTTCGAGTTGAATATATTTCACAGTTTTAATATGAAGTTATAGCCGTTCCAATCTACATTGACTGCGTAATATTAAGCAATGTAACCAAGTGATAATATTAGGTAGACGTTTATGATTTACATACCTTAAAAATAATTTTATCTATTCTTTTGCAATGTGAAATATATAAACCACTTTTGTCTATCGGTTTAATAGATATTAAATTTATCTGTTCATACCGCCCCAGCTTTCCACCAATGGCTGGAGCAACATCTATAATTATTAATATTTAAGACGGTGGAAAAAACGAAAATGATGATCCCAGTATATTCTGCAATTGTAAAAATTGAGTGGTTCTTTATAAATTGCTCTTCTTGTTGTTGTTAATATAACACTCCCTTAAGCTCATGT
This sequence comes from uncultured Cyclobacteriaceae bacterium, assembly GCA_964235605.1. GTDB lineage: Bacteria > Bacteroidota > Bacteroidia > Cytophagales > Cyclobacteriaceae > DATCRE01. The sequence continues at coordinate 39,177 of CAXSCR010000002.1, read as the reverse complement.
ACCAATGAGCCTTCTCATTCTTTTTTAATACGGATTTTAAGATCACTTCTGCTCTGCTATAATAGCTATTAGTCTTGTCAGGCTCATGCTGTTGCGTATGTAGATGTTTTTTAGGCTCCTTTATTCACTCAATTATAACGCAATCATATGAAACGAATTCTACTTATAACATCACTAAGCTTTTTATCATTTATTACTTCTTACGCACAAGAGGTTATTAGGGGCATTGTTAAAGATGAAACAGGACAGACTTTACCTGGGGCAACAATACTCATTAAAAATACTGGCGTAGGTATTGCCGTTGATACAAATGGAGAATTTAACATTCAAAATTCAAAAAAAGATTTTCCACTCACACTTATTGTAAAGTTTCTCGGATATAAGGAGCAAGAAGTGGAAGTCTACGAATTCACAGAGGAAATACTAGAAGTATCTCTTAAGTTAGATAATGTTTTAAATGAAGTCGTTGTAATCGGATATGGCAAACAAAAGCGTGCAGATTTTACAGGCTCCATCTCTTCTGTTTCGGTTGAACGTCTAACAGAGATTCCTTTAACTTCATTCGACAAAGCACTTCAAGGGCAAGTACCTGGTGTACAGGTAACACAATCAACAGGTCAACCAGGTGGTGCTGTGAACATTAAAATAAGGGGAGGCAATTCCATTACTGGAGGAACCGAGCCGTTATATGTTGTTGACGGATTTCCGATTTACAATAATAACAGCGATGCTAATGCAGGTGCACTTATAAACGGCAATAGTAGTCTTCAACTAAATGCGCTATCTTTTTTAAATCCAGGCGATATAGAATCATTAAGTGTTTTAAAAGACGCATCAGCCACGGCAATTTATGGATCTCGTGGTGCCAATGGTGTTGTAATAATAACAACCAAAAAAGGAAAGGCTGGAGAAACATCGGTCTCTTATAATGGTTTTTATGGTGTGCAACAAGTGACCAGAACACTTCCGTTATTGGATGCTCAACAATGGGCAAGATTAAAAAATGATGCGCTTCAAAGTCATGTGGGTACACCTAGCCCAAATTCTCATGTATTTACAGAAGCAGAAATAGCTGCATTCGGAAAAGGTACAGATTGGCAAGCAGAAGCATATCGAGATGCACCAACACAAAATCACCAGATAACTATTTTAGGTGGTAGTGACAAAACTCGCTTTGGAATATCAACATCCTACACTAATCAACAAGGCATTGCATTAAACACAGGATTTAAGCGATTTTCAGGAAGAATAAATTTAGAAAGTGAAATAAGTGCGAAATTTAAAACAGGCGTCAATATAAACGCGAGCAGTTCTGCAACCAACGTTTTACCTGGCGATGTTACTGCAGCACTTCTTTTTATTCCTCCTACGGTATCACTTCGTGATGCTAAAGGAGCTTACACCTTAAAGAGCCCGTACGAGTCTGCTGTTGCCAACCCAATCGCTACACTTACATCAGTAAATAATAAAAGTGATCTTAACCGAATTTTAGGTTCTCTGTATGGAGAATATGAAATAATAAATGGGCTTAATGCAAAGGTCTTATTTGGCGCAGACCTGCTCCAAAATAAACAAAACAGTTATATACCATCATCACTTTTCGAAGGGCTTGCCGCACATGGCATTGCCTCGGTAGGTACACAATCGGGTAAATCATGGTTGAATGAAAACACGCTATCTTATTCAAGCAATATTGGACTTAACAACATCAATGTTTTAGCTGGCTATACACAGCAAGCATATTCATCTGAAAGTGTATTGGCGGGTTCGCAATCATTTATCAATGACGTAACCGCCTATAACAACCTAGGTTCGGGTGGGTTCTATTCCAAACCCGGATCTGATTATTATGCCTGGTCTTTACAATCTTACCTAGGCCGTGTTAGTTACAACTATGATCAGAAGTATTATGCCACCCTTACAATTCGTTCTGATGGCTCATCGCGTTTTGGTGCAAAAAACAGGTGGGGTAATTTCTTGTCAGGTTCACTTGCCTGGTCGCTCACCAAAGAAAACTTTATTAAATCAATTGATTTTATTGACAACCTAAAATTAAGATTAAGCGCGGGCACAACGGGCAATCAGGAGATAGGTCAATATCAAGCACTGGCAACATTAAGTACAAGTCAGGCAGTGATCGGAAATGCGTCACAAGTTGGTTATGCCCCCAATCGTATTGCCAATCCAAATCTTGGCTGGGAAAAAACATACCAATACGACATCGGTCTTGATGCAGACTTGTTTGATAACAAGATAAGTCTGGTGTTTGATGCCTATTACAAGCGTACATCAAATTTGCTATTGGATTTCCCTGTGCCCTACTCTACCGGATTTGAAAAGGCACTTAAGAATACCGGGGAAGTGGAGAACAAAGGTATTGAACTGGGCTTGAATACAGTTAATCTAAAAGACACCAAGCTCACCTGGCGATCAACATTGCTATTTTCATTGAATCGTAATAAAGTTGTAAGCATAGGCGGATCACGTGATCGTTATTTTCCAGCGGTACAGGAAGGCTTTCAACCCGTAATTGTAAAAATTGGTGAGCCATTAGGCACTTTCTATAGCTATGTGACTGATGGAATTTTCAAATCAACCGATGATATTTTAATCACACCTCGTATTGATCAAGCCAATACAAAACCTGGTGATCAAAAATATAAAGATCTTGATGGTGATGGGAAAATAACACAGGCTGGTGACCGTCGCATTACAGGGAATTCACAACCCAAGTTTCTATTCGGATTTACAAATACATTCGCGTATAAAAATTTTGACCTCTCTGTTCTATTTCAAGGATCTTACGGTAACAAGATTTACAGTCAGATAAAACAGTATCTTTTATTGACTACTGGTTTTCAAAATTCATTGGATGAAGTAGCCAATCGCTGGGCACCGGAGAATGAAAATGGAACTGTGCCACGTGCCAATGAAAACGTACCCACCATACCTGTGTCTGATCGGTTTTTGGAAGATGGATCTTATATCCGCCTAAAGACAATTACCATCGGTTACAACTTACCGAAAAATTTATTATCCAAAGTAAAAATTAAGAATGTTAGAATCTATGCATCAGCGCTAAACACAGTAACGTGGACAAAGTATGATGGGTATGATCCTGAAGTAAACTATTACAGAAACAGTACGGCACAGGGTATCGACTATTCGACATATCCGAACGCCAAGTCTTTTATAGGTGGCGTAAGTATTACATTTTAATTAGTCAAAAATTATAATCGCATCTATTATGAAATCTATATCAAATACATTTTTAAAATATCCATTTACACAATCAATTTTCAATTTTATGTTCACAGCTGCCTTCATGCTTTTTATTTGGTCATGCGCAGATCTTGATCAAGAGCCTAAGTCATCAATAGTATCTTCTAATTTTTATAAAACACAATCAGATGCGATCTCAGCGGTAACCTCTGTCTACAGTGATTTAACCCACAATACACATGGCGATCATGCAAGTATCTATAATCGCTTGCTGGTGTTAGCTGTCGGTATGAGTTCAGATGATCACTTGCCTGGTCCTGGCGCAACCAATCCTGATGTTCGATCTATTGCTGCATTAACATCGTCTACAACAAGTGGAAGATATGATGAACTTTGGAGACAACATTATGAGGGTATTGATAGAGCGAATGCAGCGATAGACAGGATACCTGCAATTGATTTTGATCCTGCGTTAAGAGACAGGCTTGTTCTAGAGGCTAAATTTCTAAGGGCGGTGTATTACTTTAACCTCGTGAGATTGTGGGGTGATGTTCCTCTTGTAATACATGAAACGACGAGCCTAGAGAACATCAACCCTACCAGAACACCAGCAGCAACCGTCTATCAGCAAATCATTGATGATCTTACCGATGCAGAAGCACTGCCGGTAGAATACCCCGCGTCGGATGTAGGTCGTGCAACGAAGGGAGCAGCTAAAGCGCTTCTTTTAAAAGTCTATGCGACATTAGAACGATGGGACGATGCACTCATCAAGTATGCAGAGATTAAATCGCTGGGAATATATGATCTTTTTCCTGAGTATGCAGACCTCTTTGAGGTGGCTAAAAAGAACACCGTTGAGCATATTTTTTCAGCACAATTTTTAACGGATGGAAACTATCTCACCAATGGTACTAGCAATGTCAACATCTTAAGCGGTGCATCGTCACCAGCCTCTTTAAATGGTTGGGACGCTGACGTGCCACACCCCAGTATAGTCGCGCTATTTAAGCAGAATGATAAACGTAAAGCAGTTACTTTTTTTGATTCACATAATGGAACAAACTTCTCGCCTCACTTCAACAAATACATTGACTTAAACTCAGGTATATTCCAATCACAGAAAAACATTCCGATTATACGTTATGCTGAGGTAATATTATTTTACGCTGAAGCTATCAATGAACTTCAAGGCCCCACAGAAGAAGCTTATGACGCAATTAATAAAGTTCGTAACAGAGCAGGATTAGATGACCTCACCGAAGGCCTTACTCAATTTCAATTCAGAGATTCAGTTTACCAAGAACGTCGACTCGAATTTGTATATGAGCAAATCCGTTGGTTTGATCTTCTTAGAACGAAACGGCTCGTGACTGAACTAAGCCAACACGTAGATAAAAAGAATGTATCGGACAAGTATTACTTATTACCAATTCCCCAAAAGGAGTTTGATATCAATCCTAATCTAAGACCACAAAATCCTGGATGGTAATCATAGGTACAAATTCATATTACTACATGAATTAAAATCTAACGATCTAAAATTTTACTTAATCAATTTAAAAGACACGATGAAAACATCTCTTGCTATAGCCATGATTACTGCGCTCTCTACAACGCAGTTGATTGCACAAAATCAGTCAACAGAATATAAAGGCGTTGTTGGCAAAACGTTAAAAGAATCTACAGAGTGGTGGCCCGAACCTATAAAAGCACCTGTTGATGCCCCTAATGTTATCTGGATTCTATTGGACGATGTAGGCTTTGGTGCATCAAGTAGTTTTGGTGGACTCATTAGTACACCCACATTTGATAGTCTTTCTAATAACGGATTGCGTTACACTAATTTTCATACGGCAGCGATCTGTGCTCCTACCCGCGCCTCTTTGTTAACCGGACGGAATCATCATTCAGTTCATGTTGGCGGATTCTCACATACCATACTTTCGGCAGGCTTTCCAGGTTACGACGGTAGGGTGCCTTCAAGCAAAGGAACCATTGCAGAAATTCTAAGAGAGAATGGTTATAACACATTTGCTGTAGGGAAATATGGTGTTACGCCAGACGAAGATGCTACTGATGCCGGACCATTCGATTACTGGCCTACTGGAAAAGGCTTCGATCACTTCTTTGGTTTTCTAGGATCACAAACAGATCAATACAAACCTGATCTAGTAGAAGACAACGCACATGTAAAACCAGATGGACGACATTTGAATGAACAAATTACCGACAAGGCAATTAGCTTTATAGCACGTCAGAAAAAGGCAGCGCCGAATAAACCTTTCTTTCTTTATTATTCTCCCGGTGCAGTGCATGCCCCTCATCAAGTAGCAACAAAATGGAGCGATCCATATAAAGGAAAGTTTGATGAAGGATGGGATGTGTACAGAGAAAAAGTATTGGAGAATCAAAAGAAACTCGGCATTATTCCCGCCAATGCAGTTTTACCAGAACGTAATCCAACTATCAAAGCATGGAATAAACTTCCTGCAGAAGAGAAAAAATTGTATGCAAGATTTATGGAAGTCTACGCGGGTTTTCTTACCTACACCGACCATGAAATAGGCAGGGTAGTTAATTACCTCAAAGAAACAAGTCAGCTTGATAATACATTGATCTTTGTAGTGGTTGGCGATAATGGAGCGAGCAAAGAAGGTGGATACAATGGTGACGTAGATAAACCCATAATCGGTGCTGGCAAGCCACTGACAGAAGCGGAAAACATACAATACAATTTGTCGAAGATTGGTGATATTGGAGCACCAGCAGGAACGGAAGCAAACTATCCTTTGGGTTGGGCGCAAGCTACAAACACACCTTTCAAACATTGGAAACAAGATGCTCATACAGAAGGTGGCACAAGAAACCCACTCATTGTATTCTATCCGAAAGGCATTAAAGACAAAGGTGGAATTCGCAATCAATACGGCCATGTAATTGATCTGTTGCCCACTACTGTAGAATTTACAAAAGTAAAAATATCTGCTTACATCAGAGGCATAAAACAAGATTCAATACAAGGCACTTCATTGGTATATTCATTTGATAATGCCCAGGCTGCATCAAAGCACACCTTACAACATTACTATATTTTTGGATCGCGTTCCCTTTACAAAAATGGATGGAAAGCAGCAGCAGCACACCATCCTGATTTTGTTGATTTCGCCAATGCACGTAACGTGGGCAAGTCTGCAACACCTGGCAACTTTGATGCTGACGTTTGGGAGTTATATGATTTGAACACTGACTTCAATGAACGCAAAGACTTAGCGAAAAGCCATCCTGAAAAGTTAAAGGAACTACAAAGACTCTTTGATATCGAAGCCAAAAAAAACAATGTATATCCATTAATAGACTGGGAAGATGTGCTTCAGTTCAGAATACATAAAGTGAAAAAATAGTTATCATTAATTCAACGAACATGAAAACTCACAAACTAATTGATAATGCATTTGCTACATTCATGTTGCTCGGCCTAGTTGGCTTTCATCATGTTTCAGCACAACATGACCCTGCGCAGCCCTTCACAGGAACCACAACAAAATTGCTGTCTACATCAAAACCTGGTGTTTATCAATATAAGTCAGCTCCAAAAGGTTCGCCCAATATAGTGTGGATTTTATTAGATGACGTAGGATTTGGTGCGACGTCAGCCTTCGGGGGCCTCATCCAAACGCCAACGTTGGATAGTCTTGCTAACCATGGATTGCGTTATTCTAATTTCCATGTAGAAGCCTACTGCGCACCAACACGTGCGGCATTGCTCACCGGCCGTAATCATCATTCCGTGCATGTCGGATTATTTCCGGAGACAGCGGTTGAATACCCAGGATATGATGCGCGCATACCTTTTGAAAAAGGAACAATTGCAGAAGTACTCCGTGAGAATGGTTATAACACATATGCAATAGGTAAATGGCATATCACACCTGTGCGCGATGCAACCCAAGCTGGTCCCTTTAACAGATGGCCAACAGGAAGAGGATTCGATCATTACTTGGGTTTCTTATTTGCAGAAACCGATCAGTTTCATCCGCAATTGGTAGAAGACAATTTAAAGGTTGAACCTGATACAAAAGGTAAAACACTTAATGCACTACTAGCAGATAAAGCCATAAGTTACATAGGCAACCAAAAATCACTCGCGCCTGAAAAGCCATTCTTTCTTTATTATGCAACCGGTGCTATGCATGAGCCTCATCAGGTTGATGCCTACTGGAGTGACAAGTACAAGAATAAATTCAATGGTGGATGGGATAAGTACAGGGAAGTGGTATTGGAGAATCAGAAAAAACTTGGCGTCGTACCTAAAGACGCTGTGTTGCCACCACCCAACCCTGGTGCAAGGCCATGGAATAAATTATCAGCGGAAGAAAAGAAAGCCTATCTAAAATTCTTTGAAGTGTACGCGGGTTTTCTTACAGAGACTGATTATGAAATTGGAAGAGTGGTAAAATACTTAAAGCAAATAAATCAGCTTGAGAATACTGCCATATTCGTTGTTGTAGGAGACAATGGCGCTAGTGGCGAAGGAACAGAATCGGGCTATGTATCAGGATGGAGTGAAACATTAACTGATGAAGGAAATGTAAAACAAGTATTACTTAATTATAATAAAATAGGAACAGAGAATTCAAAACCAAATTATCCGCGTGGATGGGCTACAGCCACAAGCACACCTTTTCGATTTTGGAAAGGATATGCAAACGCGGAAGGAGGAACACACGTTCCATTGATTGCATTCTATCCTAAAACAATCAAAGAGAAAGGCGTAAGAAATCAATACACACACATCATTGACTTACTTCCAACAACGCTTGAACTCACCAATGCAGTTACACCAAAAGTAATCAATGGTTATCCGCAGGATTCGGTTGAAGGTGTTAGTTTTCTTCCAACGTTCAAAAATGCAGACATCGACTCTAAGCATATCATTCAGTACTATGAAGTAGCTGGTAAGCGTGCTGTTTATAAAGATGGATGGAAGGCTGGCGTTGCGCATAAAGATGGAAGTGACTTCAACAAAGACGTATGGGAGTTATACAACATCACAACAGATTTCAATGAAAAAGTTAACGTTGCAGCGAAGTATCCTGAAAAGTTAAAAGAATTACAACAACTCTTTGAAACCGAAGCACAAAAATATAATATCTATCCCTTGAAAGATTGGTCAAACTCAGGTTGGAATGATGGCAAGAGCATTTATAATAACGCTAATAAAATAGTTTTATATCCAGGCATCTCGCAGATCTTCGGTTTGTCTGGTCCTATTCTGAGACAAAAATCATTCAGCATTACGGCCGAAGCAGATATTCCTTCCGCCAATACGGAAGGCGCTTTGTTTGCCTTTGGCGGAAGCTTTGATGGTATAGGTCTGTTTATCAAGAATGGAAAGTTGTATGCTACCCATAATAATAGCAACTATGACAACACCACTAACTCGGTAACACTTGAATCAAATAAAAATATACCCATTGGAAAAGTGAATCTGCGTTATGAATTAAATTATACAAATCCTATTGGAAAGTATCTCGACCCTGCTGGCACGGAGAGCATTTATATAAATAATGAAAAAGTTGGCGAGCGCACCATTCAAAAATACCAAGCTGAGATCAACACCTATGATGAAGGCATTGACATTGGAAAAGACTTAAACACGCCAATTTCTAACTTATATAAAGTTCCTTTTGAATTTACAGGCACACTTCATACGGTAACTATTGAATATAAATAAAAGCCATCGCTATTAAATAATAAATTTTTAGTCAATCCATTAAACAATTCCAAACTAATCAATCATCACCTACACAAGTTTGAAACAATTAAACTGGATTTTAGCATATGAAAAATATACCTATCTATTGACAATGCTATTGTGCTATTATCTATGCTTTTAATATGATGATGTTATCCTTTCAATCTCTTTAAAAAAAAACTTATGAAAAATCAACCAAAACCATTTTACACAGAAGCCTACAGCGACACAGGTAAGGGACCCACAGTAATTCTTTTGCAAGGTTTATTTGGTAACCTATCCATGTGGCGCCATTTGATTACAAAACTTGAAAGAGATTTTCGAATTGTAATACCCCGCCTTCCAATCTTTGAGTTACCTGAACGGTATACCAATATTGAGTACATGGCCATGGTACTTCATGAATTCATTATTTGGCACAACCTTAAAGACGTAACCTTAATTGGTCATGACCTTGGTGGACAAATCGCGTTAAAGTATGGGCACTTATTTCCAGGCCATTTAAAGTCAATGATATTAACCGGAAGCATTGGGCTATCTCATGATCTATTACATAATGATACAGAAGATGACTATGCGCATATTCAGAGAAGAGTAAAAGATATTCTTTATGATGGCACGAAAGTGACTCGTACGCTTGTCGAAGAGGTGTTTGATGTGTTAAGCAACTCTTCAAAACGTTCAGCGGTAAGAAGTCTGATCAATCCTTCCAATGAAAATAATGTGTCTTCATTTTTATACCTCATTAATTTACCGGTATTACTAATATGGGGGTTGCAGGACACAGTAACTCCGCCAGAAGTTGCCATTCACCTGCATGACTTGCTTCCTCATGCTGAGTTAAATCTTATCGATCGTTGCGGCCACTTGCCCATGCTAGAACACTCAGAAAATTTCAATCACAGTTTGGTCGGCTTTTTAAATAAGGTGTATTAGTTTCCATTTAATAGTCACAGCCTACTATTAATTGTGTTATCGCCAGCTTTGATATAGTCTTTCATTAACTAGATCTACCGCATTCGTGCGCAATGCGAGCTTTATTTACCGAAGGGAATAATTAGTTGCAATCGCCATGTTATTTACATATCAGCAAAATATATTGCTTAAATCGGCAAAATATTTTACCCTTGCCCAGCAAAATATTATTAGCAAATACTTTAAAGCAGATGTTAAGACCCACACGCTATTGAGTTAGACAAATACTAACGTTTATCAATGAACTGACTTGGCGAGTAGCATTCTTGCCAATACTCCACAATCTTTCTAATGGTATTTTGTAATTCTGTAAGGCTATTGGGTTTAATGAAAAAGCCTTGCGCCGACATGGAGTATGCATCATAAACAGCCTTCCTTTGTGCCCCTGTGGTAAAAAACAAATAAGGAATACACCTTACCTTTAATTGCTCATTATTGTGAATCTTCTCCTTTAGCTCAAAGCCGCTAATCTTAGGCATGTTGATATCTGAAAGAATAAGGAAAGGTTGCGCATCACTTTTCTCGATGTAGGCAAGCGCTTCGTACCCATCAGAGAAAAAAATAACCTTGTTAGGATAATTTAAGAATTTGAATGATTCTTCTAATAACTCTTGGTCATCAAGGTCATCTTCAATAACTATTATAGGACCTGATTTTGCTTTAGAAATTTTATTGGTGTCTTCACCCATAGTTTGTAATTACGTTACTAATGAATGAAAATAATGCTTATGCTAGCGCTGCATATACAGAAAAACGCTTCGTAATTACTAGATGAGTGAGCATACTTTGAACTATATATAGCAAATGATTTATCGGGTAATATATAATCCTTGCAGCGGCTCGATACCACTACAAGGGACCTTTATTTTATCGTCTAGTTTTGATTAGATTTCTCTATCGCCTGCTCGGCTTTCTTTGCTTGCTTATCAGCTTGCTTACGTGCCTTTTGAGCTTTCTTTTCCGCGCGTAAGGCATTTTTAGATTCCTTTGCTGCCGCGTTGGCTTCAGCTTCTACACGTTGTGCTTCTTTCGCTTTTGCCTTTGTTTCATTCCTTTCCTTTTTAACCTCTTCCAACCTTTGGGCATCAATCTCCTGTTGTGTTTTCGCTTGTGCATTCTGCAAACTATCGGCACGTTCTTGTTCACGCTGACTTGAACCGCTACCTGTAGTTTCCTGGCCAAACGATTCAATAGCAATAAGTGATAAGGCACTTAATGTTAATGTTAAAATAGTAGTTTTCAATTTCATAATATCGGGTGCCTGCATAAGAGAAGTACATCCGTTTAGCAATGTACAGCATCTTATAGTTTTAATCCAAAAATAAATAGCATAACCGAAAAATATTTATTACCATCCCACATTAATTATGAATGCGGGTAATAGCTTCCACATATTAAAAAGCATAGCACAAAATCAATTATTGTTACCACAAACGCTTAATGACGGATAATCAACGGGATGCAATATATATGACTGTTTTAATGGTATTAGGTAGTCTACGGCATGGTTTTAATACAATAAAATGCGGTCTCTTTAACTCAAATAAGATGGTGCAGCAAATGTTTATGTGGTAAAGAAATAAAAGTCCCTCCAAAAATATTACAAGCTTGTAACAATTTTCATATAGCTTGCGCATTTAATTTTTATCGTTGATATGATTCTTAATTACCTTTTCGGTGCTGATAAAATTCTTTTAAAAGACATTGATATTTTACAAAAAGGATCGCCCAATCTTTTAGTCTGGGCCGCACCTTTTATGTTCTTTTTTGTTCTTGTCGAATATCTCATCTCTTACTTTCAACATAAACCTTACTATGAGAAAAAGGAGACACTTGGTTCAATATTAGTGGGAAGTGGAAATGTGATTATAGGCGTACTGATAAAAACTTTCCTATTCTATGTCTTCGTATTTATTTACAATATCATTCCCTGGAGAATGACATTAAACTGGTGGACATTCATTCCTTGTTATATTATTTTCGATTTCTTTAGTTACTGGACGCACAACATATCTCACCGTCTTCGATTCTTTTGGGCAACGCACGTGGTGCATCATTCAGGCAAGAACTATAACCTTACTGTATCATTTCGACTAAGCTGGGTGCAGTACATAAAAATTATATTTATTTTTCCCGTGGCGTTGATGGGCTTCCATCCGGTTATCATTTTTATAACAAATCAAATAGCTATTCTATTTCAGTTTTGGGTACATACAGAATACATTCGCAAGCTACATCCTGTCATTGAATACCTTTTCGCAACACCTTCTAACCACAGGGTTCATCATGGCTCACAACCCCAGTACATCAATAAAAATTATGGCGCAACTTTCATTATTTGGGACCGAATCTTTAAAACCTTCGAACCAGAAAATGAAAAAGTAGTTTATGGCATTACACATAATATCACAGAAGCCGCAAATCCATTACAAATCAACTTCCACGAATACGTAGATATAGTACATGATGTAAAAAACGCAAAGGGATGGAAGAGAAAGCTATACTATATTTTTGGCGATCCCGCTAAGATTTCTGAAGTAAATGCAAAGCCGTCTAACCCTGTTAAGCTTACAGAAATACCTGCACCGTTTAATACGTCATTGCAGAAGAAAAAAATCAAGCGTGCGCCATTGATGGAGAACGCCGTTAATACTTAATCATGGTGATTTAATCGTGCTGAAAACTTTAATACAAGCCGTAATGAGAAGCTGTGGCATTTGGATATGGACTATATCCAGTACTTTTATCTGTCATAATACAATGGCACAGCGTAATCTTATCGATGTACCTACATCTGAAATTGTAGAGCATAAAAATTTCTTCTTTCAGGAACAAGCTGTTATTACTAAGGGAGAGGTTAATACGTCAACTGTTTTTACATACGGATTAGGCCGAAGTTTTGAAATAGGTTTAACATTAAATCAGCTAGATTTTAAAAGATCACAAGGTGTAGAAATTCACCCTGAAACACCAGAAGAAAATCCAGACTTTCTAATTAATGCACAGAAGAGTTTTGATATCAAGGATTGGTTTAAAATTGGGATAGGTACAAGAAGTGGAATCAATGCCGTTAAAAAAAATTCAGATATCAGACTAGTTAGTTTCAATTTCCTGAATACCAAATTTGATCTTGCAGAAGACAAATACAAATTGATTGCTGGCTTGTACTATGCAACCGAAGCCTATGTTAGCAAAGGAACTAATTGGGGACTTATGGCTGGTGTTGAGGCTGCTTTAATAAAAGATAAAGTAAGTCTAGTAAGCGATTTTCATTCTGGTACATCATCAATAAGTGTTATCAACGCAGGTTTTGAAATATCATTACCGAAAGAATGGAAGATTGGAATATCCGCGCAGTTTCCGACACCGGGAAGTGATAATAACAATGGCGCGGTACTACAGCTATCAAAAAATTAAATCATTTACGGGTTGAGGTATGAACATACATTGTTCTGAATAACTTTAATACCTCCACGGTTATTTACTAAGTAATTTAAAGCATTTCCATTTACAAAATCTTTTACTATTATTGCCATAGAAAATTAGGCTTACTCCATTAAACAACATGTACTTCTAATAAAATAGTTTTCTTATTAGCATATTGAGATATTTAACCCCACCCCTCAGACCATGAAGTATAATTTTTATCTTTTAAACTTCGAAACAATTTTAACTTATGCCTAAAGGCATAATTTGTTCGTTATTGTTTTACTCTGGTAACTTATGTGTTCTTCCAATTACTTGGTCTTTTATTACTTCCTTTTACATCCCGTCCTCAGACAGCAATCGATATGGATAGTGTGCAAGAGGCATTTAAATTCTTAAACGCAGTTGACATAGGTTTAACATGCATCATCAGTAGGTACCATTTAATATCCCTGTTTTCAGGTGCCTACTAACCATCACATATTCTAATGTTTTAGAATAAAGGCAATATGTACGCTTTGAGTAGAAATTTTCCCATCATATGGGGAAAAAAGCATAATAGCCTCTCCTTAACCACTTACAGTCCGGCACAATTTTCATTGCTATTCATAATTCATGTAGGTGAAATGTCAACAAGTGTGACACGCCTATAATGGATTGTTATTCATGTTAAATATTAAATACTATTACAATGGGAATACTTGATTTTTTTAAGAAGGGCACAGAAAAGCCTATAGAAAAAAAACCGGCTGAAAAATCAGCCAATGTACAAAGGGCGCCACAACCTTCTACAACAACAATTCGAAGCTACACCATAAAAAGTGGCGACAGTTTATCGAAGATTGCGAAACAATTTTATGGCAATGCCAACGCCTGGGATAAAATTTATAAGGCAAACCAAGACAAGATAAAAGACCCAAACCTAATTCATCCAGGGCAGGAAATTATTATTCCATAATAAATAACGAACTACACAATATGAGAAAAATATTAATTCCTTTCATGCTAATGTTGCTATTTATAACATGTGGAAAAAAAGATGCTGATAAGCCAGTAACCAACGAAGAAAAGATAGCAGGGCAAACTCATAAGACTTGGGTAGCAACTCGCCAAAGAAATGCTGAAGGCGAACGCGATAAATTAAGCCAAGATGAAAAGAAGCAAAAGATTACATTCTCCAGAGATGGAAATGTAAAAATGGGTGATGATACGCAAAGCATGAGTGGTAAGTGGTCAACTAATGGATCCACATTAACTATGCAATTTGACGGTGCTGACGTAACTGAAAATTTTACCATTTTAGAGTTAACTGATGACAAGGTGCAACTAAAAGCAGACGATGGTTCGGAACTAATTATGAAGCCTGCTTAGTCACATAATAAAGACAAATAGAGCGAGCCCAACTTAAATAAACAGATTTAGGGTGGGCTCATTCATGAAGAATAAATTCGATTTCTTGGTATGACGGGCTAATGTATAGCACCGCGGTGATACCATTAGCTAGCCCTAAGATTAACGGCTAACAATTACTAAGTTGGCAAAATCGCCACCAGAACCTGCGCCAACCCATATACCTAATTTTCCGCTTTTACGCGCATTCAGTTTTGTTACTGTGAGCGATGGGCTTTTGTCATCGTTCACATAAACATATACACTATTGTCTTTCACTTCAATGCGTGCATGAAACCATACATTAGGATCTGGTGGATTTACAAGGCCTTTTTCAAAAATGCCGTTGCGTTCTTCACGTAGCTTCTTCCAGGTAAAGTCTGGATGGCTGATATATTGAACAGCATGAATTTTTCTGATAGAATCCTTTGCCTGAAAATTAAATGGTCGGAAGTATATACCATCGAAGGTTGAATCATTTACTGCGTGGAATGCCATACCAATAAAACTCCCTTGAGGAACATCCTTACCACGTAAGTCTATTTCAATAGTTCCGTTAGAAAATGTAACATCTTTCAACCAGACTACACCTTCACCGACTTTCTCATCAAGCTTTATTCCTTTATGGAATGGATCATCTAATAAACTTGCTGTGCGATGGTAAGGCGCTAGCAGACCCTTTTTAAGCAAGTCAGCAAGATCATATTTTTTTGTGATTTGTGCCTGTACACAAAACGAAGCCATTGATAGTACAACTAAAAGCGAGATATTTTTTGACGTATTCATCTTTATGTTTTTTACTAAATTAGAGATAGTATTATCAAAATAAAAGAGTTGTTTGAATATTACATACTGACTCAACTAAACATGACGTTAGGCTCATTAAAGTGCATCCTATCTATCTTATAAATCGACAAGAATTAAAAATCTACTGCAACATGAACCCTATTAATTATTAACAATTAACTTTTAACAATTAACCATTAACCACTAATCTACTCGCTTTGCCATCAGCCTATCTGCACCTTCACATGCTGAAATGGAACTAACTTTGAACCCGTCTTTAAAAATCACTTTTTGTTCTGCAAGAAAAGCTTTATTCAAATTAATAAAACCAAGTTGATGATTGAACTGTTGGCCATTGCTAAGCACCCAGCTAAGAAATTTAGCTGCCGAAGCATTCTTGGATTCTGTGTTAAAAATAAAATTCACATGCTCATTGACAAACTTAGGATTCTTAGTCTTCTCAATGAATTCAATGACATGATCAACCGTTCCATAAATCTGTTCATCCTTATCTACCTTTCCATTCTCATTCAAATCAAGCGGAAGTATGGCTAAGTCCTTTTGAACTTTTCGCGTGGTTACATCATAGATAAATCCAAGATTGTTAAATGAGATACCATTAATATCATTCTTTACTGCGTTAGCAAGATCTTGGTCGTCGCCATTAATGCCTGTACCTTTTATCTTTTTGGGATCATTTCCGTAATGCGCAGCGAATGCCTTTACAGCACACACGGGTTTATCGCGAACATATAATTGTGATTTGTTTTGTGAAGAAGCAAGGAAAGATGGTGCTCCAACAGTAAAAAATAAATCCTGCAAATCTTTTTCTTTAACCCCACGTGCCTGCAATTCCGCTAAGCCAGGACGTTTGCTGTTCACAACAGGTAGTTGAACGTATTGTGCTACAACAACGCCTTTTTGATTTTCTTTAAAATCAGTTGTGGAAAGTTTATAGGCTGCAACAGTAAAATCAATGCTATCTGCCGGGGCGTCAGGCGCTATTATAATTTTAATTGTTGGATATGTTTTATTGAATTCTGCAATCCATTTTTTTAACAAGGGATAAGTGAGTCTTGTTCCTCGGAGTTTTACAACACCTTCATTTGGTTGGGCAAATGCAAACGCTGTGGTGAGCATTATTGCCATGATTAGTAATCTTCTTTTCATCTCTATAGTCATGTTATTTTTCACATTATTAAAAACTCCATTGCACCAGATTTACTCTCTGTGATTATTTTTTATCAGTCCTATTTAGTTGGTAGCTGAAGTTAAGCCTTGGGAAATCAACAACCCTCTCGATGTAATGAAGCTGACTTTTACAAGTCATTAAAAGTAGTTACATGTTATGTGCTAAGAACTGCGAGTAGATTCTTCACGTAACTTAAAGCTCACAGCTCACAGCTATTTCTTCGCTTCTTGCTGTTTTAGTTTCAATTGCATTTCCTTGTATCGCTCCTGCGCATATTCAAAGTCGACGAGCGGATAAATATTGTATTTGGCTGCATCTGCTTCATAGAGCGCTTTCAACTCCTTCAACTTTTCTGGATGTTTCTTTGCCAGGTCATTACGCTCATTGAAGTCTTCATTGAGGTTGTACAATTCCCAGACTTCTTTATCTGGGTTATTCTCAACGCTCGGTTTTGGTTCATCGGCATAAACAAATAATTCTAACGAATTGGGATGATGGGCCGCCGCCGCTTTCCATCCATCTTTGTAAATGGCTCTGTTACCAAAGATGGTATAGTATTGTTGATTATGACGTGATGAAGCATTTTTACCTGAAAGTGAGTACACCAAACTCGTTCCATGTAAAGGCTTTTGCCTAATACCCCTTATTGTCTCAGGTTGTTTGATGCCAGCAATTTCTTCTATGGTTGGGAAGATATCAATCACATGTCCATACTGATTACGAATTCCACCTTTTTCAGCAGTACCTCTTGGGTAGTAAACAATCAAAGGATTATGTGTTGCGCCCTCTGCATTAGCATCACTCTTCCAGAATTTGAAGGGTGTGTTGGTAGCTTGTGCCCAGCCCAATGGATAGTTGGCAACAGTTGGTACTTCCTTGCCGCCTATTTTATCATACTCACTTAACACTAGTTGACGATAATCTTCACGCTTAACCGGGTCAACACCAAATCTTACAGACTTTGTAGTAACGCCATATTCAAGACCCTCTTTACTTGCTCCATTATCACCAACAATAACGAAGACAGCGGTGTTATTAAGTTGTCCTGATGTATTGAGGTGATTTAATAACCTTCCAATTTCATAATCGGTATGTTCGAGAAAGCCTGCATATACTTCCATGAAGCGCGCAAATAGTTTTTTCTCCTCTGCAGGAAGATCCTTCCAGGCTTTCAGATAACTATTGCGCTCAGGTAAAACTGCGCTGGTAGGAATTACACCTAGTTTCTTCTGACTAGCAAAAACTTTCTCCCGGTACACATCCCATCCACCATCAAACTTGCCTTTGTATTTGTCTGACCACTCTTTATCCACTTGGTGTGGCGCGTGTGCTGCACCTGTTGCATAGTACACAAAGAATGGTTTTTCAGGTGCAAGTGATTTTTGTTTGGATATGTAATCGATCGCTTTATCTGTGAGCAATGTATTTAAATGTCTACCATCGGGCGTGATGTGCTTATTATCTTCTACCAGATCAGGTTTATATTGATCTGTTGCTCCACCTAAGAAACTAAAGTTATGATCAAATCCTTTCCCTGAAGGCCAGCGAACAAAAGGACCAAGATCAGTTGATTCATCATCGGGTGTAAGATGCCACTTACCCAGATGGTATGTGCTATAACCATTTTCTCGCAGCACTTCAGCAATGGTTCCATTCTGAGGTTGAATGTGGCCGTTGTACCCAGGAAAATCTCCCGATAAATAATAATGCGGAAACATGCCCATGCCCACGGCATGATGATTACGTCCCGTTAGCAATGCGGACCTTGTTGGTGAGCAAATCCCCGCTGTGTGAAAATTGGTATAACGCAATCCTTTGTTTGCAAGCGAATCTAAATTCGGTGTATTGATTAATCCTCCAAAAGCGCTTGTGGCCCCATAGCCAACATCATCTAATAATATCAAAAGAATATTTGGCGCTCCTTCAGGTGCTTTTTTAATGAAGTCAACTTTGTAGGGCTGCGCGTCTTTGGTTGACTTGGCAATCTTTCCTTTCCATTCGGTTGTCTGCTGGGCATTCGCAAATGAAATCGATGATGCGCTCAACAAAAGCGCAAATGCTATTTTATTTGTGTTCATAATTTTAATATTTGATGCTTTACGTAAAATAAATATTTACTGAGGCGATATATTGCTACGCTTAGTTTTATTCATAGAAAAAAGCCCCCAGCTTGGTTTATAAAGTTCGTGTTCAGAAACCGGAAATGAATGTTGGGAAATAGTACGCTCATCTGCGGAATCCTCGTTAACCATCGGGCCATTGTGTGACAACTCACTTCCTTCCTTCTTCGATTTAAGAATCGGCCACAAAAACTGGGCATACCACTCTTCTTGTTGATAGGATTTTACGCCATAGGCTTTTGGATATTGACGTGTTATAAGTCCGGTACCAAAAATGATGTCCCAGATAAAAAACATATTTCCAAAATTTCCCTTATAATGTCCAACACCATCATCACTTGAATCGGCATGATGGGCATGGTGTGTAGCGGGTGTAGAAATTAACCTTTCTAATACCCATGCAACAGGATGTAGCCATCTCTTTTCATAGAATGGTTTATCCCATTTAATGCTAGAATGTGCTAATGTTGTAATAATAGATTTGATTCCTTTCACAAACAACGCCGGATACCCCAAACCAATATACACGAGCGCTGTTGTGAGATAAGTTTGTGAAAAGAAAATGGTGTAAATAATATTTTGTCTACTCGCCATGGCCATGCCCATGTAAGGGGCCGAGTGATGTGTTCTATGAAAGCGCCACAAAAATGGTACTTCATGATGTAGTCGATGATACCAGTATTGTGTGAGGTCATCCGCGATGGCAGTAATTAAAAATCCCCACCAGAACGGAACCCATTCAAAAGAGGCTTTGAAATCGGGAAGGATGATTGGTAAAAATTTCAAACCAAAATAGGCAACCAGTGGCCTTACAACAATCTTAGGAACAGTATAGCAAACTATATCAAGTATACGTTCATTTTTATTCCAATGCTTTTTATAAAGGCCAAAGGAAAATTCAATCACACCCAGGATCAGTACGAGTACAGGTAAGCCCCATGTACTTAGGTTTTCAAAAACGGCTTCAAAATATTTAATCATAGAATTAGAAATTTATTTATCAAATTATAGTGATGACTGTGTATTTATAATCGCGATGTTTATTATCTCAATATCCTCTTTATAGGAGTTATAAATTTTCATTATTCAGTTTTGCTCGATGTATTAATTTCTTCAGACACCTTAGACTTTTTCTCCCAAGGTCGCTGGCCAGTGAAATAAAATGTAGCGAACATCAATAAAATCGGTAAAACATAAATCAACAGGCTTAGCAAAACGTTTTTTACAATGCGTTGCTTTATTTCTGGTTCCATTTTCATAACATTCATCTTTTAAATAATTAGCGAAGCAAGTTTCTTACAAGCCACAATCCACTAAACAGTATGACGAAGGGAACTATGGTAACAACAATCCCTACAAAAATTTTCTTTATTAAAAGAATTACATCAGAACGTCTCATGGCTATTATTATTAAGGTTTAAAAATAGAAGCTTGGGCAGGTACTTCTTTTTCTAGATCGATCACCACTGTGTTTATTGAGCCTGTGAAAACAAATGGAACTTGATAGTTATCTGTTACTGGCGAAATGATATCACGGCCTACTTCAATGTTTTCATAGGTACCAATGTTTGATTTCAGTGTCTTGTCAATAGCGGCCTCACCAACTTTCTTTTCATTGACATACAAATCTCCTATTCCGCCAGCGCCTTGTTCTCCACCATTATATTTGAACTGGAATTTCAATCTTACATTTCCAATCGGCAATTGTTGCTTTTCAGACGAAACATAATAAGTTTTAAGTCCTGTGTTGTAAGCAAAGTTCAACTTTCCATCCTGTACATAAAAACTAATTCCATTTTGCCATCCACCAATAGAGAACAACACGCCTTGCACATTCTCGTTCGTAAGATTGACGTCAGCAGTAATGCTAAATGATCTATTGACAAAACGCGGTGATGAACCTTCAAATAATTGTGAAACGCCAGGGTATAAAACAATTCTTTGCGAATTTGAATAGAAGTTCGGTGCAATTGAAGGTGAAGCTTCATCCTTAAGCGGATAAATATTAAACTTGTGGGCCTGTTCATCAAATAGTGCCTGCAATTCTTTTACTTTTTCAGGATGCTTTGCTGAAAGATCAATACGTTCATTTATGTCTTCAGCAACATGATATAGCTCCCATTTTTCATTATCAAAGCTCGTTCCCTGTGGATGTAGTGTTCCTGCTTTCCATCCGTCTTTATAAATTGAACGTGAACCTCTTATTTCAAAATGCTGTACCAAATGTTTTGAAATCGCGGCGGCATCATTAATACTATATGCGAGACTGGTGCCTTCAACAGGTTCTTGTTTATATCCGTTGATGACTTCAGGAATATTTACACCCGTCAATTCAACTGTTGTTGGCAACAAATCAATTACATGAGAATATTGATTCCGTATGCCTCCCTTTTCCTTTATGCCTTTCGGATAGAAAACAATAAGTGGATTGCGTGTTCCACCCTCAGAACTTGCGTCTGATTTATAGTAGCGGAAAGGTGTATTATCAGATTGTGCCCATCCAATGGGGTAGTTAACATTAGAACGTTCAGTACCAATCAAATCAATGTTTGCAATATTCTTTTTTAGTCTTTCTTCGGGAGTAAGTGAAGCATCTAATGGATTGATGATACCTTCATAAGTTCCACCTCTACTCGCGCCGTTATCACCAATGGAAACGAAGATCACTGTGTTTTCAAGTTGACCAATTTTCTTCAGGTAGTTTACCAACCTTCCTATTTCATTGTCAGCATGTGAAACAAAGCCTGCATAATTTTCCATGAAACGCACATATAGTTTTTTCTCATCACTGTTTAGTGATGCCCATGGTTTTACTGTTGGACTTGATGGTGGCAAGACCGTATTTTTTGGAACAATACCAAGTTTAATTTGATTGGCAAGAATTTGTTCTCTTGACTTATCCCATCCCTGATCAAATTTGCCTTTATACTTTTCCCTCCAGTCTTTTGAAACTTGATGTGGTGAGTGACCGGCACCTGGTGTGAAGTATAGGAAAAATGGTTTCTCAGGTGCTACTGACTTTTGTTCCGCTATAAAACTGATTGCTTTATCAGCTATTAATGTAGTGAAGTGTTTGTTAATTGTTTCAGGGTTTACTTTCCTAGTATCTTCCCAAACTACAGGATGGTACTGATCTGTTGACCCACTCAAAAATCCGAAGTAATGATCAAATCCTCTTCCTGTAGGCCAACGGTTGAAAGGCCCAGCTGGCGTATCATCAGTTGATGGAACAAGATGCCACTTGCCAGTAGCATAGGTGTTGTACCCATTCTCACGAAGAATTTCTGCTATAGTTGCTTTTTCGAAGGGCATTATTCCATCATAGCCCGGCGTACCAACAGCAGTTGTTGGAAACAACCCCATGTGAACTGAATGTGAGTTGCGACCTGTCAAAAGCGCCGAACGTGTCGGAGAGCATATAGCTGTTGTATGAAAATTGGTATAACGCAAACCGTTATTGGCAAGACTATCCAATGTAGGGGTCTGTATCAATCCTCCGAAAGCGCTGGTAGCACCAAACCCGATATCATCTAAGAGTATCCAGACTACATTAGGCGCACCTTGTAGCGCCTTTAATTTTATGGGCCACGATTGTTGCGTATCAGCTAATGTTCTCCCAACCTTACCCTGGTAAGGCTGAACAGGATCATGCTGCGCACCTGCGACGGAAAACGACAAACTAAATACCACCCCAGTGGTTAGTATAAATTTATAGAAATTGTTCATAATGTATAATGTTTTAATAATGTCAATTTGAAGAGTTGCTGGCTTCTAGCTACGAGCTGCTAGCTTGTTTTAAACCAAGCCCAATTCCTAATTAGTATCCTGCATTTTGGGTTAATAATTTATTCAATTCAATCTCTTGCTGTGGAATTGGATGTAACCTGTGCTTTTCTGATGCATTTGTTTTACCTGCATTATGTAAAGATTTTACAAAAATTGAATTACCTGTAGCATTTTTTTCGCGGACTAAATCAAACCAGCGATGGTACTCAAATATGAGTTCAAGCCTGCGATCAAGGTATAATGAATCGCGAAATTGATCTTTGTTAAGTCCCGCTGCTAAGTCATCAAGGCCTGCTCTCTTTCTAACTTTGTTTAAGGAGGCATACGCTTTTGCAGTTGGACCATTCAATTCATTTTCTGCTTCTGCATGAATCAGCAGTAATTCGGCATACCTAATAATGGATACGTTCGCTGCTGATTCGCTCGTGACCGCAGTAGACGCCGGATCCCATGCTTTATTAAAATATGGAATTGAATCTAGCTTGCTGCCACTGACAGTAGGATCATTTAATGCCCCATACTTTTTTGAATTGGTTGGGCTTTTGAAATTAGTAACAAAGGTTACATCACGGCGCTTATCCTTTGATGTATAAAGTTTAAATACACTGAAGAACTTATCTTTTCCACCTGGCTTCGAAGGATCATCTACTGTATAGAACCAAACCTGATCGGCGTATGAACCCGCGAGTCCTGGTACCTGGGTCCTAATGGATCTTGGATTTTGGTTATTACCTTGAGTTAACGCACCGTTTGACGTGGAACTTGATTTAAATTGGGCGCTAAAGATATGCTCACTGTTATTTTTGAAAGCGGGTAAGAATACTTTTGCGAAATCTGTTTGTAGTGCATAGCCAAAAGTGCCGGTACCACCTTCTGCTGGCGATAGTGCTTCCTCAGCAATAGCAACCGCCTCGTCATAATATTCAATTAAGTTAAGTGGAAGGGACGCTTTCGTTAAATATACTTTCGCCAACAAAGCTTTAGCCGCTCCTTTTGTTGCACGACCTACATTGGGTGTGGTGTAAGCGTCTGGTAGAACAGCCGCTGCTTCTTTAAGATCTTGCTCAATTTGTGCGTATACCTGAACTAATGGCGTGCGTTCAACAGCATAGTCTACTGCATTGACAAAATATTGTGGCTTTGTAATTAGCGGCACGTCACCATATAGACGTACGAGATTAAAATAATATAAAGCCCTCAAAAATTTTGCTTCTCCAATCAAACGACTTTGCATCGCAGCATTTGCAAAAGCAATACCGGGAATCTTATCAATTGCCAGATTCGCTTTGCGAACTGCAGCATAATGTTGTTGCCATAATTCATATACACGAAGGTTGGTTGAAGTATGTAGGTTGTTCGCCATTGAACGAACATCAGCTTGTGTAGCCCCAGGTCCGGGAAATTCATCATCAGCCATAAAATTCAACCCTGTGTTGAAAAGCGTATTGTAAGGTGTTTGAAAACCGTTACCGCCAGAGTTTAATAAGTAGTAAACTGAACTCACAGCATACAACGCATCAGCTTCCGTATTATAAAAATCATCTGTCTTTATAAATGATTCCGGTTTCTCGGTTAGAAAGTCCTCGCATGAAGTCATCGCTGTTGAAAGGGCGACAACTAAGTTATATAATATAGATTTTGTATAAGTCTTCATTGTAATTTATTTATTTGATCACCGTGTTTTAGAAAGTAAGATTGATACCCGCTAAAATTGTTTTATAGTTTGGATACACACCATTATCTATACCTCTGTTAATCAAGGACTGTCCGGAGAAACTAGCCTCAGGATCATAGCCTGTGTAGTTAGTCCACGTACCAATGTTCTGCGCCGAACCGTACATTCTGAATTTCTTGATTTTGATTTTTGATGTCCATGTCTCCGGAAATGTATATCCCAATGACACGATCTTTAATCTTAGGTAAGATGCATCTTCTATGAATCGATCAGAGACTGTCACTGCAGGATCCTGATACGCCTCTTTTACATCAGTATTGGTTTTGGCAGCTGAATATCGGTTCAACATTTCTTTCGAGCCATTATAGAAACCCGTTCCTAATTCTAGCATAGCTCTGTTGTTGTTGTATAACTTTCCACCTATGCTAGCCTGGAGGAAAACGGTTAAATCAAGCGTTCCGAATGATGTTTTGTAGTTCAGGGTGTTGGTAAGACCAAGATTAAGGCCGGGTTGATTTTTGATTAGTACACGATCATAAGCTTGTGTTATCAAGCCATCAGGTACTCCATTCGGACCGCTAATGTCTTTATACTTTTGACCACCGGCAGTTTTGTTAGCCTGAGGCGTTAGCGCGGTAGTTCCTGCCTCTTCAGCTTGTATTACACCATCTGTCTGATAAACATAAGACGAACCCACGGGTGCGCCAACTTGTAATACCGAAGGCTGGTTGATGTTTGGGATGATTTGATTAACGCCATTCCCTAAGCTTATAATCCTATTTACATTCCTGGAGTAAACAAAAATTGTGCTCCACGTAAATTTGCTACCGATAATATTTTGCGTATTTAAAGCTACCTCGAATCCTTTATTCTCTACCTCACCAATATTCTGATAGACTGTAGAGCTTTGTGACGGATTAACGAGTATGTCATAGTATGATAAACCTGAAGTACCTGGAACAGAAGCGCCCAATAACAAATTACTGGTTCGTTTTACGTAATAATCAGCAGTTAAATTAACCCTGTTTTTATATAAACCTAAGTCGACACCAAGATTGGTTTGAAAAGTTTTTTCCCAACCAAGCTCAGGGTTGTTGACTGAAATAGGTGCGTAGCCTTGCACATTGGTATTGGAAAAATTATATCTAAAGCTACTAATCTGAGATATTGAAGAGTAAGGTGTTATACCTTGATTACCTGTGGTCCCCGCACTTAAACGTAGCTTTAAATTGCTGATTTGTTTATAGTCGCTTAAGAAATTCTCTTCACTTATATTCCATGCAAGCGCAGCTGATTGGAAATAGCCCCATTTGTTATTAGGACCAAATCTTGAAGAACCATCAGCACGCAGAGTAATCGTTAGCAGATACTTTTCATTGTAAATATAATTGATACGACCTAAATAAGAAGCCAATTGCCATGCTGTTGATATTGATCCAGGTGCTCTTGATCCTGTACCAAATTGCAAAGCATTATAAGTCAACTCATCGAAAGCAAAGGTGCCGGCTGATGCAAAAAACCCATTCGTTTTAGATGCTTGTGCTGTAAAACCAGCTACAGCATTGATGCTATGTTTGTCAAATACGCTGGAATAGTTTAGCGTATTTTCATTTAACCAACTGCTGGTGTTAACTGAGCCAACCGTGGCAATGCCACCTGTACCTGTTCCACCAGAAGGATTACCTTCATAGGTACTGTTCGGCAAGAATCGATTTTGCTTATTGAAAACAATGTCAGTACCTAATAGAACTTTAAAAGTAATTCCTTCAGTAATTTTATAGTCACCAGAAATATTAGCAAGAAATCGTGTTGTTTGTGTTTCGTTTACCTGATTAAGTAATGAGTTAATTGGATTTTGTAGCGGTGAATCTGTAGATGAATTTTTTACAAAATTGCCCAATGTATCATACACTGGTATGGCAGGAGAGGTAAGCAACAAATTGGGCACAATGGCTTGTGGCGCAACATTGGCACTCGTTTGGCTACCGGTTATATATGAGGCAATTTTAAATTTATCATTAAAGTCATGATCTACATTTATACGTGCAGCATATCTTGTAAAACCTGTATTGCGCAATACACCGTCCTGATTAAAATAGTTTCCTGAAATTGCTAGCCCAGTTTTTTCTGTTCCTGTCAAAAAAGAAAGACTGTGACTTTGAATTGGCCCTTGAACAAAGGCAGCGTCTTGCCAGTCTGTACCAACCCCCGTAGTATCATATTTAAATGCACCAGGTGCCGGCAATGTAGCCGCTTTACCATTAGGTGTATTTATAAAAGCATCTTTTCTTAATTGCCACCATTCACTTGCGTTCAATACCGAAATTTTTCTTATCACATCCTGAACACCATAAAATCCATCATAGTGAATGGAAGATCCATCGCGTTGGCCCTTTTTCGTTGTTACAATGATTACCCCATTCGCGCCACGCGATCCATAAATAGCAGTTGCAGACGCATCTTTTAATACATCAATAGATTCAATGTCTGAAGGACTGATTGAAGAAAGTGGATTAAGCTTAGGTCCATCCGTTACACCTGCATCTGTTATACCATAGTCGTTGTTGATGGGAAAGCCATCTATTACATACAGTGGATCAGATGCAGCAGTGATTGAGTTACTGCCTCTGATCTGTACACTAACACCACCGCCTGGCTGACCGCTTGTTTGTGTAACTTGTAAACCTGCCGAAGCACCTTGCAATAATCTTTCAGGTGAACTCACAGGTTGCGTTTTCAATTCTGGAGGAATGGATGCAATAGAACCTGTAATATCTTTACGTTTTAATTCTCCGTAACCTACTACTACAACTTCATCTAGCAGGTTATCAAGTTTCAGTGTTACTTCAAGTTTCTCTTCTGATAATTCATAAATCTCTACCTCTTGTGTTTTAAAACCAACCAGATTAATAGTAACCGTAAATGGGAATTCTTTTGCGGATTTAATACTAAATTTACCATTTACATCTGTACTGGTAGAACTTCCATTACTCTTAATAAATATCGTTGCGCCAGGCAAAGTGTCACCCGATTCATCTTTTACCACGCCTTGTAAAATATCCTGTGCGAATATTTGTCCGGCAGATAAAATTAAAAATGACACTATAGCTATATTTCTTATCATAAAACCAATGGTGAATTTGTAGGTCGGATATTTCACGGCTTTTGTTAATGAAATGCCAGTGGCTTGTTAAGTTTATCTTTTCCTTTCTGGAAAATTGTTGGATCTGGTTTCAATAAACCAAATTGAGTCAAATCTTCTTGGCTGTGATCTCCTAACCATTGCAAGAAGCGGCGTGCTTCAGCATTACTATTGTTTCTAGCAATAGAGAGATGGAGATATCCGGTTGGAATGTTTTTAAGTTCTGATTCTTCTAACTTTGAAACGAGTTTATCAAGATTGTCATAGAACCGTTCATCGCTGCTCACACGGCCATTGCCATCCGTGTCTACAGGTATGATTGTTAACCCATCTACTTGCTTACGTGTATAAAGATTATAGAGAAGACCCGGCACACTATACGAGACACCTGTAGTATCTTTTAATAACGCTTTGATCAAATGCTCATCCGCACCAGATATGGCCTTACCTTTTATGTTCGCTTGTTCAAATCCAAAATATTTTGCAAAAGTTATAGGCGCACCAGCTTTTTGTAAACGAGTGTACACGGTGTATTCAAAATCTATTTTCTTTGCATCTTTCTTATTGGCGTAGACGTCGCTGAAATATATCTGATTAATCCATTCTTTGTTTAAACCCTTTTCTGCGAAAGCCTTTGCAAAATTTGAAGATGCGTTGGCGACAGGTAACAAGACATATCTTGCTACATACAAATACTCACGCGTTTCTTTTACACTTGCGTCAGGCTCATAGGCTTCTATCAGCAAATCATATTGAGCAGGGTCTAAAGTTGTTCTTGCTTCAATAACAAGATTCGAATTTGGATTTTCATTTTTGTACGCTGCAATCCATTTCTCAACTATGGGATAGCTAAAACGAGCACCTGTTATAATGACTTTGTTATTCGTTACATCTTGTGAAAATCCCAGAATAGAATGTGTGAATAAAACAGCTGATATGTATATTGACTTTATTATTGTTTTCATGATTGATATGCGTTTGTGTTTTGTAATTCTTCCACTTAAATATCTTTTGCACATCTAAACCCAAGATGGACTAGTGCAGTCTCTGGCGTACATGATGAGCGGCCATCAACAGTAAATCCATGACATACCAAGGGGTCGCACAAAAATGATCCTCCCCTAAGTACGCGTCTGTTTGCAGCGTCTTGCGCTGCTTCTTCTTGCGTTGGTGCTATAGTGTCACTGCACCACTGCCATACATTACCACCCATATCTGTAAATCCCAATTGGTTGGCACCAAATGCACCTGCTGGCGACGTACCTTCATAGCCATCTTCTATTGTATTGTTATAAGGAAAACTGCCTTGCCAAGTGTTGGCTTTATATTTACCCTTTTCAATTAGATCAGTTCCCCATGAATAACGCGTGCTGTTGTTATCGCTTTTTTTTGCAGCAAATTCCCACTCCCACTGCGTAGGTAATCTTTTACCTTTCCACTTCGCGTAGGCTTGTGCATCATTCCATGAAACTTGTGTTGCAGGATGATCCAATTCTGCAGCTGGCTTGTCCTTCCCATACGGATGATGATAATTTGCGCCATCAATTAAAATCCATTCGCCTTTCTTTTGATCGAACACACCCGCGTTACCGAATTTTTCTGCTTCAGTCACGTAACGGGTAGCTTTTACAAAAGCATTAAAATCACCAACTGTTACTACGTTTTTATCTAGCAGAAAAGGCTTAATTGAAAAAGTCTTTACGTTATGGGTGTTAGGCACTTCAGCTAACAATGAGCCGCCGGCAACGTAAACCATTCCTAGCGTTTTTGTGTATGCCATTGATCTAATTTCCTTGTAGGAGATTAATGTCAATGCGATGCCCAGCAATAAGAATAAGGCAAGCGGTAACCGATAAGATTTTTTTAATCTTTTCATATATCGTAAAATTAAATTTGAGATTGGCGGCTAAGGAGTGCACTTGATTTTTAAAGACATACCACCATATGTCCATAAGAATAGTGCACCCTAAAAGCCATATATCGCTGAAATCAGCTTCTTAAAAGAGCATCTTAAGGGAATACAGATGCTTTGAATGTGGATTCGTTAGCAACAACAATACGTGAGGCACGATTTGAATATGCATTTTTCGCGTTGAGAAACTTGACTTAAAAAATTAATACTACTCATCTTACTATACTTTTATAGTTCCAAAATATTTTTTGGCAGGATGTAGCACTTGTTGGTGGAACAGGTTGCTAGAGGTTCAAAGAGCCTGATCTCTCCCCTTCTTCTATATAATCAACTTGGTGGAATTGATTTGTCTACTAAACCGATAGACAAAAGTGTGTTTAAGAATTTTTATATCCAAATAATCCGAAAAAATTTTAGAAATATTTTTTTGGTCAATGAATTTAATGTGAATGGTTAAAGAATGACATCCCATTAATTTGAGGTTAGCGGTAGCATGATGTTGGATACATCTAATACTGAAGGCGCAATGTCTCGTCTTTCAAGACACATGCGCAGTATATAAAGATAGAGAGATTAAATACCTTTTGAGTCATGGTCTTGAACTAGATAGCTTGAACTACATAGATAGATATACGACACTCAACATAGGCGTGATCACGAACAGGTTCTTATGTATTCCCAACTAATTTTAGAGACTTACACTCAGTTACAAAATCAACTTAAGTACAATGCCTATTAGGGCGGCTACTGCAATGATCATTGGCTCTTGAAGTTTTTTGAATCGAAATAATATCAAGGCAGTAGTTATTGCAATGATAACTGTAGGCAAATCGGTCAACGTACGTTTTCCGAAGACAAGAACGGCACCGGCTATCGCTCCAATCGCGGCGGCTGTAACACCATCCACAAACGCCCTTATAGCAGGATGCTTTCCATACTTCTTAAAATAAGGAGCAGGAATGACCGTAAATAAATAACACGGAATAAAAGTTGCTAAAGCGGCAACACTAGCACCCCAAAACCCGGCGACAAGATAACCGATGAATCCTACTGTAATAACAACAGGGCCCGGTGTAATCATTGCTACCGCAACTGCATCTAGAAATTGCTGCTCATTTAACCATCCAAATTCTTTTACGACACCGCCATATAAAAAAGGCACAATCGCTAATCCACTTCCAAACACAAACGCCCCTGCTTTTGTAAAGAACCATGCAATTTCCCAAAGTTTAGATTCAGTAGCTACAGGTTGAAGTTGAAGAATAAATGCCGGTAATATTCCATTGGCTGAAGAGTTTATCCATCTTGGTGGAGATTTGGAAAACCATACTGCTGCACCGGCTAGAAGTATAAGCCATAATATTTCCTCTTCTGTTACAAAGGTTGTTATAGCAAGTACAATAAATATTGCCCAGAGCAGCTTATCCTTACCAATACTTTTCATTGTGAGTTTGTAACCTCCAATGGCAATGATACCAATTACAGCGGCACCGACACCGTAAAATATAGCTTGCATCCAAGGCAAACCGCCGTATGATACATAGGCGTAGCCAATGCCAAGCACCATTAAAAAAGAAGGCGACACGAACGCAATTCCAACAAGTGTCGCGCCTAAAATTCTATAATGAACATAACCCAGATAAATTGAAAGCTGTGCAGCTAAAGGCCCGGGTGCAAGCTGAGCCAGGGCCAATCCTTCTTTATAATCCTCTTCACTAATCCACTTTTTATCCTCAACAAGATCACGATGCATGTAACCCACTAACGCTACTGGCCCACCAAAACCCCACGTGCCCAGTTTTATAAAATATATAATTAAATCTTTGAGCGAATAGGTGGGCGATATTGCCATGTTATCGGTTATCATAAATTTATTTTAGTAACTATTTGTATTTTCTTGCTGTACAATTATTATGTCTAGCTATAAAGTTCATCGTAAAACTCATTGTATAGTCAACATCTCATAATTGTTTGTAGAGTTATGCGATAGTCCGGCTGATACTGCCCAAAGCTTGCGGCTTGCTAATTGAAAACTTTTCGTATCGGCAACCCGAACAATTCAGCTATTTGATGTACAGCTTTATCATTAAGATTATGTGTTTTAACAATTTAATCGAATGTGCAATATTTTCCTTCTGTGTATATTCTGCACCTGGAAGACCTTAGGCTATTGCATTCAATTTCTTTGGTCTTTCAAACCCCTTGATCTTTGAATAATTAGATAAATTCGTATCCCTGTCACTGTCAACAAAGGTTTTGATTAGCCGTGGGTAAGAAATCCAAACAATTTTTAGCCATTCACTAGTAATCCATTTCATAAGCGGTACCTTACTCATTATCCTTATTTCTGAAATCGAGTGAATGAAACACGAATAACCGAATAGCATTGGTTGAGAAGTAATTGCTTCCAGATGCTTCTTGTTGGAAAACATTCATGTAACCCAATTGCGCATTGAGGTGCGACGTGAATTGATAGCCAAAGCCAACAAAGAAACGATTTTGATCAAAAGTGTTATAAACTATTTTTTTGCCAAAGTTCACGAACACTTCATCTGCTATAGCAATAAAAGGTGTTTTCGCTACTATTTCTTTTCCGTTCAATGGAATGAAGAATGACAAATTGTATCGCAGTCTAAAGTTAGAGTTATAACCATTTAACAGTACATCATTGGCTATTTTTCTATTATATCTTTGCTCAAATCTGAGCCACTGCAAAGTGGTTAAGCCAGGGTATTTTTGGTTCCACCAGATTTGTTGCCAAGTTCTATGCTCCGGTCTAGATGTATCTAAACCCTTTCCGGGAAAATGGTTAACGAAAGTATAGCCTACATTAAATCTCAAATTATCTTTTATAAAATAAGTGACAGCGGGCCTGAATAAAAATTGGAACGGCCGATCAAAAAAATTATCAGTTTGTCTGTAATGAACATCAAGCCACAAACCAAACTTATTCGTTAGTCTGGTTTGGTTAAAGTATCCAAACCACAATTGTTCACGCCTATGTATACTCTTCTCAATAGCTTGTGCGTTGACTTGTTGTACTGTAAGAAAAGCAAGTACACAAAATAGTAAAGCAAAATATCCGCAACGATTCATCTGTATCGAATTAAAGTATTTTGCAATGTTATTAAACATTGAATGTTGGATATAGAATAAACTTTACTTTTTGTATCTGATTTACTTTTTAGAAATCTTTTTTCTCAATTCAGAAGGATTTTGCCCAGTGTACTTCTTAAATATTCGGTTAAAATGACTTTGATCAGAAAAGCCAGTGAGGTAAGCTATTTCCGCTAAAGAATGATTAGACTCATTCAAAAGGTGAACCGCCTTTTCAATCCGTAGTTTTCTTATGTAATCTCCAAATGAAAGGTTATCAAAGTACTTTGAGAACTCCCTCGACAAATAAGTAGGGTGAACATTCAAGCTTTCAGAAACTTCTTTTAAGCTTAAACTTAAATTGGTATCAATTTGATCTTGTATAATCTCCTTCAATTCCTTTGCCCATGCGGGTGTTTTTTTAGAAGATGTTTTTTGCTTTAAGTATTTCTTATAAATATCAAGCAGAAGATTCTCTATTGGATTTTGGGTATGCTTCTCGTTTTGTAATTGTTTAGCCCATGTATACAAAGCGTCATAAATCATCATGCCCTTTGTAAGCAACTCTTGATCACCTTTTACATTATGAGACAGTCCCGCAGAGATTGCCCATAGTCCTGAAGCTTGGGAGGCAATATCATGCCGATCTGTATCTGCACCACGAACAATTACAGCTAAGGTTTTTAAAGCAGGGTCCTCTAGCTTATGTTTCTTAATTATATAGTCAAACGTACACTCATCGCCATAGTGTGTGTATTCTACATCGGGTAAATCAAACGGAGTTGCATTTAGCTTTTTGGCTTCACTTAAAACTAGTTCAAATGGAACATAAATTATTTCAGCTTCTTTATCAATAAAGCGCTTGATGAGCCATGGGCAAGCAATTCTATCAATCTTAGGGCGTTCCCTTGTAATCCATTTCATAATAATTTTTAAAAATATCTAAAAGATTACTATTGGACTAGATAAACTTATCAGCCTCTAAATTTTTTTTATGAATAAAATTAAGCAAGCTTCATGGGTATGCAATAAACCACGCGTAGCAGCTTTGCATTGTTAATGGCTATTTCCAGCTATGATTTTGTTCTAAATAAAATATTGCTATGCACAGGGGAGTCAACGTTGGAAAGAAAAATAAATATTTGATTACTCAATTAACGACTTCAGTAACGCCTTGTCATCAGCAGAGACTGCCTTAGGCATGATTATTCTACCTTGTTCATTTAAAACAACATATCGGGGTATCCAATCAAGTTCAACATAATTTGAAAGGGTGTTTTGCCAACCTATTTCGAT
Organism: uncultured Cyclobacteriaceae bacterium; assembly: GCA_964235605.1. Lineage (GTDB taxonomy): Bacteria > Bacteroidota > Bacteroidia > Cytophagales > Cyclobacteriaceae > DATCRE01. The sequence goes on along the minus strand of CAXSCR010000002.1, from coordinate 5,402 downwards.
TCTGTAATGTTCTCCTTTAATATCAAAACGATTAATTGCCGCTTTCCATTTAGCTTCATCCTTATCCAGAGAAATAAACAGGTAGACTACTTTATCATCGCTAGTCTTATCGCGTAATTTTTTTATCTTAGGTACACCGCCAATACAATCTTTGCACCAAGACGCCCAGAAGTCTACTACTACTTTCTTTCCTTTATATAATTCCAATACATCTAAAAAGCTTGTGTTATTGCCATTTAACTTAAGAAGGGTTAGGTCGGTGACACTATCAGGAAAATCTTGTTGTACTAGGTACGCAGGAGGTGGCGCATCTTGACCAAGCGATTTAATAACAGCTAAGGTTAGTAAAAACAAAAGTGTGTAGATTCTTATCATGTTAATAGCATTCAATACTAAATCATTTTTTAATAGACAAACCCAATCAATAAGTTTAAACTAAGCTCAATTTAAAATAGGCTCGAACACTTATTATAAGCACATTAAATTTAAATTAGTTCTAATTTCCATTTTAAATTTGTTAATACCTTTTGCGGCCTGGTTTATAAATCAAGCTTGGATTAAATGAATACCTTTTTCGTACAGTCTTATAGTATTAAGAATATGCTTTCCCGCCCCTTCTCCTAAGATTGAAAGACCGGCGTCGGTAAAATAGTTGATATCTTCACCGTATTTATCTGGTGATTTTTTGTTGCTGATATTTTGAGCTTACAATACCTATAATTTGATGTGGAACAGCTAATTTTTAATCTTGATAAAGGCGAGCAGCACTTTTTTCCTCATTGTCTGACTTCAAAGCATGATAACTACGTCATGATTATAAAACGTAAACAAGATGGTATCCAAGTTACCAATCGTGATTTCGACAGCGTGTAATTGATGCAGTAAATCACTAGGGCGCAATGTATGGTAATGGAATTTTTATTCGAAAATTTGCCATGATCTCATGCCATAGTTCAATTATTAGACTACGGTCAATTGTGGATTTATTCTAGTGTATGTTTCTTTAAGCACGAGGTTTGGCTTTTAACTTAAAGGTAAGTAGTAAGTTTGCATTATACATAATTACAAAGTGTTTTACTTATCAGTCTCCGTTTATTATTTGAATTGCCTTCTCAAGTAACTCATCTCTTCCATTTTTAATTCCTTCTATCGTTGGCTTAACTATAAGATCAGGCACAATCCCTATTCTTTGCGTCTCTCTTCCATCAGGATAATAGACTCCAATTCCACTAATCATAGTATTGATTCCACCAGGCAAATTAAATCGCGATACATTGCCATCTGCACCCGCAGTGGTACTTCCAATTACAGTCGTGCGAGGTGCCGTTCTGAAGGCCATTGTGTGGTACTCTGCAGAGCTTTGGGTTTTTTCATTGATAATGATGACTACTTTACCTTTAAAGTAACTGGGATTACTTTTTCCAACGGTCAGTGGTTCCCTCATCGTGAATAATCCTGGTGTTGTAATACTACCTGTAGAGAATTTGACAAATTTCTTTGGTTCTGATAATAAGTATTCACTAAGACTAAAGACCAAAAAATCCGAAGGGTAACACCTGAAATCAATAATCAGCCCTTTTGTTTTTATAATCTGGGGGATAATCTTTGGTAGATATTCATTTTTAATTGAACCTAGATACAAATATGAAATGTCAGAGTTTATTAATTTGTAGCATGTATCTTTTTTATCTTGATACTGTGCATAACGATTTATGTCATCCACGTCAAAAGTCTCAACTGGTTTAGGTGTCTTTTCGAGGTGGTTAAAACAAGTAACATATAGTGTAGAACTATTTGTTCTTAACAAGTCTTCAGCAATATCCCGTAATTGAGTAGGGTAATTTGATGCTGGTGTTAGCGGCAATCTTTCATTTATGATTTCCTCAACAGGCTTACCATTAACACTTTCAATGACATCACCGATCTTTAGCCCAGATTTATTACCTAGTACTTCATCATAATAGCGCAATACAACTGCCTTACTTTCCACAAAATAAATTTTCAGCGGGGCAAACCTTAAACCTTTATAATTATGTAACGCCCTATCACGTCCCCAAATATTTGCATGTGTATCATGTATTCGCGCAATTATAGATAAAACTGCTAGTTTATATTCAAGCTCATTAGCGGCATTAATGAATTTAGGAATGTATTCTCTTAATACTTTATCCCAATCTTCCTTAATTAAATTTTTATAGGGGAAATAATAATTAATAATGTTCCAATAACGATAAAGGCTGAGCAGCCTAAAGGCAACATCAGGATAATTCATGTGAATATAAGGTCTTTCGTTTTTGAACTCCGGATTTCCAACACGATTTATCAGCCCGATATAATAATGCTCTGGCATCCTTTTTATATCTTTTATTAAATTCAAGGAAGCAAAAAGTTCAGAACCTAACGCCTCTGCAGTAATCCAAGATAAATCAGGAAGAAGCTTAATCTCACCCTGTATAACTTTAGTTTGCTTTTCTACATCTACCTCACCTAACCCTATCACCCAATTTTTTAAAATGACATTTCTTTCTTTGACATTCTTGGCGCTAGATATTATAGGAAGAATTCTAAACAACTCATAATCCCAATTGTATTCACCTCTTGCTACACTGGGATGATAATATTTTATATAACCCCAAACTTTACCTAGTATATCTAAATTATCAATACACGATTCAGTTAACTTGAGGCTTGAAATCCTGGAACCAGAATCGAACTCATGGTCGCCGTCTGCCTTATAGGAGACTGCCGTTTTAGGATTTGCTTCAGCTATATCATTTCCATCTAACAGAACACTAAAATCATCAACCCATAATTGCCCTTCACCAGATAAAATGGCTCCAATGTAAATTACTTTTGCATTGTCAGGGTAAGGAATCTTAACAGAGTAGACAGCCCAATCCCTTGTGCCTTGAATGTTTTTTGCTTCCATATTTTCAAAGCCTAAGGTCCCCTCGATACCATCTATGCGAATCATAAGACCTATGGGCCCATGACTCACATTATGAAGCTTCATGAATGCTCTTAGCTCAATTTCTTTAGCTTCATAATTCGCAGGTATTGCATAAGCAATGCATCCAAAAGAACGAGATGACTTACCCCCATTAGGTTCGATCAGTATTGAGGCTTTCCCACAATTTTTAATGAGTGTGTCAATCTTTATTTTATATCCACTTCCCCCTTCAAACCATTTATGAGGTAGCTTTTGATTAAAACTATAATTTTCAAAACCCAGATTGTATTCATTCTTATTGCTTGTCTGACCAAATGATAACGCTGTTGTTAGAAAAATATAAAACACTATAATTATCGCTTTCATAAGAGTTTAGATCATCGTTATAATTTGAACATGATTACGCATAATAAGCCTTTAGTTATCCTTTAATAATCCATCATCAATCCCAAGTTACAATACTCCATTCCGTATTGTTAGTTTCAGTATATATGTATCTCAGATAAACCAATCAGACCACTTTAGGTCTTTCTTAATTTTTATAAATTTGGGCCATCATCATTGATGTTGAAATGTGGGTTACTCCAAACACTGTGAGTGTGAGCAAATGTATAAAATTTTTTTTGGAGTTATCCACATTTCAACATCTAAAAAACGCACGAAGCGGCGCTTTTTGAATTCATCATGTTGCGTTCAATTCTGCCGGAGGTACCCTGCCAATCCCTGGTGAGTTTTCTAGTAATTGTAGAAGGTAATGAATGCTTTGAGGGCTTGTACAATTCCTTTCCATCGGTAGCAGGATGAAGATACATAATCTTGATATATATAAGGAACAGAATTAAAACAATCTAACCAACTTATATTCTGATACCATCTATCATTCCTTAAAAGATTTTATCTGAATATTTAATAATTGGTATGTATTTCATCGTAAGATTTTAGGAGTAAAGTTTAATTGCATAACTATAAGGTTGTCATTTTTATTAATGTATCATGATTTCCTTCCGTAACAATCGAACCGTTTTACAAAACATAAATATAATCTACTGATCTGAGCAAACTTACCTTATAACTTATTATAAAATCGAGATGTCCCTTTTCAATTTGTCAAGTAAACCGAAGGCAAATTGTTCATACTCTCTATCCAAATGTAAGAAAAACAAACGGCCTCCACTTCTTCTAATCAACTGTACTTAGGTTACGTCTTTTGACACGGCGCGCCTAAAATATTATAGTTGAAATTCTAAGGGTAAACAGCCCTATTAGCGCTAAGGAATTTAAGTTCAATTATTCAACGTTCCGTCATCAACCCAGCAGGCAATGCGGTCAATTTGACTTTGTGATAGTGGGGGTCCACCAAAAGGCATACTTCCATCTTGCGTATAGGCTTTGATATTTATAGCATCTTTTTTGGCGTTGTTATAAATACGGTAATCGGTTTTTGTTACTCCGTTATGACAGCCATTCGTTGCACAGCGTGTGGTCATAATCGGTAGTATGTCATTTGTCCAGCTCGTTTCTGTGCTTGTGCGCGGCACAGTAATATTTAATTCAATAGCACAGGCATCTGCGTCTTTCAATGTTACCTTATATTGACCTGGGGAAAGTTCAGTGAATAGATTGTTGGTAGTGAAATCTCCATTATTTAGTTTATATGAATAGGGCGCAGTTCCTTCCAATACATTAATAAGAATAGAACCGTTATTTGTTAAACACTCTGTATCTGGTTGAACTGTTGCTGAGAACTGAAAACCAGTCGCTAAGACGGAAATATTATCTAGTGAAGCTGTGCACCCGCTGGCATCTTGAACGCTTATTGAATAAATTCCTGAATTAAGATTTAAATAAAAGTTACCCGACTGATAGGGCTGCCCGTTCAAACTAAACTGGTAAGGAAGGTCACCACCGGAAGCGGCAACATAGATCTGTCCATCAGACACCCCGCAGTCCGAGGCATTAACTACAGAAACCAGTATCAAACCGATATTAACTGCACTGCATACAATTGGTTTATTAAGATCATGAGATACACATGAAACCATTAATTGCCCGATTAATAATACAGCAAGAATTCTTCCTATCATGATGATCACCGCAGATGAAATAGGAAGTTAACACCTAAGTGTTGATCCCAACCATCGTTCGTCCAAAAACATATGAAAAACCTAACTCCTGTACTATAGACGGCATTTAAGAGCTACTAGCTACTAGCTTCTAGCTACTAGCTCGAGCAGGTAATACAAGTAGTTTCAGTATTAAAAAGCGTATTAGGCCAACTACAATCACAAAATATTACAACATCAAACTAACAGCTAGCAACTATTTTAAAAAGCTTCCAGCTACTAGCTACTAGCTTCGAGCAGATAGTAATACATGTAGCTAACATTTCCCTAAGAGCAAGATCAGATACGCTTTAAGTCAATTAGAAGCACAATCACGAAACTTTACAACA
>CAXSCR010000001.1:15221-265331 GCA_964235605.1 uncultured Cyclobacteriaceae bacterium | reverse complement strand
TTAATAGTTAATAGTTAATAGTTAATAGTTAATAGTTAATAGTTAATCGTTAATCGTTAATCGCTAATCGCTAATCGCTAATCAAAATTACTTCCTCGGCATATACATATAATCAATAGTAAGATTAAGCAAAGCCTTTACACCTGTAAGCATTCCCCTTTCGTCAATCATAAAATCAGGTGTATGATGGGATGGGGCATTGGATGGATCAACATCAGGGGGACATGCCCCTACAAAAAAGAATAGTCCTGGTACTTTTTGTTGATAGTATGCAAAATCTTCTGCCCCAGTGTCTGGATTAATTCTGATCGTGTTCTTATCTCCTGCAGCCCGTTGTAAACTTGATACCATTTTTTCTGTCAGTGCAATGTTGTTATAGGTTACTGGTGTTCTTTGTACAATAGAAACTTCAGCGGTTGCGCCTGCACTCTCAGCAATTTTAGTGGCCGTTAACTTAATCTTATCATGCACAATCGTGCGCATGCCTTCATCAAAGGTGCGTATGGTCCCAGCCATCTCCGCTTCTTCTGATATAATGTTTTCGCGAATACCAGCATTCATTCTTCCAACTGTAATTACAGCAGCTTCTTTTGTTAATTCTGTCTGCCTACTGATAATGGTTTGTAATCCGTTTATAATTTGTGCTGAAACGACAATGGGGTCTACACCTTTCCATGGGGCCGCACCATGGGTTTGCTTGCCTTTCACTTTAATTGTAAACCAGTCAGAGCCCGCCATAAAACCTGCAGGTCTATATTCAATTCTACCCAGTGGTGAGAATGATCGAATGTGCAATCCGAAGATTACATCAACACCTTCCATTGCGCCCTCTTTAACCATTAAAACTGCTCCGCCTTCCTCACCATCAGGGGGTCCTTCTTCAGCCGGTTGGAAAATAAATTTCACAGTACCCTTTAATTCATTTTTATGTTTAGCCAGAATTTCTGCTACGCCCATAAGAATGGCTACATGGGCATCATGACCACAAGCATGCATAACGCCAGTTTCTTTACCGTTAAACGTCGCTACTTCTTTTGAAGCGAATGCTAAACTATTCCGCTCAGTTACAGGCAAAGCATCCATATCTGCGCGCAGTGCTATTACCGGGCCTGGTTTACCACCCCTTAATGTACCTATTACACCCGTGTGTGCTATACCTGTTTTAACCACAATACCCAATGACTGTAAATGCGCTGCTACTTTAGCTGCGGTATTCACTTCCCGGTTTGACAGCTCAGGATGTTGGTGGAAATCTCTTCTCCACGAAATAATTTTGGGTTCCATTGCAGCAATCATTGCGTCAATCTTTGACTGCAATTTAGAGTTATACTGACCGTACGCTGAAGCACTTGCCAAAATCATGAACAGCGTATAACACAATTTCTTCATAAGTTTTTATAATATTAGGTTAAGATATGATGTGAAAGGATATTTTCCCATTAACATTTGAATTCTGTCATTAGCGCAAATACATATATATACTGTGGATTGGATTAAAATCTTCTCAAATGAGACCGAGGCAAGGCTGCGAATTGCGCCGGATAAGCCACAATTAGTTGTTCTCTATGGAAAAAGAATCTGCCTCGTGCTACATGATGATAAATTTTTTGGTGTACAAGATTCATGCTCGCATAATGGCGAATCATTAAGTAAGGGCGCCGTTAACTATCTTGGAGAGGTGGTTTGTCCTTTACATCACTACCAATTTGATCTAATGAGTGGACGAGAATGTAGTTCGCGTTCACGCGATTTAATCACATATCCTGTTAAAATAGATGAATCAGGTTTTTTCATTGGCATTTGAAATACATTCGTTCTATTTTCGTTTTTATAAAAATTATTAATGTGAGGTCACTTCTTACTGCTATCTTCATACTCTTTATCCTTTCCAAAAGTATCGCCCAGATTTCTGATGATGAGAAAATGTTTCTTGATCGGTTAAAGCCAACGGAATCTTTACCAGAAAAATTACTCAACACTAGAACTGCAGTTTTCTATTCGTTTATAATGCCCGATAAAGAGCTGGAAAAAATTCAGCTTTCTTTTCAGAAGACGGGTATAGACGCTATCATGTATTTTGAAACAGATGAACTTTTGGCAGGTAGAGATGTAAAGGTTGCTTTTACCGCCTACCTTAATAAACGTGATGTCTCTAATCTCGTGTTTTTACAAAAAGGTGATAAAGGTTATAAAATGTTTATAACCACATTTAACACGAAATCATCACTAGTAGAAGAGAATCAATATGCATGGATCGGTGAGCATACCTCACTGGATGAATTACTCCTCAACCTTTATCGTGCTGCCGGTGGAGGAATGAAAAGACAGAACATGCTTATCAACGACTATCCGGAAACTAATATTTCTATTAATGCAATACAAGGCAGAAGGGCAGAGTTTTTTGCCATTGACATGAAGGTTGATGAATTGGCCATTCCAAAAACCGGCAATGATGTCATGGATAAAGTATTGGAAACAACATTTAGCACTTATCCATTCAAATATAAGTTAACTGAACCTGGTACATCTGAGCAAGAGCTTAGAAAAAAAGGATCACTTTATGTACTGTGTTATGTGCATACGCGGTGTTCTGTCGCTAAGAAACTACTTGGCTATGACACAAGTAAACCAGAAAGTACAGTAGCCTCAGTTATATTTGCTGATGACGGACAAACACAAATAAAGAATATTGCTCCCGAAACTTTCGTATATAAGTTCTATTTCAAGCACATTGACTCTGGCAATGTTTTTTTTGGAACCAAATGGGATGCCGACCCGAGCTGGGAGCAAGCACTGAAAAATCAATACAAAGGATTTAAGGCTGAGTTTAAAATACCGTAAATCAAGCAGTGGGCACTAGGTGTGATGTAGGTGACTGATTTAATTCGTTTACAAATTCAACCTAATGCCTAATGCCAATTAAACCACATTAGCAACTTCTGCGGTTTCAAATTTTGTAATCCAAAAGTTATTAAAACCCTCGCCTACGTGGATGGTTAGCAATTGTAAAGCAAGCATATCCAACACGGCAAGAAAATTAAAAATAAGTCCAATGCGTGTAGGATAGGTTTCAAGAATTTCAGCAAATGATAATTTCGATTTTTTTGTAAGCTCTTCTATTAAATATTTTCTTTGTGCTTCAACTGTATAGGGGTACTGAATAACATGATGAACTGGTTTGTTTTTTTCAGCTTCAAAACGTTTCAACACTTTTTCAAAGACCGCCATTAATTTAAAAAGGTCGACATCTTGAAGTTCGGCTTCCACATTGCCACTCTCAGCAAGTACCCTCAATTCTTTTACGAGATTGCCCCGCTTTTCTTTCATCAGTTGAGTTTCCTCCATTTTATGGAATGTGTCTACAACTGATTTATATTTTTTGTATTCAAGAAGATGTCTGATCAGTTCTTCACGTGGATCAATTTCGTTGCCTTTCTCATCTAACTGTGGTCTAGGGAGCAACATCTTTGATTTAATGCGCATTAACGTAGCAGCAACTAAAATAAATTCGCTAGCTACTTCAATGTTGAAATGCTCCAAATGATGAACATACTCCAAAAAATCACTTGTAATCTTTGAAATGGGAATATCATATATATCTAGTTCATCTCTTTCTATAAAGAATAAAAGAAGGTCAAAAGGGCCTTCAAAGAGGGGGAGTTTTATCTCAAAGTTCTGTTGTTCCATCATAGCAGTTACAAATTTATTTATAATCCATCAAAAACCTTAGCATGGTAGAAATAACTAAATTTGTATCTTTATATAAGGGCTGAAAGAAGGTGTTAAAACACTATGTTCATTCATTGTTAGATAGTTACAAATTCAGACATAGCGAAAATGCTTATAACACCAGGGAAACTGCTGGCCAAAGTCAATAATCCCGATGATCTAAAAAAATTAGATCAGGCAGCATTGGTGCAACTGTGTGATGAATTAAGACACTTTATTATAGATAATGTGTCTGTGTACGGCGGTCATTTTAGCGCCAGTTTAGGCGTTGTAGAGCTTACAGTAGCCCTACACTATGTTTTTAATACACCTTATGATCAGTTAGTATGGGATGTAGGCCACCAGGCTTACGGTCATAAAATTATTACCGGAAGGAGAGCGGAGTTTTATACAAACCGCGTTTATGGCGGACTATCAGGGTTTCCGAAAAGAGCAGAGAGTGCTTATGATACTTTTGGCGTTGGTCATTCATCGACTTCTGTTTCAGCGGCACTGGGGATGGCAGTTGCATCAAAATATTTAAAGCATGATGATAAGCAGCACATTGCCGTAATCGGCGATGGTGCGCTTACTGCCGGAATGGCTTTTGAAGGTATGAATCACGCCGGGGTATCAGACAGCAATATTCTCATTATATTGAATGACAACTGCATGGCGATCGATCCTAACGTTGGCGCGCTTAAAGATTATCTTACAGATATTACAACATCACGCACTTACAATAAACTTAGAGATGATATTTGGAAGATGCTTGGCAAACTTTCAGCCTTTGGAAAAACGGCGCAAGAAATAGCATCCAAGATAGAGAATGGCATTAAGTCTACGATACTAAGTCAGAGTAATTTCTTTGAATCGCTTAATCTGCGGTATTTTGGGCCGGTTGATGGTCATGACGTCAATCACTTAGTCACAATTCTGAACGATCTAAAAAATATTAAAGGCCCTAAAATACTTCATTGTATCACCGTTAAGGGTAAAGGATACATTCCTGCTGAAAAGGGAAACGCTACAACTTGGCACTCTCCAGGCGCATTTGACAAAATAAGTGGTGAGATCTTCAAAAAGATATATGACCAGCCACAGTCACCAAAGTATCAAGATGTTTTTGGACATACGCTGGTAGAATTAGCGCGGAACAATGATAAGATTGTAGGCATAACGCCCGCCATGCCTTCAGGCTCTTCCATGAATATTATGATGAAGGAGATGCCCGATCGTGCTTTTGATGTGGGTATTGCCGAACAACATGCAGTAACGTTCTCTGCCGGGCTCGCTACACAAGGACTTATTCCGTATTGTAACATCTACAGTTCGTTTATGCAACGTGCTTATGACCAGGTTATCCATGACGTTTGTATTCAAAATCTAGCTGTAAATTTTTGTCTTGACAGGGCAGGTTTTGCAGGGGCTGATGGCGCTACCCATCACGGTGCTTATGACATTGCGTATTTACGTTGCATTCCTAACATGATTGTGTCTGCTCCTATGAATGAGTCTGAGCTCCGTAACCTCATGTATACTTCTCAACTTCCACGTGAAGGCCAAGCTTTTTCAATTCGTTACCCAAGAGGTAAGGGTGTGATGCCGCACTGGCGTACCGCTATGCAAGAAATTAAAGTTGGCTCTGCCCGAAAATTAAAAGCTGGGGATGACCTCGCCATTCTTACCCTTGGCCACATTGGTAATTATGCCGTAGAAGCTTGCGAGCAACTATCAAAGAAAAATTTTAGTATAGCACATTATGACATGCGTTTTGCTAAGCCTCTTGACGTTGCCTTGCTACATGAAATTTTTTCAAAGTATAAAAAGATTATTACCGTAGAAGACGGATGTATACAGGGCGGCTTTGGCAGCGCCATACTTGAATTCATGTCAGATCATAATTATAGCGCTGAAGTAAAAAGAATGGGTATTCCTGATAGCATTATAGAACATGGCGAACAAAGTGAACTATATCATGAATGCGGATTCGATACAGAAGGAATAATGAAAGTCGTAATCAGTATGTTAAAGCCGGTTTCCAAAAATGTCTAAGTTAAACCTTCGCGCTAAAGGAAAAGGAAACCCGCTGGTTCTTCTCCACGGTTTCCCAATGAATTCTAAAGTTTGGGATCATTTCAGCGATTTACTAGCAGAAGATTTTAAAGTTGTAACAATTGATTTGCCTGGTTTTGGTAATAGCCCTTTGTTACGGACGCCTTTTACCATATCTGATGTTGCTCAGGAAATTCATGAATGTCTTTCCGAAAATAAAATCGTCGATTGTGTTATTATAGGACATTCGATGGGTGGTTACGTTGTTTTAAACTTGATTGAAAAGTATGCTAGAGAATTCTCGGGGTTTGGATTATTCCACTCTACCGCCTATGCCGATACTGAGGAGAAAAAACAATCACGAACGAAAGTGATTGAATTTATTGATAAGAACGGGGTCAACTCTTTTACATCTAATTTTATTTCCCCCCTTTTTGTTAACCCAAATAATCCCGATATAGATAAGGTTAGAGATATTGCAATACAATCTACTGCACAATCGGTTAAGGGTTATACGCTTGCCATGAGAGAAAGACCAGATCTTACATCTGTACTGAAAACATTTAAAAACCCGATTCTATTTTTATCTGGGGAAAAGGACGCAGGAATCCCTGTTGAAACTATATTAGAACAGTCTTCATTAGCATTCAATCCGGAAGTACATGTCCTTAAAGGAGTTGCACATATGGGAATGTTCGAAAACCCTGCGGAAACGAGTCAGATTATTAAGTCATTCGCTGAAAAGTGTTTTTAAGCTCGGGCTGCATCTAAATTCTACCTTTCATAAAGCCTTCACTTTTTTGCCGTTTTTATAAAAACAGTGTTAAATTGTATCATAATTGAATTGCATATAAAATCTACCGTTAGGTTTAATACAAACAGGATTTTATATTTGTTAACACAGGAAATTAAAACCAACGCATAACATATGGATCAAATTTCTACACAATACGCATCATGGAATGGAATGGCTCAAAAGATCGCTATTGCCCTTTGGGTAGTAGGTCTTATTATTGTGATCTTACACTTTATTAAACTTGCGATTACAAATGACGCAAAAGCTAAGTACGATTATATTAATCGTATGGAGATTAAATCACTTTGGATTGCATCCATCGTTATTATCATCGGATCATGCTTTTATGCGAATTCAAATATAATCGAGCTCACTCCAATATGGTTTTTTGTACGCGGATTTGTAACCTTTTCTATGGGTATGATAGCGGCTTTAATTCTGAAAACTTTATTGAAGTTTTATTACCCATTCTACATTGAAAAACGCCTTAAAGTTTTACGTTATAAACCAAGAGTTTCTCCTAAAACTGGCAAGGAAATGAAACTGTTAAGTGAGCAAGAAGAAGATGCCTATCTAGATGAGGGTATGCAAGCTGAAGAGCATGTGTTCTCTATTGATTATGATGTTTGGAAAGACGAAGAAACAGGGTACGTAAAAATTGAAAAGTATTTCGGGCATTTGCATGCTATTCAATGTCCTGAATGTAATTACCAAACTTTCAAAGTTGTAAAAGAAGAAATTGTAAAGATTGCATCACCTGCAGAAGAAGGTGAGCTGTTAAAACATTATCTATGCGGATATTGTGGATTTAAAGCTAAAAAGATTGTAACGTTGAGAGTAGCTCAGAAATACGAAGAAGCCTCTACCTCAGCTGCTACTGCTTAAAGGAACCTACTTGAACCTAAATAAAAAACATAAAACCCCGCTTCATGCGGGGTTTTATGTTTTAAACCTATAACAATGATGTGATATAAGTAAACCGATTGATATTGATATGGAATTTCTAAGAATAAAAGAAACATGTCTTTACGTTCATGATCTAAACCATTATACCTTCTATCATAACCTGCTTGATTTATCTGTTATCAGTTATGTAGAGAAGAAACACGTTTTCTTTAGAGCAGGCAGTTCTGTTCTACTTTTTTTCAATCCAGATAATTCAAAAAATAAGCAGAGCCCACCGGCTCATTACGGCGGAGGGAAGCAGCATTTTGCTTTCGAAGTTAGGCGGTCAGATTATGAAAAAATAAAATCAGATATAATTCTGAAAGGAATAAAAATTACCGATACGGTATTGTGGAAAAATAGACAGGAGTCATTTTATTTCGAAGATCCTGCAGGCAATGTATTGGAAATTGTACCAGAAGGAATCTGGGATTAGTTCTCTTTTAAAACAAGTTTCTGTGAACCCATTATCTTCGCCATGTTTTTGGCAGCTACCTCTTCAAGTATTGCTGTTGCTTTAAAAACACTTTCATACCATAAGCTATAGTCCCTGAATTGTAAACAATCAGACACCAGTTTACCATTGATAAGTATTTTTATTATTAAATTTTTTTTTACGATACTCTGTGTCAAGATCTCTTGCTGCTCTGCTGGCAATTCGGAAATTTGCACATACTCAATACCTTTATAAATCTTAGATTTTACCATCATAATTAAAAACACCCTTTTTACATGATCTCACTTTCTGTAACCTTCATTATATACCTTACAAGTTAGTTTTAAATTAATTCTAATTTCAATATAACGCCGTTACTAAGCTTCTCAAATAGATAAAAGCATACAATGACAGGTTTTTTTGTTACTCCCATTGAATATCTAAAAGGTGTAGGGCCCCAGCGAGCTCTCATGCTTAACAAAGAACTAAATGTTTTTACGTTTGGAGACCTTATCCAGTATTATCCTTTTCGCTATGAAGATCGCACAAAATTTTATTTTATCAATGAAATAAATGAAGAAATGCCCTTCGTGCAAATTAAGGGTAAGATTGTGAAGAAGGAGCTTATTGGTGACGGAGCGAAGAAAAGATTAGTAGCACAATTTACAGATGGTATTGGAACTATTGAATTAGTCTGGTTTCAGGGTATTAGTTGGGTAAGTGATAAAATTAAACCGGGACTTGATCTCGTAGTGTTTGGTAAACCAAATCGATTCGGAAGTAAATATAGTATAGCCCATCCTGAATTAGAGCCGCTTACAACGCAGAATGAAAAAGGTAATTTTCTTCAACCAGTCTACCCGTTAACAGAAAAACTCAAAGCGCGTCAATTCGATAATAAGGTGCTATTAAAACTGCAGCAAGAATTATTGGTGCTGGCTAAAGATAGATTCAGAGAGACACTTCCTGAAAAGATCTTATCTCAGAAAAAATTCATTTCAAAAAAAGAAGCCATGATCAACATCCATTTCCCGCAAGGAATTGAATTGTTGTCTAAGGCGCAGCAACGTTTAAAGTTCGAGGAACTGTTTTACATTCAGCTCCGCCTTTTAAAGCTCAAACTCGTAAGACAAGAAAAGTATAGAGGGCAAGTATTCAATAATGCCAGCCTGCTAACAAAATTCTATAATGATCATCTACCGTTTCAACTTACGGAAGCTCAAAAGCGCGTGATAAAAGAAATCTATTCTGATTTTAAGAATGGAAAGCAGATGAACAGGTTGTTACAAGGCGATGTGGGCAGCGGTAAAACTATTGTTGGATTCGTGTGTATACTAATTGCCATTGGAAGTGGTGCACAGGCTACACTCATGGCCCCAACAGAGATTCTAGCGCAGCAGCATTATAAAAGCCTAAAGAAATATTCAGACGAAATGGGCATCCAAATTTCTTTGCTAACGGGTTCAGTAAAAAAATCGGCACGGAAAGTAATTCATGAAGGCTTACAAAATGGTGAAACAAAAATTCTAATCGGAACGCACGCGTTGTTGGAGGAAGAAGTTCAATTCAATAATCTAGGCTTAGCCATTATAGACGAACAACATCGTTTCGGTGTAGCACAACGTTCTAAACTTTGGGAGAAAAATAAAGATACACATCCACATGTGTTAGTTATGACTGCTACTCCTATTCCACGTACGCTTGCCATGACGCTTTATGGAGATCTTGATATATCCGTAATAGATCAATTACCCGCTGGCAGAAAGCCAATAAAGACCATTCATAATTTTGATTCGCATCGCTTACGCATAAATCAATTTATGAGAGAGCAAATAAGTTTGGGCAGGCAGATTTACATGGTTTACCCCTTAATAGACGAGTCTGAAAAATTAGATCTTAAACATTTAATGGACGGCTATGAAAGTGTCTGTCGTGCATTTCCTGATGTTGCCATTAGCATTGTGCACGGCAAGATGAAGCCACAAGCCAAGGACTATGAAATGGCTCGCTTTGTAAAAGGTGAAACAAGTATTATGGTCGCTACAACGGTAATAGAGGTTGGTGTTGATGTGCCCAATGCAACGGTTATGATTATAGAAAATGCGGAGCGTTTTGGATTGTCACAACTGCATCAATTGCGCGGCCGCGTAGGGCGTGGTGCAGAACAGTCATATTGTATTTTAATGACTGATTATAAACTTGGTCAAGACTCTAAGGTACGGTTAGAGACCATGGTACGGACCAATAATGGATTTGAAATTGCAGAGACTGACCTAAAGCTTAGGGGCCCTGGCGATTTGATGGGTACACAGCAAAGTGGTGTATTGGATTTGCTCATTGCTGATCTTGGAAAGGACACACACATTTTACAAGAAGCACGAGAGACCGCAATAGAAATATTAAATGATGACCCTGATCTATTGAAGAGTGAAAACGCCGTTATTAAGATTCAAATAGAGTCTATGCGTAAGAGTGCTATTAACTGGAGCAGAATTAGTTAGTTAATTATCAATGGTCAATGTGCAGATGTGCAAATTGAGCTGAACTGACTAGGGGGGCATCTCTAGATTTTAGTGAGTAGGTCGTTTAAAGCTTCTTCTATTTTGTTGAATTGAAATTTGAATCCCGACTTCTGAATTTTTGTCGGTGATATGCGACTTCTTAGTTAATTATCAATGGTCAATGTGCAGATGTGCAAATTGAGATGAACTTACATAGGGCATCTCTAGCTTTTATTGAGTAGGTCGTTTAAAGCTTCATCTATTTTATTGAATTGAAATTTGAATCCCGACTTCTGAATTTTTGCTGACGATATGCGACTTCTTAGTTAATTATCAATTGGTCAATGTGCAGATGTGCAAATTGAGCTGAACTGAACTGACATAGGGCATCGCTAGCTTTTAGAGAGTAGGTCATTTAAAGCTTCTTCTATTTTGTTGAATTGAAATTTGAATCCCGCCTTCTGAATTTTTGCTGACGATATGCGACTTCCATTTAAAACAATTTCTGCCATTGGACCGACAATCATCTTAATCACAAATGGTGGAATGGATGGTAGGACCATGGGCTTGTTTAAAACTTTTGCTATAGTTCCCGTTAGCTCTTTATTTGTAACAGGATGCGGCGCAACGGCGTTGTATACGCCGTTTATTTGCTCGTCCGTTAATGCATTTATAAACATAGCACAAAGGTCATCCATATGAATCCAACTTACCTGCTGCTTGCCCGAGCCTAGTGGTGCGCCTGCAAATAATTTAACAGGCCTGGCCATTTCTACCAAAGCCCCACCTTTCTCACTTAGTACAACGCCTAAGCGAAGTTTTACGACCCTTACGTTAAGGGCATTTATTTTATCTACTTCCGCTTCCCATTGTTTTGTTACCTGCGCTAAAAAATCATTACCAGCGGGGCTGTCTTCAGTAAAAATTGTTTCGTTATCCTCAAAGCCATAATAACCAATTGCTGATGCAGAAATGAAAGTGGTAATGGTGTGTTGTTGTTTTGAAAGCGTTTCAAATAATAATGCGGAAGACCTTACGCGGCTATCCAAGATTTCTTTTTTTCGTTCTTCAGTCCATCGTTTATCTGCCACGCCAGCCCCGGCTAAATGAATGATAGCGTTAACTCCGTTAAGGGCATCTGCTTCCATACTAAACTTCTCTACATCCCATGTAAATGACTTTATTCTGCCTTCTTTTTTCGATCGTCCTAAGTGAGTGACAGAATAACCTTTCTTTAAGAGCATTTCTGTTAGTCGTGTTCCAACTAAACCTGATGCGCCTGTTATGAGTATGTGTTTAGCCATGTGTTGGGATTATGTCAGAATCAGTTTAATATTTTTTAGTTCGTTATCTAATCTAGGATCAGGGCCTCAGCGTTTAAATGATTCTAAATAAAGATACCGTGCCTATGCACGGATTTGAAGTCTCATGCCTTATGAAGGTTAAAATCTATTTTTTAGCCGGAAGGAAATGAAGCACTTCGCTTTAGGCTGATGCCAGCAAAGATACAGTAATCCAGGTTATTTGGCCTACACTGACTCAGCTTTCAATTTTAACATCATTACAAAGATGGCACTCAAATGCTGGAGAAAAACAAAGGAAAATTTCAAACCCTTAACCAGAATAAGAGCTGCTGCAGATGACAAATTCAGGCACTCCTTAATTCATAATTTTTAAACGCGGAGGCCCTGGAAGGGACGGACAGAATAAGCCGTTAACGCAAACTAAGTAAGTGTAAGGCTCTCCAAACACAATGTAAATCTGGTAAAAATATATAGCTTGCACCACCCAAATAAAACGTCAAAAAATCATGAACGAGATATTATATGACGAAATACCTTCGCTAGACTTAGCTGATTTTTACAGTAACGATCCTATAAAAAAGCAAAAGTTTGTGACCAATTTAGGTGACGCCTATAATAATATAGGATTTGTCGCTATCCGCAATCATTTTCTTTCTTCATCACTTCAAGATCAGCTCTACGTTTCCATTAAAAAGTTTTTTGCATTGCCTGACGATGTAAAAAAGAAATACGAACGCACAGATATTTCTGGCCAACGAGGTTATACCGGAAAAGGAAAAGAACATGCGAAGGGAAGAAATACGGGTGATCTTAAAGAATTTTATCATGTGGGCCAGGAGCTTGAACAAGAACTATTAATAAAGGAGGGGTATCCTGCTAATATTTGGCCTGAAGAGATTGCTGAATTTGAAAAGATTGCCATTGAAGTTTACAAGGCTTTAGAAAAAACGGGCACTTTGCTACTTCAAGCTATTGCGATTTACCTTAAACTACCCGAACATTATTTTGATGGTAAGGTTAAAAACGGCAATAGTATTCTACGCCCCATACATTATTATCCGATAGATAATCCGGATGAAGTACCATCAGATGCTGTAAGGGCTGCGGAGCATGGAGACATTAACCTCATAACTTTGCTTATGGGCGCGAGTGCCGATGGCCTTCAGGTATTAAGACATGATGGTAAATGGATTCCCATAACTGCGCTTCCTGAACAATTGGTAGTAAATGTTGGCGACATGTTGGAACGCCTTACCAATAAAAAATTAAAGTCAACAATACATCGCGTTGTAAATCCATCGCGACAATTGATGAACATGCCTCGCTATTCTATACCATTTTTCATGCACCCGCGTGCTGAGATGGATCTTACTTGTCTTACTAATTGTGTCGATCAGGAGTATCCAAAATTATTTGAAAATATAACGGCAGGCGAGTTTCTTAATGAGAGACTGGCAGAGATTGGGTTAAAGAAATAATCTGCGCTGTTGCCAAAACCGATTCGATATTATCCTTTTCTCAAAGACGCTTTGATGCTGGCGATCACTACGTTTGGTGGACCTCAGGCACATCTTGCTCATTTTCAAAGGGTATTAATTGAAAAACGAAAATATGTGACTGAAGAAGAGTTGATGGAAATCAATTCACTTTGTCAGATTTTGCCAGGCCCAACATCTACCCAAACCCTAACGGCCATAGGGTTTAAGTTAGGAGGGCCAAGCCTGGCTTATCTCACTTTATTAATCTGGGTAATGCCTGCGGTTATACTCATGACGGTCATCGCACTAATCATGTCGAGTATTGATCAGAAGAACTTGTCAATGGAGTTTACAAGGTTTATTCAACCCATGGCTGTTGGCTTTGTAAGCTATGGTGCGTATATGATCAGTCTCAAAACTGTGAAAACGAAAACAGGCATTGCTCTTATGATTTTTGCAGCCGTTGTGTCTTATCTCATCCAAACACCCTATATATTCCCTATTATAATTCTCTGTGCCGGATTAGTTACAGCGCTTAAGTATAAGAAGCAGCCCAAAGAATCAAAACATAAAATAAAAGTAATTTGGGCCAACTTTATACTCTGGGCCGGTGTGTTAATTTTTGCAGCAACGTTAGGTGCTTTTACAAAAAAAATACCTGAGGCACTGCCAATAAGATTATTTGAGAACTTTTATCGAAACGGTAGTCTGGTATTTGGCGGCGGACAAGTGCTATCACCCTTACTCTACACTGAGTTTGTAAAGTATGGACCTAAAAAACCATACGCACCTGCCAATGCACCGGGCGAAAAAGAATATTTATCATCAGAAGAATTCTTATCAGGCTACGCCGTAGCACAAGCATTACCAGGGCCGGTGTTTGCTTTTAGTTCCTACATTGGCGCATTATCAATGCGTCATTATGGAGTGCCGGGAGCAATAGCGGGGGCGTTCATGTCAGCCGCAGGCATATTTTTGCCCGGTACTTTTTTGATCTTCTTTGTCATACGTATATGGGACAGCTTAAAACAATATCGACCGGTGCGTGCTTCGCTTGAAGGGATTACAGCAGCAAGTGCCGGATTGGTGGCCGCCTCAGCTGTCATTCTTTTTCAACCCCTTGATAATACAATTATAAACTTCGGATTTGCCGCCGCTACATTTTGTCTCCTAGCATTCACAAAAATTCCTTCGCCATTTATTATTGTGGGCGGACTTCTTTTGGGTTTCATTATTAAATAACCAAGTTCAGATTGATCTAATTTTCCCATTTCATATCTGATATCAGTGCCTTAAAAAAAAATTGTATTTTTGGGCCCTTATATTTAAATAGTGATGGAAGAAAAAATTCAAGCACTTCTTAACGAAGTTTCTACGTACACGGCTACCGATAAAAAAGCTGTGGAAGATTTTCGAATGAAGTATATCAGCAAAAAAGGCACGCTGGGTGACTTGTTTGAAGAATTGAAAAATGTTCCGGTTGAGCAGAAAAAAAATGTTGGCAAAGTTCTTAATGAATTAAAGAAGGCTGCGGAAGCGAAGTTCACTGAGCTAAACGAATCCATAGAACCATCAGCATCTTCAACTGATAACGCACTCGATCTCACATTGCCACCGGTGTCAAATAAAATTGGCAACCTGCACCCGCTTACACAAACAAGAGCGAGAATTATTGAAATATTTGAAAGATTAGGTTTTAATGTAGCTGACGGTCCGGAGATAGAAGACGATTGGCATAATTTCTCTGCACTCAATTTTCCGGAAAATCACCCCGCTCGCGAGATGCAGGATACTTTTTTCATTGAGAAAAATCCGGATCTGCTATTGCGTACCCATACTTCCAATGTTCAGATCAGAATGATGGAGAAACAGAAGCCACCACTCAGGGCAATTATGCCTGGTCGCGTTTATCGAAACGAGGCAATATCAGCACGGGCGCATTGTTTCTTTCACCAAGTGGAAGGACTCTATGTCGACAAGAATGTTGGTTTTGCAGATTTGAAACAGACACTCTACCACTTTGCCAAAGAAATGTATGGCAAGGATATCAAGATCAGATTCAGGCCATCTTATTTTCCTTTTACTGAACCCAGTGCAGAAATAGACATAACCTGTTTAATCTGCAAAGGCAAAGGATGCAACGTATGTAAATATTCTGGCTGGGTAGAAATTGCTGGCTCAGGCATGGTGCATCCAAACGTACTTAAGCACTGCGGAATCGATCCGGAAGAATATACTGGTTTTGCTTTCGGAATGGGAATAGAGCGCGTTACCATGTTGCGTTATCAAATCAATGACCTCAGACTTTTTTCAGAAAATGACATTCGCTTTCTAAGGCAGTTTCAGCCTGTTGTATAGGCACTGGGCATTTCAAATAATAGGTCTAGGCATTGGGCTTGAGGGATTGAGGTTTACGTTCGAAACTCACGGCTCATAGCTCGCGGCTAACTTTAGTTTTCTTCCTCTGTTTTTCCCGGCGTTGTAGATAGTTTCCTTATGATAAGGCGATCTAGGATAACGCTTAGTGTGATTGATAAGGTGATGACGCCTGCCAACATATATCGCTCTTGAACCTGGTATAGAAAAATTGCAAGGCATATATAGATGATCTGAATACCTGCTAGTATCATCGTTGTTTGACTATGCGCCATACCCAACCTCATAATGGCATGATGAATATGACTCTTATCTGGGGTAAAAGGTGATTGACCTTTTTTGATTCGTAAGATTATAATGCGCATCGTATCAACCAAAGGAATAATGATGAAGCAACTAGCGGTAGTAACTGATGCATTAAATCGATAAGGGGTACCTTCAAGTAAGTTGTAATTCACATCTATAAAATGGATCGCTAAGATGGCAAGCATCATACCGATAACAAGCGCGCCTGTATCACCCATAAAAACTTCTGACGGCTCCCAGTTAAAAATTAAGAAAGCTAGAATTGCTCCCAACATGGCAAATGAGAGAATAGCAAAGAGCTGGTCGTTAACTAAAAAGTACCATATGCCAAATGATAACAAAGCTATGATGGCAACACTGCCTGCGAGACCATCAAGTCCATCTATCAGATTAAATGAATTGGTTATAATGATGATCGTAAAAACGGTAATAACATAGCTCGCTGCAATATGCAGTTCGTAAATTCCAAAAAATCCGAAAAGTGATTTTAGGCGAAGGTCAAATAAGGAGATCAATAAAATGGCTGCGAGAATTTGTCCAACTAATTTTAGCGATGGTCGCAAAGGAACGAGGTCATCGCGTACGCCAATAAAAAAAATAACAAACAAAGAAACCAATATAAACTTGATCTCTTTCCAATCGGGTATCTCTACCCAAATAAGCAAGGAGATGAAGAAGCCACAAAAGATGGCGATTCCTCCCATAGAGGGTGTTTCGCGCTTATGTATTTTTCTACGACCTGGAACATCAACAAGATTTTTTCTTAGTGAGTATTTGATGATCACAGGAACCATCAAAAAAGAAATTATAAATGCGGTAATTGCTGCTGCGAGTTGAATAGCCATAAATGGGGTCTGACTCAAAAATAATGATTCGCGCTAAAAAAAATCATTTTTTGTAAAACTCTTTAATCTTTTCGGCGATGTAGATTATCTCTTCAACTTTTAATTCAGGATAAATAGGCAACGAAAGTACTTCATCTTGCATTGCGCTGGATACAGGAAAATCTTCAGGTCTTAGGTTTAAATAACTATATGCTAGCAAATTTGGCAATGCCTTTGGATAGTGGATGATAGTTTGAATACCATGACGCAGTAAGAAATCTTTAAGTTGATCTCTTCTTCGTGCGCGTATCACGTATAAGTGAAACGTATGAAGTGTTTTTGGTCTTACGAACGGTATAGCAACGCCTTCAACGTCCTCCAGTAGCTTACCATACAACTGAGCATTCTCGATCCGTTTTTGAGTCCATTGTTTAAGGTAAGGAAGTTTAGCAAGCAGCACCGCAGCTTGAATCGTGTCCATTCTGCTGTTGATACCTTCCATTGTGTGATCATCTTTTTGTACGGCGCCATGATTAGCAAACCGATTCATCCTTTCTGCTAGCGCGGCATTGTTAGTTATAATACAGCCAGCATCGCCATATGCGCCTAAGTTTTTTGTAGGATAAAAACTAAAAGCAGAGACATCGCCAAATGTACCCACATGCTTTCCCATCTCCTGAGTTAACTGAGCCTGGGCACAATCTTCTATAAGCAAGAGATTATGCTTCTTACAAAGCTTCTGAAGCTGTGAAATATGTGCAGCCTGTCCATAGAGATGAACTGCAATAATTGCTTTAGTCTTTAGTGTTATTTTTTCTTCAATTAAAAGCGGATTAAGGGTATAGGTTTCTTTGTCAACGTCTACAAATACTGGTGTAGCGCCACATAAGGAAATAGTTTCAGAAGATGATATCCAGCTCAGGGCAGGTGTAATAACTTCATCGCCTATACCTATGTTTAATGATTTTAACGCGATGAAAAGCGATGCCGTGCCATTGCCTGTAGTGATGCAATGATTAGCGCCAATTGTCTTTGCAAACACGTTAGCAAATGCTACTACTTCTTTGCTCCTGATAAAGTTAAATGACTGTATCGATGATGTTATAGCACCTTCAATTTCTTTACTAACTGTTTTGTGCTGTGCTTTAAGATTATTGAACGGAATCTGCACGTGATGGAATTAAGCGTGGGTAGAAACTTCGTTTTTCATTTTATACCATTCAACCATTTTAACCAATCCATCAACGGTAGTGTGATGCGGTTTAAATCCTTCAGAAAAAATTTTATATGCCGAATGCCTAGTAGATGTACCCAACTTTTTTATTCGCGCTGATGATATGGGTAGGTTCTTGCCTGTTAATTTAATAATTAAATCGAAGGGCAGGCCCATCATTATTCCCAATGTCTTAGGCACGGTTAGAAGAATCTTTTTGTCTAACGCCTGCGCTATAACTTCACTGATCTGGCGAGTTGAAAGTTGTGGTTCGTCTGCATAGTTATAAATAGAAAAACCAGGAACCATTCTGGACTTCAAGAAGAGAATGGCTTCTACAACATTTTCTACATACGCAATTGATTTAATGTTATCCGCTTTACCCAAATGGAAATATAAACCAGAACTAATTTGACGAATCAAATTATACATGTTGGCAACATTGTTAGAGCCAAAAACTACCGTAGGTCGTATAATAATTACTTTTCGTGTCGGGTCAGCAGCGGCCCATTTTTCTAAAACTTTTTCACCTGCAAGTTTAGAAGCACCATAAGGTGAATCAGGTGCTGGTGCCAATGCTTCATTGGATATTAAATCTCGTACACCGTATACCGCTACTGAAGAGAAGAAAATGATCTCCTTGATGTTGTACGCGCTGGCTACTTTACAAAGTACTGCAGTTCCATCTTCGTTAGTGTCAAAATATTCATCATGCCCAATGCCAAAGTCATGATGCTTAGCAGCCAATGAAATTATTGTTTTTATATCACGATCGCGAATGGCATTTACAACATCTTTCTCCACTCGGATATCGCCTTTAATAAAGGTGGTTTCATGTTGAAAGATTGGCTCTTCCAAATCTAAATTTACAAGCTCTCCATGAGGAAGATAGTTATGAAAGTGACTACCAATAAAGCCCGAACCACCTGTTAGTAAAATATTAGACATAATCCTGCAAATATAAACATTGCTGCAGTGAAACGGAGAGAAATCTGACTTGTTGCTGGTCTTGTGTTATTTCTTAGAAAGATAAGCTTCTACCACCTTCTTATTTACCTTTCTCCTTTCAGAATCGAAAACCCACCCATATTTATTAAAATAGATGATAGCACCATGGATATTATAAGCCATGAGTTTAAAATTCTTGTAAGATCCTTTCGCGTAATGGTGATATACAGTAACCAATGGAAGAAAAAGTGTCTTATACTTCCGATGCATTCTTCGGGTGATGTCAGCATCTTCTATGTACATAAATATCCGTTCATCAAATAACCCAATATCCTGCAATGCCGTAGTGCGGAAAAACATAAAGCATCCTGAGAGATAAGGTATGTTCATGATCTTATCATAACCACTTGCTCTAAGTTCATACTTTTCATTTCTTTCATCAGCACCAGGCATCCAAGGGAAGAACCTACGAAGGAACAGATCAGCAGGTGATGGTAAAAGTTTGCATAGTCTTTGGATCTCACCAGTCGGGTAACAAATCTTAGTCATTACCTGTCCCACATCTGGGTTGCTTTCCATGTACTGAAAAATCTTTTCAAGCACATTGTCTTCAAAATAAATATCTGGGTTTAAGACGAGGTGGTATTTAGATTCGGTCAAAGCCTTTTGCATGGCGATGTTGTGGGCTTTTCCGAAACCAAGGTTGCTATCGGTTTTAATATACGCTATGTCGCTACTGATATCAGCAAGAGCGCGTAGTTCATCGGTTGGGGAATTATCAACGAGGTAAAGTTTTTTGGTTAACGTAAGCTTAAGAAAACTTTCAATTGCAGCTTTGACTAGAGTGGGGGAGTTCTGGAACAATACAATTGAACAGGAGATGTCTGTCATAGATTTTGTGGTTTAGGCATGATCTAGCAGATAGTCATTCCGTAGTACAACATTAAGGTATTGTAATCAAAAAATGGAATTGAGTAATATCAATTCTGCATTCATCCCTCTAAGTCTATATGTTATTCTTTTAACAGTTACAAAATTATTTGCTTTTCAGCCTTTAGAGAGTTTGACAAAACAGGTACATTCGCCGTAGATAATTTGGTTGTGTTTCTCAACTTCACAATGGCAAATTATCAAAAACCCCGTTTATTCCATATTTCTGGAAAAGAACTAGTTTATTTTTTTATAATGATAAGGAGATACTCTTGTATCAAGAACTTATAAATAATCTACATGCAGACCCGAATTCGTTTGGATCTTCTTGATAATTTTATGGTATCGTTATAGCTAAATCAAAATTTAGAAAGCCGGATAGCCAATGCTTTCAGTATTTGTATTCGAAAGGCAATCTTTTGGAATAATGAATTATTACTTTTTGCTGCTGTAGGGGATGAATTGAGCCCATGTCTTCTATACAACAGTAAAGGTTTATTAATAAACTTTATCTTATAACGCACTTCGGCAACCATGGCAATCCAAAAATCATGCATAGGTATTTTGGGAAACGGCAACGCTATGTCAAGTAATTCCTTTTTAAAGGACATACAGCATCCGATGTAAGGGCTGGTTCGGATAAGATTTCTTACTAAGCCTTGCCTGGCTTGCACCCTTTTAAAATAGGACTCATGTAGTGTATGTAATTGTGCATCTACAATTCTACAATCGTTTACAATCAAGTCATATTGTTCAAAATAAGGTAAAATTGTACTTACTCGTTCGGCCAGCCAGACATCATCTTGATCAGCTAGAAAAATATATTTTCCTTTTGCTTTTTTGAGCGCATTTTCAAAATTATAAATTGGGCTTCTGAATTTTTGATCTTGACAGAGTACAATCCTGCTATCTTTCATGGAGGTAATTATAGATACCGTACTATCGATAGAGGAATCGTCAGAGATTATAACTTCGTCTTCTTCTGCCAGTTGATCAAGAATAGATCTAAGTTGCGCATAGATATATTTTTCACCATTGTAAGTGGCCATACATACGGATATCCTTTTTGCCATCATGGGGGTTCAAAAACTGTTGGCGTTCTCAGCAATTATTGTTTGAGGTGCTTCTTCTTGTTTGAAAAATCTACCCAGAATTAATGGATATATCAACTGAAAGCTTAAACCAGTAAACGTAATCATATTATCAAAGATCAGGAAAACATATAACGAACCTAAAATAGATGTTGCGGTTACATAAAAGGTATTACGCTTTCTAATTAATCCCAGATAGAATATTGGTATGCACAGAATAAATATTGCCATCATGATCATACCTGACCAGCCTAAATAGATATAGCTGTTTGTATATACCGATGCGACAATCAATGATTCTATAAAACGGTCGGAGCTGACTCGCTCCGCATTCAAAATTCTATTAATCCGTTTGGAGATAAAGTCGAAAAGAAATTCATTATTAACAAAAAGAACTGTATTTCTGGCACTTGTTTGAAGCATATTCTTCTCGTCGATATTAAACTGCAGATTGCCAAGAGGGGAAGAAATGTATAGGTAAGCCCACATAAATTCAGTGGGGATACTGCCATTAACAAAAGCCTTATCTGCTTGAGCAAGGTCAAGAATGTAAGAACTTGTATACTTAGTACCGGTATGGTGAGAGGTTCGTAAATTACCCAGCACACCAAAAAAATAAAGTGTAAGAATTAAAAAACAGGTCAAGAAAGTTAACCTCCCTATGGATAATCGGCGTAATTGTTGAAGGTAGACAAAAACAGATGAAATTATATTAATCATAAGCATGCCTCTATTGAAAAGAAGTATGGCAAATGACATGGTTATGATATAATAAATTAAAATGCTTTTGCACCTGGTAGAAATATATACATGAAACAAATAAACGGCGAAGAAGGACGTAAATGTAACGACAAATACATGCAGAGTAGGCACGCCAAATGTTGTGTAATCATAGGCTGCACCACTCATAATGAGAAGAAGCGGAACACCCCCATTGTAAATAAATTCTATACCCCATAGTATGCTAATGAACAATACGACAGCTTGAATTTTTGAATTCTTTCCTATCGAAATAAAACTTACATAATTTTTAGCGTGGAAAAAAAGCCCTAGAAAAAAAGCCACTATCATAGATAATGTCAGAAATACTACTAGCTCTATCTTAAGTTTCGGAAATACTGTAGACCAGCCAAATTGATAAACAATCAATGAAACAATGAAGGTAACAATGTATATATAATAGGGGTTAATCATTTAAAGGCAAGGGTAAGGTCAGGTAGTAAAGATAAACCGTGTTAGTCAATATTTAATTTTCCCATCTTTGATATTCGGTAATGTTTTAACGCAAGTAATGCCAAGCCTAATCGTTTAGATTTATCGCCCTCGAAAATTATTTTTATCAACTCCTTAAAAATTAAAGATAAATTTGTTCTATAAAACGTAGGGAATAAAGCTCTATATTTTTTAGAAACGAATAAGCCGTTTCTAATCATGTAATAGGTTCTTATCGGCGCATGAGACACGAATTGCATAACGGTACATCCAAAAAGCCTGATCTTAGTCACTTTACCTAGAGAATGTTTTAAAATAATATGGTTAACCACCAGTACTTTAAATCCATGGGAAATAAGGCGAAAGCAATATTCATGATCAACATGGTCAATGAAAAGAGCATTATCAAACGGTCCTACCTGCTTGTATATTTTCAAATTAAGCAGATTTCCAGATGTCATCACAAATATTACCTCTTCTCTTTCAGCTAAATGTCTCATTATTTTTGCAGTTGGATGAACATGACGCGGTGAAATTATGGATACGGTCGTTAAATCAATATTCTGAAGTTGGTTCAAAAATCTCCTAAATTCTAGAGGCCTAAACGAGCTATCTTGATCCATAGTGAGTAAGAAATCAAATGATTTCTCAATTGCCTTCATGGCGGCGATATTAAGCGCTTCTGCGATACCTAAATTGACTAAATTTTTAATGTATACAATTTTAGGGTTATCCTTTAATTCTGCAGGTAATTCATTTAGCGGTGGTTCAGAATTATCTACTAGAAAAAGAAGGTCAATATCATACAAATAGGTTCCAATATTATCCGATAGTGATTCATCAGGATGATATAGAACAGTTACACCCGCTACTTTTAAATTTGCCAATTTTTAGCGTTTAAAACAATTCTTTAGGTATTGCATTACGTAATAAACAAATGACAAGAGCACAAATGTGATTCCAAAGTTTTTATTAACAATCGTCAATGATTCAGTCAATTTAAATTTCTGGCTTACACCTCCAGGCAACGCATATGACATGAACGTATTATCAAAAGTAAATTTAACTTTTTGCTTTAAAAGTCTTTGATTAAAATCAAAGTCGGCATAGGTTTTAAATCTAAGATCAAAAGGTGATTCAGGGCATAAACCCTTTTTAATTAATAAAGCTTGGTGGTGTAACGTATTGCCTAATCTTAATCGAAAATCCGCCTTAGACCTAAAGGTTTGTTTCTGATTAAGGACAACGCTTCCATAAACAACTTCCGAATCTCTTATTAGAGCCAAGTTAGGTAGACTAATAATCTTATCGCCAGATCCAAGGAATAATATGTAGCTATCTTGAGGTGCTAAATTCCAGCCTTTGTTAAAGGCATCATAAATACCTTTATCTTTTTCGCTAATCCAATAATGGATTTTGTTATTATATTTTTTTATTATATCAACTGTGCCGTCAGTACTTCCACCATCAATAATTATATAATTAATTTCGTCAGCACGTTGGTCAGATACGCTTAATATGGTTGATTCAATTTCTTGAACACTATTATAGACCACAGTTATAATAGTTATTAGAGGTTTGTGCGGCGACATAGTTCTGTTGATAAATACTTCACTTACTATCAGGTTGCATGTCAATATCTATATAAGAACAGGTGCCAATCATTATGCTTTCTTTGCTAAAATACCGATAATTAGTTGGTAAGCCGGATCATTATAATCAAGTTCGCCAATTGATAATTCAGAAGAGGCTAACCCTTCGAGCGCAGCAACGCAAGACAGCACATTACCATAGGCAGTAATCTTAACATTATCTTTTCCAAAAACATCAGAAAAAGCTTTTAGACAAGCTTGGTCAGTAAAACGCCAGTAATCACCCCAACGGATCGCATCAAATTTTGATAGCTGTTGTATGCCAGAAACGGTTGCTACTAAATAGCCACCGCTTTTTAACAAGTAATGTGAACCTTTAATAGCTTGTTGAAAATCGTATATAAAATTAAAAGTTTGTGTGCATATAAAACAATCAAACTTGCTGGCCGGCAAAGTGTCATTTATTGTTAAATCACCTATGAATGCTTTGTTATTATTTATTTCAGTAAAATGAATAATACTTGAATCTAAAATGCCTTGTTTATATCGATTGGTATACATATCATCACCTACTTCAAGCACAGCACCTGAAATTTTATCAGCATTAGTGTCAATAAATTTATCAATATAAAATCGATGGACAGATTGATTACCCCTGTCATATCCAAAGATACCAGAAAGGGGTGTCGTACTACGTAGATTCTTCCAGTCTGGCGCATTGACTTTTCTGTTGAGGTATTTTAAAACGCCATTCAATATTTTCCGTAGCATGGGGTAAAGGTCATATTATTTTGTGAATTACTTTTGGTAATAGTTGCCGCTTGACATTAAACTCTACCCAATTTTTATTAAACACCGTTTTTTCGGCATCAATTGAAACTCTGAAAAAATGATTCGCGTTATTATTAATAAACCCCTTGGTATCAAAGAAGTATTTATACCCAGCACCTACCATGAATTCGTTAAAAGTACGGAAGTTTGCTGGAGCAAGGTAGGGGTAAGCAAAACACAATGGCTCAGAAAACAAATACAAATACTGTTTAGGTATAGTAAGCTCTCTTACAATCTCTTCATCACTTATAGAGTGGTAATCCTCAATTTTAAGATGACTTCTTGTGTGAAACCCTATGTGAACACCTTGGTCTTTAAGTTTCAAGATTTCCTCTATTGATAAAAACGTCCTGATGGAAGTATCATAATCCTTGATTGACCTGATGTAGAAGTCAGCATTCCATAGTGGATCGGTTAGGATAAATATTGTGTATGGAATATTATTCACCTGCATGTATGGATGTAGATCATCATGGATTGATTTGAATCCATCATCGAACGTAAGATGTATTTTCTTTTGATTGTCTTCTACTAAATATTCTGATAGGCTAACAAATCTATATCCGAATTTTAAAAATTTATGAATAAGTTTATCAAACTCATTGCGTGTAGGGTATTGGTAATACTTTGATACGTAGTGTTTTTTGTTAGTTACTAAATGACCATATAATATAAATTTTTCAGGTAACACGTTCTTTAAAGCACTCAAGGGAATATGATTTGAAAGAAAATCAACTATTAAATGCTTAATCTTTTGAATCATTTGCAATTGTCTAAAACGTTGTGATAAACTTTGTCTATCTTTTTAAAATTACATTCTGTGAAATTGAGCTTTGCTATGTTGTATGCATTATTCAATGAAACGTGGGAGAAAAGATTACTTGATTGTATCATCATTATTGAATGACCTAAAGCTTTAGCTGAGTATTCCGGAACAATAAATGCATTGCTACCATCAATCTTATCATTCTTAAATAATGGATTGTAATACAACACGGCCCGCCTTAATAACCAGGCCTCAAAAACCGGCCTGGGGAAATGTGGTAAAGCTGCCCAAAATATAAGCGCATCAGCTTGACTAATGTATTTAGCTGGATTGTTAACCCTGCCAATAAAACGGACTTTGGAAGAAATCATTTCGTTTTGTAACAATTCTATAATCTTGTTAACATAACCCTCACCATCGACCTCAGCAATTTGGTTTTTATTTGTCCTTGGGTCTTCACATCCTAAAATTAGTAATTCAACATTCTCGCCTACAGATTCTAGCGATTTCAGAATAATGTCTCCTCCCTTCAGCTTAAATAGCCCCCCCAGGGTAATTAGTGTAAATTTAATATGATTAGGCTCAGCCGTATGTACAGCAGTAATATCTTTCTTGAACTCGTTTTCATGAATATAATTATAAATCACTATACTCTTTCTCCGATCTGTATTTAATAGTTCGAATTCAAATTCACTAATGTAAATAATATAGGTTGTCGTTATGTTGGCTATCTTTTGAATTATGGACTTTCTAATTCCAAAACTCCCAGTAACTATATATTCCCTAACATGAAAGACTGTGGGTATTTTCAACATCCTAAAATAGATACAATATAAAATGAGATTCGAGCTATTAAGGTGAATAATATCTGGTCTAACTTTTTTCAAAATCGCAGAAAAGCTAACACAGCTTAAGAAAGTTCTTAATACCATTTTAACCATCCTCAGACAATTCAGTACATTGAGTTTGTAATGAAAAGCAGTGTTATGATTAAATGTGACAACGGTATCTACATAGGTCTGTGCGCCAATGGCCTTATAAATGTTTGCAATATTTTCATTTGGACATACAACCGTACAACAGTATCCGCTTGCCAGTGCATCAATAATCAATTCCTTTAAACTGACAACTGATCCACCTACGGCCTGTGCATGTTGTATATACAAAATGCTTTTCGCTTTCATTAATGTTTACGTAAAATGAAGAATCGATGCCAGGATATTTCAAACACACAGAAAGTTCTATCGATTATGAATCCGGCCATATTTATATCGTTAATGATTCTACTCAATGGATAACCCTTGCACGATATATTCCAATAGTGCTCACCATCAAACGTCCATGGCAATGGCCTTAATCTTGGAATACGGTATAGAAACTTAACCTCACCTAATAATGGAAGTTGTAAGTTAACTCTGTATATTCGATTTAAATCAGGCAAAGAAAGCACAACCCCATGTTTTACAACACGATGAAGTTCTTTTAAAGCGAGAATAAAATTTTCATATGGAAGATGTTCCAATACCTGACAACATAGTGCCACGTCAAAACACTTATCTTTAACTGGTATAGAAAGTACGGAAGCTAAGATGTCAGGTTTTAAATTTTTATCAATATCTACTGTAGTAACCAAAATATTACTTTTTTGCAATACAAATCTCACAAATCCATTACCTGTTCCTACTTCTAAAATTTTTTCAGGATTTAATGCTAGTATGGAATCTACCTGATGCCAAAAACTATTAAATCTACCCTTATCGTTGTACGTTATTTCATTGTAGTAGCTTTCATTATCAACTTGTACTTCCATACTTTATAATTATGAGGTTACTAGATATTTTTTTTATGATAATTAAACGTTATTGATGGTTTAAATTGATTGGTATTAAATGTTAATTGTTTAAAATTCTTTGATTAACCTTCTACCAAGGGAGAATAGATTTAAAGAGTTTGTAAGCTGCTTGAACATAGGCCGTGTTCTCTTTGAAAAAAGTAATCCGAAGTATGATGCACATGAATAGGATATGAGTGTGGCAATTGCCGCACCATTAAGTCCAATGTATTTCATTAAAACTATATTCAAAAGAACATTAATCAATGCTGCAACAACAAAACTAATCATTTGAAATCTTTGCAGATTCTCAGTAATAATCGCTTTACTATTGGCCACACCCAGGAACACAAAAACCCCTGACCAAATGTATAAGGCAGTGATATCTCCCGCAACAGCAAAGTCTTTACCATATAACATATTTATGAAGATTCCAGATAAAAATGTCATTGGAATGGCAATAGAAATGGAAATAAATACCATTAAATCATATAACCATTGCAATCGACTTAAATATAAACTCTCATTAGTAATTTTTGCATTTAGTATTGCTGGAAATAAGGATGCACAGATTGCTATTGGTATAAAGTTCCACATCTCGCATAAACGAACAGCAACGCCATAATAACCGTTAGCTTCATCTCCCAACATCCATTTTATCATAACCTGATCTATTTTCATGTACAAGGAAGCTGCAAATGATGACAGTATAAGAGGCCAGGATTCTTTTAAGAGAGAAGATGTTAATTTCAAATCGAATCTCCAACTAAAGAAGTTAGGCCTAGACTTAAAATAAAAACAAATTAAGCACAATGAACAAATTGCAATATCTAAACTATAGGTCCAGGCAAACCATACCAGCGATGCATCCAACTCCACCAGAATAATTCTATAAATGGAGACAATAACTAATGCTACAACTTGAGCCCATACAATGAATTTGGACCAGACTTTAGACTGAAAATAAAACTCTATAATTTTAAATACCTCAAAGAATGTTCCGATAGTAGTAATGTAAATAAGTAAACGAGTAAGTTTATCAGTGTTTGATACCTCAACTACAAGCACTATAGTTAGTATGACTAGGAGAATACCTACTAATTTAATTATAAATGCTGTGCCTAGTATAACATCCTTTCTCTCTTCATTGCCTATTAACTGTTTGATTACAAGTGATTGTATACCAAAGTCTGCAAGAACTGAAAAAAGTGTTACTAAGCTGATAACATAATTAATAAGACCGTATTGTGCTGGCCCTAAGTAACGAGCTACATAAGCACCGATAAATAGACCTGCAATAAGCCGCAATATCTTCTCTCCAAACATCCATCCAGTATTAAACAGATATTTTTGGAACCCGGCATGGGATGTTAGAATCTTAATTCTTTCTGAAGAAAATGGATTAGATAATTTCAAGGTTTCTTAATATTAATGGTTCGCCGCTTTACGCCTTACTTAAGAAAAATCGATCGTATTCTAGAAATAAATTTTACCCAGGGCGAATCTTGTGTGATCTTATGAAAATGCTTATCGAATTCCCGGTCTGAAACGATTATATGATTTTGATTAATCGTAAATTTAATTTCATGTCTTGATAAATTATTCAATATAGAGTCATTCTTAGTATGCGTGGCCTGAGCGTCGAACCCGATGTTTGAAACCAGATTAAGTGAAGGATTTATGGAGAGTCCTGAGTTAATTAATTTACAAAATGTCCACTGATAGTCCCAGGTGTCTACCTGGTTATTAACTACAGCATCGCATTTACTTTTTCTTACCTGAAATTGTTCTTTGTCTGCCAAAATATACTCCACAGCTTTTTTTACTTGTGGATTATTCCATAAAGGCATATTTACATCATAATACTTCCAGGCCCTTCGCCACGTCGCCCATCCCCACACCGATCCAAAATATGAAAAGAAATAATCACATTCATTTACCCGCCATTTTTCTAATAGGTTGGTGCCGCTTATTTGCATTATTCTTTCATCATTACTATATAAGGATAATAATGTTTTACAAAAGAGAAAAAATGATGTTGAAGGCAGGCAGTCATCTTCTAAAATAATCCCCTCTTCTACATCTTCAAAAAACCAATCAATTGCGCCACTTACTGCTTTTTTACATCCGAGATTCTTTTCTCTAAAAAGAGTTCGTACTTCACAGGGCCATGATATATCTTCTACAATTTCTTTACATGTCTGGCACTTTTGCAAATCACTTTCGGAGGATGGCCTAGGCCCGTCTGCTGCTATATATAACCGCGATGGCTTAATTTTTCTTAGGGCCTCAAATACAGATTTCGTTTGGTGAGGTCTATTAAAAATGATAAACAAAATAGGCACTAAAAAAGGCTCATCTGAATTCTGCATTTCAAATCATTTTACTTTTAGACAATCTTTAATTACTTTAGATAGTAGTTCTTTTAATACTATTTATAGGTCCAGTCAAGCTGCGTTTGCATACTTACATCCATAAGCTTCCTGGGGTGGTACTGAGGTCAAAATAATTTTACTAAAAAGCAGGCTGATCGAAAACTGTCTAAATATTATGTTGCATAACTAAATTGTTACAACACTAGGCTTTTCCATGAAATACTTGATCTATAAAAATTTTTGTTCTTTGACCGCCACCAACGCGCAGATATTTTTCCGCCTTTAAATGATTTTCAATCTTATCCGTTTCAACTTCGTTGTTAATCGACTCGACAAGGATAAGATTGGGTCGATATTTCTGCCAATCATTCGAAAGCAAAACTTCAAGATCCAGGCCTTCCACATCTATCGTTATAAAATCAATTTTTGTGCCTTGTGGGAGATAATCATCCAATATAGTTTTAAGAGATCGTACTTGCACAGTTTGGGTTTTTGAGATTGAATAATTGTATTTGCCCTCTCTTTGTCTAGCCAGCGCTTCATCAAATGTATTAAGGGCAGGTTCATTAAAGCAATAGAATGTTAAGCTTTTGTCTTCATTACCTACACCCATTTCTATATTGATATCTCTTTTTCTATATCGCTTGAAATTATTCATACTGCCGGGTGTTGCATCGACATTGATCCCCTGCCACCCCTTGGAGTAGAAATGATAGGTATTTGAAAAACGAAACGGGTGGTGAGCACCTATATCGACATAAAAACCTCTATAATCTTGTGGATAATTTTCGAAGAAAGCGTCAAGTAACAAATCTTCGCCCTCTTGGGAAAACGAATACCTGGCATGCAGTATTGCGGGATAAAACAATGAGATAATTTTTTTTAAACCTTTATATATGAACTTCATGATCATTATATTTCAATTTTGCTTTTATTCAAGAATCCGGTTTTATACACTTCACCAAGACCTGCGTGTAACATTATTTTGTGCTTCCAGCCAAGTGCATTAAGCTTTGATACATCCATGAGTTTTCGGGGTGTACCATCTGGTTTTGTGGTGTCAAAAACTATTCCGCCGTCAAAACCGACAATTTCCTTGATTAATTCAGCAAGTTCTTTGATGGTGAAATCCTCACCGATACCGATGTTGATGAACCCAAGGCCAGTATAATTTTTCATTAGGAAAAAACAGGCATCAGCCAGATCATCAACATGAAGAAATTCTCTTTTGGGTGTGCCGGTACCCCATACCTCTACTATAGGCTGGCCATTAATTCTGGCTTCATGAAATTTCCTTATTAAGGCTGGAATTACATGCGAACGTTCTAAATCGTAATTATCATTTGGGCCATACAGGTTAGTAGGCATAGCGCTGATAAAATCACAACCATACTGCAACCGATAACTCTCGCATAATTTGATGCCTGAAATTTTTGCTATGGCATAGGGCTCATTCGTTGTTTCCAGATAGCCAGAAAGTAGCGAGTCTTCTTTTAAAGGTTGAGGCGCAAGCTTAGGGTAAATGCATGAAGAGCCAAGAAACAATAATTTCTTGACATGGTGTACATAGCTTTGATGGATTACATTACACTCAATCATTAAATTCTCATACAAGAAATCAGCCCGATAAGTATTGTTGGCCATTATACCACCAACTTTAGCGGCGGCTAAAAACACGTACTCCGGCTTTTCTAAAGCAAAGAACGTCTCTACCTGCTGCTGACTACGCAGGTCAATTTCTTTGGATGAAGGCGTCAATAAATTTGTAAATCCTTCACTTTTTAACTTTCTCACAATGGCAGACCCTACCATGCCATTGGCTCCAGCTACATATATTTTAGAATCTTTCTGCATTATTCGTTGTAATGGAAAATTTTGTGGCCGCCTTCCTTTAAATAATGGTCACGTTTGAATAAAGACAGATCGTGGCTAACCATTTCTTCTATCAACGCATCAAGGTCGTATTTTAGTTTCCATCCTAAAGTCGCTTTTGCCTTGGATGGATCACCTATTAATAACTCAACCTCAGTAGGTCTGAAATATTTAGGATCTATTTTAACAACTTCTTGTCCTGCTTTTACGAGGAACTCAGCATTTTCAGACTTTACGATCACGGCCTTTTCATTTAAGCCAGTTCCTGAAAACTTAAGTGTAATACCGAGACGTTGAAACGTTTTAATTATAAACTCACGCACAGTTGTGGTAATGCCGGTAGCAATAACAAAATCATCTGACTTAGCTTGTTGCATCATAAGCCACATGGCTTCTACATAATCTTTCGCATGACCCCAATCACGTTTCGCGTCGAGATTACCCATGAAGAGAGTCTGTTGCAAACCTAAAGCGATACGACATGCTGCTCTTGTAATCTTTCGAGTTACAAAAGTTTCACCACGCACGGGTGATTCATGATTAAACAAAATACCATTCGAGGCAAACATGTTATAGGCTTCGCGATAGTTTACAACCATCCAATAGCTAAAAAGTTTAGCCACAGCATAGGGAGATCGGGGATAGAATGGAGTGGTTTCCTTCTGCGGAACTTCTTGAACTAATCCATAAAGTTCTGAAGTGGAGGCTTGATAAAATTTTGTTTTCTCTGTCAACCCAAGAATGCGAATAGCCTCTAGTAAACGCAGAGTTCCAAGTCCATCAACATTCGCAGTATACTCGGGCATATCAAAACTTACCCGAACATGCGACATGGCGCCAAGATTATATATTTCGTCGGGTTGAATTTCTTGAACTAAACGTATTACATTCCCTGAATCTGTAAGATCTCCATAATGTAGATTAAGCTTGATATTATTTTCGTGAGGATCTTGGTAGAGGTGATCTATACGGTCAGTATTAAAGAGTGAACTTCTGCGCTTTATACCATGAACTTCATATCCTTTAGCCAGAAGTAACTCTGTAAGGTATGCGCCATCTTGCCCTGTTACTCCTGTTATTAATGCTTTTTTAGCCATAGCCGTTTGGGATCAAAATTCACTCAAAATTACATTTTAAATGCGAGTGGCAATACTCTATAAAGCGCAATACCGATGGTTGTTTTCTAACTGTCATTTATTCACTAATAAATAAGACCTATGACTTTACAAATGGATGTACATTTGAAGTCTTACCTACCGGTGCAGCCAGCCGTATGTCATGTGCAATTTGTATTGAATTTTTAGCGTCTGATAAAGTGAATCCCTTACCTGCAATTATTTGTTCATAGCTTCTGGTATGCAAGTCTGTAAAGCCTTCGCTGAATTCTAGCTCACTACCTTCAATATTGATTGATCGAAAAGTACGGACACCTTTTTCTTTTACATTTTGAGGAACATCATTATAATCTATGCTAAGGAACCACCGTACACGTGCTTTTTCTAACTCAAGAAAACCAGATGCTTTATCCGGCTGCATGATATGAACCGCATTGCTTTTCACATTTCCAAAAATCCACTGTAGCATGTCAAAAAAATGGATTCCAATATTTGAAGCAATGCCCCCCGATTTTGAAAGATCGCCTTTCCAACTTGTAAAATACCAGTTGCCGCGTGAGGTAATGTACGTGAGATCTATATCGAATATTTTGTTTTTATCAGCTTGCTCAACCTTCCTTTTTAATTCTTGAATTACAGGATGTAGGCGTAGCTGAAGGATCGTAAATGTTTTTCTGCCGGTTTCATTTTCTATTTCTAATAAGGCATCT
Organism: uncultured Cyclobacteriaceae bacterium; assembly: GCA_964235605.1. Taxonomy (GTDB): domain Bacteria; phylum Bacteroidota; class Bacteroidia; order Cytophagales; family Cyclobacteriaceae; genus DATCRE01. Next base: position 232,116 of record CAXSCR010000001.1, on the reverse strand, counting down.
ACGTTCCATGGATTTAGAACCAGCGGCTTCTCACAAATAGCATCTGCACCATGTCTTAAAGCGAAACGTATATGAGAATCATGAAGGTAATTGGGAGAGCAAATAGAAACATAATCAGTCTTTATACCTTGACGCTTTAACTTATCCAAGTGGCGATCAAATCTTTCGAACTCTACGAAAAAATCTGCTTTTGGAAAATGAGAATCAAGCACGCCAACATTATCGTGTTTATCTAATGCGGCTACTAAATTATTGCCTGTTTCTTTTATTGCTTTTAAATGACGTGGTGCAATAAAACCGGCTGCTCCTATTAATGCAAAATTCTTCATTGATTGTTAACTAATTTACTAACCTTGCCATTCTCTAATTTATACTTCTCTTCACTTTCTGGACAAACGGCAAAGCCCTTTTTATCAAATTGAAGTTTGTGACCATACTCACTCATCCATCCGGTTTGTCGAGCAGGGTTTCCCATTAGCAATGCGTAGTCTGGAACATCTTTCGTAACAACTGCACCCGCTCCTATAAAAGCGAATCTGCCAATGTCATGTCCGCATACTATTGTAGCATTGGCGCCAATGGTAGCGCCTGTCTTCACCAATGTTTTTGCGTATTGATTTTTTCTATTTACCGCGCTTCGCGGATTTATGACATTTGTAAAAACCATAGAAGGGCCTAAAAACACATCATCCTCGCATTGAACACCCGTATAGATAGAAACGTTGTTTTGAACTTTAACATTTTTACCAAGTACTACTTCTGGAGATATCACAACGTTTTGACCGATGTTACAATTCTCACCTATCTTACAATTGGGCATAATGTGGGAGAAGTGCCAGATTTTTGCGCCTGTAGCAATCTCACAACCATCGTCTATTATGGCTGTAGGATGTGCATAATATTTTTTTTCTTCGGCAATCATCAATAGAATTTTCTAATGGTGTTTGAAATATATTCCAATTCATCAGTTTGCATTTCTGTATGAATGGGTAACGAGATTACAGTTTTAGATAATCGTTCGGTAACAGGAAAAGATCCTTCACCAAAACCAGACCGCTGATACGCTTTTTGTAAATGAAGTGAAACAGGATAATAGATCATCGATGGTATTCCGTTTTGCTCTAAATGTTCTTTTAATCCATCACGATTTTTTACTTTCAAGGTGTATTGATGAAACACATGCGTAGAGTGGCTATCTCGTGATGGTATAGATACGCCGTCAATTCCTGTCAAAGCCTTGTCATAGTAATTCGCTGCTTCATTGCGACAAAGGGCATAGTCATCCAAGTATTTTAATTTAACATTTAGAATGGCCGCTTGTAATGTGTCGAGTCGGCTATTAACGCCTATGATATCATGGTGATATTTTATTCGTTGTCCATGATTGGCAATCATCTTTATTTTTTCAGCCAACGATTTGTCATTCGTAAAAATAGCGCCGCCATCACCGTAACATCCTAAGTTTTTAGAGGGGAAGAATGAGGTTGTGCCGATGATGCCCATTGTGCCAGCCTTCTTTACAGTCCCGTTGGAAAACTTATATTCTGCCCCGAGTGCTTGTGCTGTGTCTTCAATGACATGCAAATTGTGCTTCGACGCAATCTTTAATATCGATTCCATATTAGCACATTGTCCATAAAGATGAACTGGAACAATGCCAACTGTTTTGCTTGTAATTTTGCTTTCTAGCTCGTCAACATTGATGTTGAAGGTCTTCTCATCAACATCAATAAAAACAGGAATGAGCCCCAATAAAGCGATTACTTCAGCAGTGGCCACATACGTATGAACCGGAAGAATAACTTCGCTACCTGCTTTGAAGTCAAGTGCCATCATAGCAATTTGAAGTGCATCGGTACCGTTAGCACAAGGAATAACAAATTCGGCACCTGTATATTTTGCCAATGACTCTGAAAAGGTATTAACCTGCGGACCTTGAATAAAAGCGGTTGATGTTAACACTTCCTGGATGGCAGCATCTATCTCCAGTTTTATTCGGAGATATTGGCTTTGCAGGTCTGCCATTTTTATTTTCATTCTTTTTCCGTTATCGGTTATACGTTATTCGTTAAGTTAATAGTTAAGTTAATAGTTATCCGTTAATAGTTATCTGTTGGTCGTCATGGTGTTTGATTAAATTGATTATCAATTAACATTTACGAATAACTGATACGATTAACGATTAACGACTAACAACGCTTTCTCCCACTGCCATGCATGTAGTAAGGCATCCTCAATGGAGAATTTTGTTTTCCAGCCAAGTTCCTTATTGACCTTAGCAGGATCGGCGTAAACTTTCTCTACGTCACCTGGTCTACGTGTACCAATGGTATAATTTAATTTAACGCCTGTTACGGCTTCAAATTTATTTATCAGTTCAAGAACAGAAACACCTATACCCGTTCCAAGATTAAAGACTTCATACACGTTACCATTTGCTAATTTTCCGAAGTGCTTCATGGCTTGTACGTGCGCTAGGGCCAGGTCAACCACGTGAATAAAATCTCTTAGGCATGAGCCGTCAGGTGTATTGTAGTCATTACCAAATACGGTGAGCTTCTCACGCTTGCCTGCAGCCGTTTGTGTAATGAATGGAACGAGATTGTTAGGTACACCAATAGGAAGTTCGCCCATCGAAGCACTTGGATGCGCACCAATCGGATTGAAGTAGCGTAATGAGATAACACGTAATCCTGTTAAGTACGTGTCTTCTAAAATTCTTTCAGACATTTGTTTGGTAGCGCCGTATGGAGACTCCGCTCTTTTGAATGGCGCAGTTTCGTCTACGGGAATATGATCAGGCTGGCCATAAACTGTACACGAAGAAGAGAAGATAATGTCTTTGATTTTATTCTCTTGCATTACTTCCAACAGCGTAACCACTGAACCTACATTATTACGATAATAATAGAGTGGCTTTGCAACAGACTCGCCAACTGATTTAAATGCAGCGAAGTGCATGACACAATGAAAAAGACCTTCTTTTTTAAAAACTTTGCTAACGAATTCTTTATCACAGCAATCTCCTTCATAAAAGGTTGGCTTCTTCCCAGTTATTTTTTCAATTCCAGCTAAAAGTGTGCGATCACTTTTTGATAAGTCATCAATAATGACAGGTTCAAAGCCCGCGTGAATCAATTCAACTACGGTATGTGCGCCGATATAACCCGCGCCGCCTGTTACTAATATTTTTTTATCACTCATATGTTTAAAGTCGTGCTGTTACTATTGATTTATCTAATGTTCCTTTTACATCATACACCACGGTATTTTCATCTCGTATTGTGCGCCAATCAATTTTGTTGAATTCCTGGTGATTTACGGCAAGCACAATCGCGTGGTATTTTTTATTTAGTGATGCAATAAGATCAAGTCCATACTCATGTTTAACTTCGGCAGCATCGGCTTGGGGGTCATAAATATCAACCAGTGTTCCAAAGCTTTGAAGTTCGTTAATTACATCTACAACTCTGCTATTACGAATGTCAGGACAGTTTTCTTTGAAAGTTATACCCAGTACCAATATGTTGGCTTTATGAATAGGATGCTCATGCTGCGCCATTAATTTAATGACACAGTTAGCAATATGTTTGCCCATGTTGTCATTAATTCGTCGTCCTGAAAGAATAACTTCAGAATGATATCCAAGACTCTCTGCTTTATGCGTAAGGTAATAAGGATCTACCCCTATGCAGTGGCCACCAACCAAGCCGGGTTTAAATGGAAGAAAATTCCATTTTGTTCCTGCCGCCTCTAACACTTCATGCGTATCAATGCCCATGCGCTCAAATATCAACGCTAGCTCGTTCACGAATGCAATGTTAACATCACGCTGCGAGTTCTCAATTACTTTTGCGGCTTCAGCAACTTTTAATGAAGAAGCTTTATGCGTTCCGGCGGTGATAATCTTTTTATAAAGTTGATCAACCTTTTCTGCAATCTCAGGTGTACTTCCACTCGTTACCTTTTTAATGGTGGTAACACGATGAAGCTTATCACCTGGATTTATTCTTTCGGGTGAATAGCCACAGAAAAAATCTATATTGAATCTTAAGCCGCTTACTTTTTCTAGTATGGGGACACAAACTTCTTCGGTGCAGCCCGGAAAAACAGTTGATTCATAAATAACGATGTCGCCTTTCTTCAACACATTACCTACTGTTTTACTGGCACTTTCCAAAGGCCTTAAGTCAGGCTTTTTAGAATCATCAACCGGAGTGGGTACTGTTACAACGAAATAATTTACTTCTTTTAAATCCCCGAGGGTATAAGAAAATGTAAGTCCTGAGGAGTTTTTTAACTCAGCCGCATCAACTTCTCGTGTACGATCTAAGCCTTTTTGGAGTTCTTCAATACGTTCTCTATTAATATCGAAGCCTACTACGTTTAATAATTTTCCAAATTCAACGGCCAAGGGAAGGCCAACGTAACCCAGACCAATGATTCCAATTTTTTCCATTAATATTTTTATATCAAGTTATGTATATTAAGCTGTCAGTATGAGTGTTCTATGCTCCTGATTACAAAGCTTTTGCGCCAAATGTAAATCAATACGCGGGTGCTGACCGTTTGTAAGATTTGATTTGGTGAAGACATTTAAGCGCTTTTATAGTTTGTAAAATGGAGAGCAAAGCTAAATAATTTAGGGGTGAGTAAATAACTGAATTATAATTTCCTAAAATTGCATGATATGGAACAAAAACCGTTGAATCAAGAAATTGACCTGCTTCAGTTATTTGCAAAAGTAATTAGGACCTTAAAACGCAATTGGATAGTTGTAATTCTTAGTCCCTTAATTGGCGCTTTCCTAGGTGTTCTGTTGTTTATTAGAACAAACAAAAACATTGAATCACCAGACCAGATAAAATCGAAAATGATGATCTCGACGGATTTAATTTCAGAAAGGGAAAGTATTTTTTTATGTGATGATTTAAGTGCCTCAAAACATTTGCCTGGAATAACCAAAGAACAGCAGAGTAAAATCATAACGATTACATGCGAGACTGCAAGAGAATCGACAAATAAAGATAGGTATGCATCTACGATTACTATCACTGCCACTCTTTCTGATTCAACGCTGTTTCCAATAATTCAAAAGAGTGTGGTAGACTATTTTAGTCAAAGTGAACCTGTAGTTCGATGTATGGCTGAGAGGAATGAGCTATATTTAAGATTAATAGAAGAGTTAGAACGCGAGTCAAAGGTCGTAAAAACATTGAATCATCCCTATACATCTTTTCTTGATGCAATGTATCCTTACAGATTATTTGAAAAAAAAGTAAACTATGAACTTTATCTAAAAAACGAGATGTCCATTCATGTGGTCAAGGGATTTGGAACCTTCGTTAAATTTAAAGAAACTTCTATAGCAGGTCATTCTATTTTCTTTTATGCTTTTACCGGATTAACCCTTGGAATAATAGCTTTAGTATTCATCCTATTTATCCGGTTTTTTATACAATATTATAAACATTTCGAGCTTACTCATCCGTGAGAGTCCTTTCTCTACTAATACAAAAAGAATTCAGACTTGAGCTGAGACGAAAGGCTATCATATCAGGTATCAGTCTTTATCTTTTTAGCTTGGTATTTATTTGTTATATAACGTTTAGTCTTAGACTCAATTCAATCTCGCCTGCCACCTGGTCGGCTTTGTTTTGGTTAGTGATACTGTTTGCTGTGGTAAACAGTGTGGCTAAGAGTTTTATCGGCGAAAGAAAAGGTGTTTCAATTTATTATTATTCCCTGGCTAGTCCTCAGGCCATTATTCTTTCAAAGATTATTTATAATACAGCACTTTGTCTATTGCTTTCCCTAGCTGGTTATTTTTTGTTTTCATTGTTCATTCAAAATCCGGTGTTAGACAAGCCTTTGTTTATTGGAACTTTGTTTTTGACTTCTTTCGGGTTCTCTGCTGCCTTAAGCCTTATTTCTGGAATTGCCTCTAAAACAAACAACAGCAATATTTTAATGGCAGTGCTTAGTTTTCCTGTAGTAATTGCCATACTTCTCATGGCCATTAAGATTACTAAAAATGCCATTGATGGTATTGAAAGGGCTGCGAGTCTAAATGAAATTATAAACCTGCTGGCAATAAATTGTATTCTAACTGCATTGGCTTATCTGCTCTTCCCGTATATTTGGCGCAGCTGATTTTTTCAACTTAATAAGATTAATGATCCAGTTAAGTCAGTCAGCCTATTTCTATGAAAACCTGGCAAAAAATTACAGCAATACTTATATTAATTTATGTACACCTTGGCGGAATGTTGTTTGATGTGCCTAGGTTGAACATATTAAATGAAACCATTCGCGCCCTATATTTTCACGTGCCCATGTGGTTTGGAATGATACTGCTGTATTTAATATCCGTTTACTATTCTATTATGTATCTGCGAAACCCTTTACAGGATTACGATACAAAAGCCGTTACGTATGCGCATGTTGGTTCTGCATTTGGAATATTGGGAATGCTTACGGGTATGATTTGGGCGAACTATACTTGGGGTACGCCATGGCATGGCGATCCAAAACAAAACGGTTCTGCCATAGCGCTTTTGGTATATCTCGCTTACTTCGTTTTAAGAGGATCGGTAGACAATGATGAACAGAAGGCCAGGTTAAGTGCTGTTTACAATATTTTTGCTTTTGCTGCCATGATACCTTTAATCTTCATAATCCCTCGCCTCACTAGTTCTATGCACCCCGGTAACGGAGGAAACCCAGGGTTTAATATGTACGACCTAGACAGCAATATGCGGTTGATCTTTTATCCTGCTGTTATTGGCTGGTTTTTAATCGGTTTGTGGATAGTGTCTTTGCGTGTACGCGTACTAAAAATTCAAGAACGCCTATTTGAAATTGAAGATGAAAAAAATAAATAGAATTATACTTGCGGTAATGGCTATGCTAATATTCACCAATAGTGTCTTTGCCCAAGATCATGTAGAAATGGCAGACACCATGCGGGCCGAGGGTAAGATATATGTAGTGGTAGCTATTATTTTAATTATCCTTTTAGGCTTCTTTGCCTATATGTTTTTGTTGGATAGGAAACTTTCAAACCTCGAAAAGTTGCTCAATAAAAAAGGGCCAAAAGGAAACTAATATCACACTGTATCGCCTTATAAATCTGGCAAATTCAGTTAATTTTGTTGCTATCTGAGGGGTTGAAGTATGAAAAAATCGCATATCGTAATTATTATTGTAATTGCTGCTGCCATCGGTATTATTGTGACCACCGCGAGCGATGCTAGCACTTATGCCTCATTTAATGATGCTTTCAATATGGCATCGCAGGGTAATGAAAGCAGTATCCATGTGGTCGGACAATTAAAAAAGGATGAAGAGGGACACGTGAAAGGAATAGAAGAGGGCGCAGATAAAGTTTCTTTTTCCTTCCTCATGATTGATGAAAACGGAAAAGAACAGCAAGTTAATTACAACGAACCCATGCCTGCTGATTTTACGCGATCTGAAAAAGTTGTCGTTGTTGGCCACTATACGGGCGATATTTTTAAAGCCGAAAAAATTCTACTTAAATGCCCATCAAAATATCAGGAGCAGAATATTAATGTTTGAATTAATCAAAGCTTCTTGGGGTTCCATTGGTGAAGTGGGTATTACTTCAGGCGACTTAAATTGTACTTGTAAATTCTCATGATGCATTACTTTGTTGGTGACCTCGGCCACCTTTTTGTCATTACGGCTTTTGTTACGGCTATTATTTCATTTTTTTCTTATTACAAGGCAACAACATCCATTGACCTAGGCAAAAAGCAAGGCTGGCTGCTTAACGGTAAAATCAGTTTCTATGCGCACGCTGCGTCTGTGGTTGGCATCTGTGTTACGTTATTCATCATTATCGCCAACCATTATTTTGAATACCATTACGCCTATAATTACTCTGACAAGAAGTTACCTACCCATTATTTAATTTCTACTTTCTGGAACGGGCAAGAAGGAAGTTTCATGTTGTGGATGTTTTGGCATGCGGCACTCGGAATTGTATTGATCAATACCAACAAATTCTGGGAAGGTCCGGTAATGACTGTATTTGCTTTGGTGCAAGCTTTCCTTGCTTCTATGATTTTAGGAGTTGTATTGCCGGTAATTGAAATTAAGATAGGAAGCTCTCCATTTATGTTACTAAGAGATGCGCTGCCCGATTTGCCTGTATTTGCAGCACAGCCAGATTTTATTCCAAAAGATGGTAACGGACTTAATCCCCTGCTGCAAAATTATTGGATGGTGATTCATCCACCTACATTATTCCTGGGCTTTGCCTGCACACTTATACCATTTGCTTTTTGCATAGCAGGTTTGTGGCAAAAGAAATATTCAGAGTGGATTAGGCCTGCATTACCATGGGCATTATTTGGAGGGGCTGTTCTTGGCCTTGGTATTTTAATGGGTGGTTATTGGGCCTATGAAACTTTAAATTTTGGCGGCTATTGGAACTGGGATCCTGTGGAAAATGCTGTGTATGTTCCGTGGCTCATTATGGTGGCAGCCATCCATACCATGATTACCTATAAGAACAGCGAGTCTGCTTTGAAAGCGTCAATTATATTAGTCACCGCCGTTTTCATTTTAATACTATACTCTACTTTTTTAACCCGAAGTGGAATATTGGGTGAATCTTCCGTTCACGCATTTACAGACTTAGGTCTTATGGGTCAGCTGCTTGTTTATCTTTTATTTTTCTTATGCGCGGCAGTTGTACTAATGATTATCCGCTGGAAAGATATCCCTACTTCAGAAAAAGAAGTTTCTACCTACTCAAGGGAGTTCTGGATTTTTATCGGCGCCATTACACTTTGCCTTATGGGTTTTCAAGTGTTGATGCCAACCTCTATTCCCGTATGGAATAAGATTGTTCAATTGTTCGGCGGTACCTCTAACATGGCGCCACCAACCGATCAAATTTCATTTTATTCTAAGATGCAATTATGGTTTGCTGTAGCGGTTGGTTTACTTTCCGGAATTGGACAATTTTTCTGGTGGAAGAAAATGGATAAGGAGGAACTAAAAAAGGAATTACAAACACCGGTTTTGTTATCCTTAATTCTATTTGCGCTCATTATCACGTTAGGTAGAGTATATACCATTCACTACATCATACTTGCATTTGCTGGAATTTTCACTATCGTAATGAATGGTAAAATTCTACTCTCTCTTTTTAAATCTAGTCCTACTTTATCCGGCGGTGCCATTGCTCATATTGGTGTGGGTATGATGCTCCTTGGCATTATGTTCTCTGCGGGTTACTCAAAGATTGTATCACTCAATAATACCGGCATGCTTATTAACCGAGAGCTTAGTGCAGAGTTTAACCGCGACAATTTATTTTTATTCCTTAATGAGCCGCGCGGAATGGCGGGGTATGATATTGAGTATCTCGGAGAAAGATTTGAACCAAGACATCTTTCCAGTCTCATTAAAAAGACTGATGTGACACGCACATTTGATAAAGATATTGTCATTGCTAAACGCAATTTGGTTATTGATGGCAAAAAAATCGCAGTGAAAGATACAATTGAAATTCACGGTGTCAACACCTACTTCGAAATAGAACTTCGTAAGGGCGGCAAAAAATACACTTTATATCCTCGTGCTCAAATTAATCCAGCAATGGGCGGATTATTAGCTTCACCAGATATTCATCGTACAGCAACAGAAGATATATATACGCATGTGTCTTCGGTAATGAGTCCTGATGAAGAGGTGGAGTGGAGTAAATTAACTCAGGATACTTTAAAAATCGGACAAGAATTCTTTTCCAATGATTACGTATGCGTTCTTCAATCAATTGATCGAATAACTGAGGTGGATGGAATTGAACTCTCTGATAAGGATGTGGCTGTAAAGGCGACTATAAAAGTTAATGGTGAACACGGCGACTATATTGCAGAACCCATTTTTGTTATAAAAGATAAAATGGCAGGGCGTATTCCGGATGAAATCAACGATCTGGGGCTAAAGTTTACCCTTATCAACATCCGTCCTGAAACCAATCAATTTGTACTCGGAACAAATACAAGGCAGAAAGATTGGGTTGTTATTAAGGCCCTGGAAAAACCATTTATCAATGTATTGTGGATAGGCACATTTGTATTAATGGCCGGCTTCATCGTGGCCATGACAAGACGAATAAGAGAATTTAGATTGATGCGGGAGAAGGGACAGGAGTAAATTAATTATCAATTTTCAATGTGCTGATGTGCAGATTATGGGAGCGTAGGGGCTAGATTGTACCTGAGATTGAATGGAAATTTGTAGTAGATTTTTGTAATAGTGTTCTAATTTTTACAAGGCTTCAAATTTCAAATTTCCAAGACGAATAAGAGAATTTAGATTGATGCGGGAGAAGGGATAGGAGGAGTTAATTATCAATTTTCAATGTGCAGATTAATTATCAATTGTCAATGTGCTTATGTGCAGATTAGGGACGTTAATAGGGGATGGGTGAGTGGATTGAAAAATAAAATTTGAAATTAGAAATAAGAACTTTGAAAGTTGAAAGTTGAAATTAGAATTGAGTTGTGGAGTAGATTGTAGTAATGTTTCTAAGCTTTGCAGACACTTCAAATTTCAAATTTCAAATTTCACTTTTAGATTGTAATAGTGTCTCTAGGCTTTGCAAACCTTCAAGTTTCCAATTTCCAATTTCCAATTTCCAATTTCAAATTTCATTTTCTTCTTTCACTTCAACATCTGTTTCAGCTTGCTAACGACGAAGTCAATTTCATCTACTGTATTGTATTTGCAGAATGAAAATCTAAGTGCGCCGCGTTGTGAAAGTGGGTCTAGGGCGTTTAATACGTGAGAGCCGGTTGCAGCGCCGCTAGAACAGGCACTTCCTCCTGATGCAGAAATACCTTGTAAGTCGAGGTTGAATAGTAACATGCTGTTTTGGTCTGACTCAGGTAGACTAACGTTGAGCACGGTGTATAGACTCTTACATAAATCTGCAGAATCGCCATTGAATGATATGCCTGGGATTTCTTCTAGCAAGCGGCTAGTCATTTTTGTTTTTAAGGCAGTTATGTATTGTATGTGCTCGTTCATATCGCGATAAGCAATTTCTAGCGCTTTTGCTAAGCCGATAATTCCATACACATTTTCAGTTCCACCACGCATGTTACGTTCTTGACTGCCACCATGTACAAAGGGTGCAATTTTTTTGTCTTTACGTATGAACATAAACCCAACACCTTTCGGCCCATGGAATTTATGAGCCGCTGCAGTCATGCCATGAACTTTGATCTGACTTAAATCGTGCTTGTAATGTCCTACTGTTTGCACGGTATCAGAGTGAAAGTAAGCATTGTTTTGAGCGCATAATTCTGCGGCCTCTTTTATGTCGAGGAGGTTTCCGATTTCATTGTTTGCATGCATGAGTGATACCAATGCATTTGGTTTTTCCTCCAATAACTTTTTAAAATGAGTTAGGTCTACGTGGCCCTTATCTGTCAGATTAACGAAATGAATTTTTACAAGGCTTTGCTTCTCAAGGTGCGAGAGTGTATGAAGTACAGCATGATGTTCAACGCTGGAGGTGATAACATTTTTTATAGCGTACGTAGCGATACTGCTTACAAGAAGTGCATTATCAGCTTCTGTGCCACCAGAAGTAAAAATGATTTCTCCAGGTGTACAATTTAACAAGCTTGCAATTTGTTTTCTTGCCGATTCAATGGCTGCCTTTACTTTTCGTCCGTGTGAATGGGTTGAAGAAGGGTTTCCAAAATCCTCAAGCATAAATGGTTTCATGGCGTCAAACACCTCCGGATCGAGAGGTGTTGTCGCTGCGTTGTCCAGATACACTTTGATCATGCAAGCTCCTTTTCTGAAATGATTTCCTTTATGTCTGAGATAATTTTTTTCGCAAGGTTGTCGGCCTTTGCTTCCATATCACTTTCAGCATAAATACGAATGATGGGTTCTGTATTTGATTTTCTTAGATGAACCCATTCCTTATCAAATTCAATTTTAACACCGTCGATGGTGTTAATAGGATTATTCTTGTATTTCTTTTGAACAGCACGCAATACTTTATCAACATCGATATCAGGTGTCAGTTCAATTTTATTTTTTGAAATAATATAGTTTGGATAGGTAGACTTCAATCTTGAAGTCGTCATATTAGACTTCGCAAGATGGGTTAAGAATAAAGCAATGCCGGTCAACGCATCACGTCCGTAATGCATCTCGGGGTAGATCACGCCGCCATTTCCTTCACCACCTATAATGGCACCGCATTCCTTCATCTTTGTAACTACATTTACTTCACCTACGGCTGAAGCAAAATATTCTCCACCTGCCTTCTCTGTAACATCACGCAGTGCTCGTGTTGAAGAGAGGTTTGAAACGGTATTTGCTTTCTTATCCTTATTAGAATTTAAAACATAATCAGCGACAGCAACAAGTGTGTACTCTTCTCCGAAAGGCGTGCCGTCTTCACAAACAAGCGCCAATCTATCTACATCTGGATCGACAACAATTCCCAAATCAAAATTTCCTTTTTTTATCTCGCGACAAATGTCAGTTAGATTCTCAGGAAGTGGTTCTGGATTATGTGGGAAATGACCTGTAGGTTCACAGTACAGTTCTTTAACAGTTACACCCAATGCTTTTAGCAAAATGGGCACAGCTATGCCGCCCGTTGAGTTAACGGCGTCTACAATAACACTAAAATTTCTAAGTCGAATGGCGTCTGCATCTACCAATGAAAGTTTAAGTATTTGATTGATGTGTTTTTCAATATAGCCCGCTTTCCTTTCGTACTTACCTAATTTGGTTACTGGGGCAAATTCAAAAGCTTCTTTTTCTGCAATTAATAATAACTCTTCGCCATCTGCAGCGGATATAAATTCACCTTTCTCGTTAAGTAGTTTAAGCGCATTCCATTGAATGGGATTATGACTGGCAGTAAGAATAATACCTCCACCAGCATTTTCCCTTGGTACCGCAAATTCGACAGTAGGTGTAGTGGATAACCCAAGGTCAATGACATCAATGCCCATGCCTTGAAGCGTAGCAGTAACTAATGTGTTAACCATTTCTCCAGATAATCGGGCATCGCGCCCAACTACTACTTTTAGTGTACCATTTTTATTCTTTAGCATTACGCCATAAGCAGCTGTGAATTTAACAACATCTAAAGGAGTTAGATTTTCACCTGGCTTTCCGCCAATCGTTCCCCGTATTCCCGAAATAGATTTAATTAATGCCAATTGTCTTTGTTTTATAGAGTAGCGAATGTACAAATGAATTACGAAATGTAGAATGACAAATAAATAATCCAATTATCCAATTACAGTTGAGAAATAATTTATAATTGAATATCTACATTCGTGGTTGCCCTTGTATTTTACTTTAAAACATTGTATGTCTAATCTATCCGCCCCTGACCCTAATCGCGAAGCAAAACTAAAAGCATTTGACCGCCTGCTTACAGTTATGGATGAGTTGCGTGAAAACTGTCCGTGGGATAAAAAGCAAACTATCGAAACCCTGAGGCATCTCACCATTGAAGAGACATACGAACTTTCTGATGCTATTCTTGATGGTGACATGCAGGAAATTAAGAAGGAAATTGGTGATATTTTATTGCATCTGGTATTCTACGCGCGTATTGCATCAGAAACACAGGCGTTTGATATCGCAGATGTTATCCAATCGCTGTGTGAGAAATTAATTGTTAGGCATCCACATATTTATGGAGATGTTGTGGCCAATGACGAAGAAACAGTAAAAGCGAATTGGGAGAAGATCAAGCTTCAGCAAGGAAATAAATCGGTATTAGAAGGTGTACCCAAAACATTACCGGCTTTGGTGAAGGCTATTCGTATACAAGACAAAGCACGCGGTGTCGGTTTTGATTGGGAGAGGAAGGGGCAGGTATGGGAAAAGGTGGAAGAAGAGATGCTTGAATTCAAAAACGAATTCAATGTAATCTCAAACGAAGCTATTAATAAAGAGAAAGCGTTGGCGGAGTTTGGTGACCTCTTGTTTTCGCTCGTCAATTATGCAAGGTTTATAAATATAGACCCTGAAGAGGCACTTGAAAGAACAAATAAGAAATTCATAAAACGATTTCAATATTTAGAAACAGAAGCTGCAAAAGAAGGGAAGAATCTAACCGAGATGTCAATCGCCGAAATGGAGCTTTACTGGCAAAAAGCCAAATCTGTTTAAATCAAATGGTTAATTCCTTAAATAGATTTAATCTTACGCTTTCAATCCATCGTGTGTTTTTTTTCATGGGGCATTTAAGGTAATCGAGAACTCATTTTTTTGAAAATCAAGAGTTTTTTAATAAAATATTGCATGCACATTCTAACACCCGAATCACACTAAAAAGAATATACGAAGACCATAACTTTGCTGTGTACAGCGTGTAGTTATGCCTATTAAAAACCTTATTCGTGATCTTGTTATTGGCAGGAAAGAATTTATTGAATCACAAAGTGATTTCAAGAAAGTTCTTTTTTCGGGTCAATTTGCAATTATCAATATTATAATTTTTCTACTGTACGCTACAGTTCAAATTGTACAAGGAGGATATCTTACCGCTTTTGTTATCTGCGGTGCAATTGCTTTATTAGTATACTCAATAATATGTCATAGATGGAGCCAGCACATGCGTGCTAATTATATTTTACTTCCTTCGATAAATGTTACATATTATTTACTAGCGTCTAGCGAATCTTCAGGTACAGGCCTTTCTCTATACTTCATTGCAACGGTAATTGCTGCGTTTGCAGTTGCAAACTACGAGCAACGCCTTTTCTCTATTTTGTTCGCCATCTTTAGTTATATCTTATTTGTATTTGCATACTTTGTTGACTTTAGCTTCTTGCCAAGAAGAGAGCATAGTGCAGATATGATTTTATTTAGTCACATTATTAACTTTACCGCTATGCTTCCTGCATCAGCGCTTGCTATATATATGATGATTAGCATAAATCATTATAACACGTTGCAATCATTAGAGAGTAAAAAGCTATTAATAAAGACCAATGCTGAGTTAGATCGTTTTGTATATAGCACTTCGCATGACTTGCGTGCGCCCATAACTTCTGTATTAGGCCTTATCGATATAACAAGCCGTAGCAATAGTGCAGAAGAGAAGAGTCAATATTTGGGCATGATGAAGGAGCGCCTAAATTCACTAGATAATTTTATTAAGGATGTAACAGACTATTCACGTAATAACAGGTTAAGTATAAACAGAGAACGGTTTAAGCTTCACGAGATGGCCATGGAGATTTGGGAGGGTTTGAAGTATAAGCCAGAAGCCGAAAACATAAATTTTGAACTAGACATGGCAGAGCAGCTTGAGGTTAATGCTGACAAAAAAAGAATGGCAATTGTACTTAACAATCTACTTTCAAATGCCATCCGATACCATGACAGGCGCAAAGAACAAAAGTTTATTCGCATTAGCCATCAAGTAAATGGTAAAGGTTTTTATTTAAAGGTTGAAGATAATGGCCAAGGCATTGCCCCTGAACATCACAATAAAATCTTTGATATGTTTTATCGCGGCAATGAATCCTCCAAAGGTTCGGGCCTTGGACTGTATATAGTTAAAGAAACAATGGTAAAATTGTCTGGAACAATTAACGTTCAATCCAAGCCAAGAATTGGCTCAACGTTTACCGCTAAATTTCCATATTAATTATATAGGTACGAGGAACGAGGTACAAGGGACGAGGTAGACCCGATAACCTTCTACATTCTTCCCCTTCGTACCTCGTCCCTCTGCCCTCGTTCCTTCCCGGCCGTTTTTGCAAAGTCTCTACTAATATTATCTTTGCCGGCTATGGCAACGCAAGAAGACAATCTTTTTAAAAATGTAGTATCCCATGCTAAGGAGTATGGCTTTATTTTCCCTTCGAGTGAAATTTACGATGGATTAAGCGCTGTTTATGATTATGGGCAGAACGGGGCGGAGTTAAAAAACAATATAAAAGAGTATTGGTGGAAGTTTATGACCCTGCTACATGAGAATATTGTAGGTATAGACTCAGCAATCTTCATGCATCCCACTATTTGGAAAGCTTCGGGCCACGTAGATGCTTTCAACGATCCCATGCTTGACAATAAAGACTCAAAAAAACGCTACCGCGCAGATGTTTTAATTGAAGATGCCATTGCTAAAATAGAGGAGAAGATTGAGAAAGAGGTAGAAAAAGCAGCGAAGCGGTTTGAGAATTTCGACCGTCAGATGTTTTTGAGTACAAATCCGCGCGTACAAGAATACCAGAAGAAAATAGATGAGACGAATGCCCGCCTGAAAGAAGGAATGGGTAGAGGAGATATGGCTGCCGTAAAGCAAATTATAATTGATTTAGAAATTGCCGACCCTGTTTCCGGAACAAAGAACTGGACCGACGTGCGCCAGTTTAATCTTATGTTCTCAACTGAAATAGGTTCTTTGGCAGAAGACGCAAGCAAAATATATCTACGACCTGAAACAGCACAGGGAATTTTTGTCAATTTTTTGAACGTACAAAAAACGGGCAGAATGAAAATACCTTTCGGCATAGCACAGATCGGTAAAGCCTTTAGAAACGAAATAGTAGCACGCCAGTTTATTTTCCGCATGCGCGAATTTGAACAAATGGAAATGCAATTTTTCGTAAAGCCAGGCGAAGAAATGAAATGGTACGAGTACTGGAAAGAAAAAAGAATGAAGTGGCATCAAGCCTTAGATCTAGGTGCAGAAAATTACAGATTCCACGACCATTTAAATTTAGCACATTATGCAAATGCTGCCTGCGATGTACAGTTCAATTTCCCAATGGGATTTAAAGAACTTGAAGGCATCCATTCACGTACCGACTTTGACTTAAAAAGCCACGAGAAATTCTCTGGTAAAAAATTGCAATATTTTGACTCTGAAGATAATCAGAACTTTATTCCTTATGTGGTGGAAACATCGGTTGGTCTTGATCGCATGTTCTTAGCGGTTCTTTCTAAATCCTATACAGAAGAGAAGTTGGCGGATGGAAGTGAACGCGTAGTGTTGAGAATCCCAATACCATTAGCGCCCGTTAAAGTTGCCATTCTTCCTTTGATGAAAAAAGATGGCCTTCCTGAAAAAGCAATGGAAATCATGAACGAATTAAAGTTTGACCTCCGTTGCTTTTATGAAGAAAAAGATGCGATAGGCAAACGCTATAGAAGACAAGATGCGATCGGTACACCATATTGCATTACTGTTGATCACCAGACTTTAGAAGACAATACAGTTACGATTCGTGATCGAGACACCATGAAACAGGAACGCGTGCTAATTGCTGACGTAAGGGGCATGTTAATTGAAGCGTGCTCTATCAATAACATTCTACGGAAGTTGCAGTAATAACGGCTACGACTGTGCTTTAAATGGAGTTTTATTTTTTATACTTTTTTTATTTTTTTTCGGTTGGGGATGGCTGTCATGACATCCCCCATACTTTTATTGCTTTACCTTGATAAAAATAAAGTGCCTCAAAGCATACGCGTAAACTCAACAGACCAATGCATCTATTCTTTGCTGATAATTGAGCTTTCCTTATCTTATCATATCATAGACACAGAATTATGCCACTGCCCTTATCCCCCTCTCTGGGACTTTTTATCTGAGTAATTTATTTCTTTCAAGATACTAACTATCTTAATTGTGCCTGAGCAAATACTTTGTCAATTTCCATAAACTCAAATCTCTATTGAAATTCGTTTTTACAATTGGTCGGTACCGCCCAAAATCAATTGAGTACAAACAACAATCATGTTAAACCTGGCCAGCTGTATTTCATCTTGATAAGACGTTTTCATATAATGTTCCTGGCTGCATACATTTTGAGTTTTTGCGTGTATTAAATCAAACGAATACCATACTCAAAATGCCCAGCAACAGAATCATCTTACAAAAGTTGCTTAGCCAGGCGTAATCTTTAGTTGTATCTGCGCGAATAAGGCGATTTAAAAGCCAGAGCAAAGGAAGAAAAAAACAGGATACAACATAGACGATTGGCAATAGATGATACGATTGATTTAGCAACAAAACAGTAAGAGAGAAAAGCGCTAAGATGATATAGATAATAAACTTGGTCTTTCTAATGCCATACATAATGGGCAAGGTTTGGCAACCAAATGTATTATCACCCTTTAAATCTTCCATGTCTTTAATGATTTCGCGAACCAAAGTCATAAAAAATGAAAAGCTTGCATAGATAATCACCAATGGATTTTCCACTTTGAAAAATACATTCACAATATAAATTGAAAGGCCCGTAAGCAAAGCCACGGTAACATTGCCTACAAAAGGCAAGCGCTTTAAACTATTTGAGTATAGCCACAATAAAAATACCGACAACACATTCAAGGCTGCAATTTTCCAGGAGAGATAAAGTCCCACTAATATGCCGAGACAGGAAAGTATGATGTGAAATAAAATGGCAAATCGCCGCGTAATCCCTTTACCTACTACTACCCTATCAGGCTTATTGATGAAGTCAATCTTTACATCATAGTAATCATTAATAATATATCCGCCTGCTGCAATAAGTATAGTAGAGGTACATAAGAGGAAGAAACGCCAATCGAAACACACATCTTTATGAAGGCCAATAAGAAACGCTGCAGCAAAGTATTGCGCTAGACCAATAATCATCAGGTTCCAAAAGCGTGTAAGCTTAAGGAGTGATTGTAAAGCGTTTTTATTAAGCAGACTTGTCATGTGTGGCCAGTACACAACAAAGGTAAGAGAACGTGGCTACTTTATGAGATAAAGAAACCGGAGGATATTAGATTCACCGGTTTCTTTTATAGGTGCTAGAACTTCAATGAAATCATGGCAAGGAAGTTTCTCCCTGCTTGCGGATAATAATAATTTTCGCGGAATACTGCTCCTCCGCCAGCATACCCCCAGGTATAACCATTGGATGAGTACATCTCATCAAACACATTATTTAACAATACGCTAAAAGCAATTTCCTTAATAAAGGATGGCCTCCAGGTATAACTGAACCTTATGTCATTAACTAAATAAGCATCAATCTTTCTGTTAGCGTTTGAGGTGTTATCTAGATACTGCTGACCGACATATTTTGTTAATAGCGTGACCTCTGCATTTCTAAATGGAAGATAAGACAGCATAGAACCTGCAATGACGTTCGGCGAAAAAGATATATCGGTATTTGTGTATTGCTTGGTAGTCTCTTGCGCTGGAGAGAATTCCCAATTGTCTCCATAGTCATAACCCACTTCCGTGAAGGAGCTAATCTTATTACGACTCAGTGTTAGGTTAGCATTCCATCTTAATCTATTTGATAGCTTGACGGTACCTTCAAATTCAATTCCAGTACGGTAACTATTATCAACATTGGTTCGCAACGAAGCCCCTACGTCATTTATCGCTCCCGTGAGCACCAGCTGATTTCTATATTCCATTAAGTAGTAATTAGCGCTAAATGCATAGCGATCTGATGTTCTGCGGTAACCGAGTTCCAGATTTTGTAAGGCTTCATGCTTGGGCATGTTTGGTTTATTCTTCACCAACGCATCGACAAAGTCATCACGCACAGGCTCGCGATTAGCAATACCATATGAGCCGTATAACTGCTGATTGCTTGTCAGCTCAAAAGTTATTCCTGCCTTCGGATTAAAGAAATCAAAGCTAGTGTTGATGTCGAATGTGTTTTGTTTGCTTTCAACACCACTTGTTGCATAGGAGATGTGCCTATATTGAAGATCAACAAACGCATTTAATTTTTCTGACAGGTGATAACTGGTTTTTAAATACGTATTGAAGTCGCGCTTGTCGCCATTATTTAAGTAGTAACGATACTCGGTTGGTACTGCCGAAAGCTGGGCCCAAATAATTTCACCAAAGTGATCTCCATTATAACGATTCCATCCACCACCAAGCACTGCATTAAGTTTTTCTTTTTCATAATTCAGCGAATAGGTTACACCATAAAAATCATTATCGAGCCAGCGTCGGCGAATAATATCTGATGAATTGATTACAGAGTCACCAATATTAATTTGTGCTAAGCCATATTTCTCGAAATCATCATTGTATCTGTATTCTTCATAATATCCTTTTCCCTTGGTGTAATGTGTCGATATATTACCAGACAATGAAGATGTAAAAAGATGTGAGAGATGCAGTTGATAGTGATTTTGTTTATAATCGTCTACCTGATTTTTGTATGTATACACATTGAATGTTCTGCTATTGGAGTTCAAAAGATTGTTTCGTTGTACCTCATTCCAGTACTCATTCTCCACTGTTAACTCCATAGCCTCCGTATCATTATTTAATCGTGACTCCGGCACACCATACCAGCTTTGATACGTTCTTTCTCTGCCACCAAATACAATGGCTTTGAGCATTGTTTTGCCTGCATAATATCCTGCTGAAAAATAATATGATTGAAGATCTGACGAAGCACGGTCAATGAAACCGTCAGATTGAATTTTAGAGACGCGACCATCAACCACCCAACGATTATCAATGAGTCCTGTACCAAATCCCAATGTATGGCGATGCGTTCCAAATGATCCGACTGAATTGATGACCGTTCCATAGGCAATGTCATTTCGCGTATTGGTTTGGAGATTAATTGAAGCACCAAATGCACCTGCGCCATTTGTTGAAGTGCCAACACCACGCTGTATCTGTATGCTCTGTGCTGAAGAAGCGACATCAGGAATATCTACCCAATAAGAACCTTGTGACTCGCTATCATTATAAGGAATGCCATTTATAGTTACGTTAATCCTTGTACCATCGCTTCCGCGGATGCGTATGCCTGTATAACCTACGCCTGTTCCTGCATCTGAAGTTGTAACTACCGAAGGTGTCCAATTCAAAAGAATAGGAAGATCTTGTCCGAAGTTTTGTTTTTGAATGGCTTGCTTGCCAACATTGGTAAACGTAGTTGGTGTGGTCTCATTCGCGCGTGTTGCATACACAACTACTTCATCTGTAATTTGAAAAGTCTCGGCTAACTTTATGTCAACGAATGCATCATTTATAAGAGATATGCTTTCAATCTTCTCCGCATAACCAAGAAATTTTACATGCAAAGAATATTCGCCAGTGGATAATTGCAAGAATTGAAAATGACCTAGTTCGTCACTTACGGCGAAATGATTTGTCCCTTCTATCTGCACCGCGGCACCGACCAAAATGTGGTTAGTTTTTGCATCATAGACTACCCCTTGAATTGAGAATTGTGCGTTAGCGCACAGCGATAGCAACATAAGCGTTGCTGCTAAAAATAATTTTAACATGATTGATATTTAAATTGTTTAAACCCGTCGACTCACCGGGGAATGAGTCTGCCTATGTTTAATGTTACCTCCCTTCGTCCGCATTACCGGCATCAGGTTCTATGGGTATAATCTCAGCCCTTGTTTTGTAGGCACCCCTTTATTAAGTGCAAATGTAATAGAAGAATTTAAATATATAATTAATGAGGCGGTATTTGTTAGGGAAATCGCTTTTAAGTTTTAATATCAACTTATAGCTGCTTGCTGCTAGCTTTGAGCTGCTAGCTCGATTTTTTTAAAGTTTTATGCAGTGTCTCACATGTCGGACTCATGTTAAGAATTTGTATTTCTTGACCAGGTGGCATAACGAATAAGTAACGGGGCGGCAGATAACAATCATCGTTTGAAACCGCAATCCCTCCCAGGAAATAGCTTGTATAAGCATTATTAAACGGGTTAGCGTGCCAGTAAAACATACACCTTTCCTAAAACATCATGAGAAGAAATTCTTTATATCAATAGTTAGTAAAATGACTCCTAATCAACTATCATTTTTAGAAGCGATTTTTCCTACGGTATTGTGACAAATTTCTACTCGACAAAAATAGATTAAGCTACATACTAACTTTTAACATCTAAATTCTATTTTTAAGCTATGTACAAAGCCACAGTAAACAACAAAACATTCGAAATAAAAGGCGAAGGGGAGACTTTAGAAGTTAATGGTAAACCTTTTATCTGGGATTTATCTGAGATCAGCGATACACACTTTCACATTTTGCGTGAAGATAAAAGCTACAGAGCAGAAATTGTAAAAGCTGATAAGTCTACGAAGACCTTTACCATAAAAGTCAACAACAGGCTTTATACCGTATCAGTAAAAGATAAATTTGATTTGCTCTTAGAAAAAATGGGTATTAACAATACCTCAACAAGCAAAGTGAACAATATCAAAGCACCTATGCCTGGTTTGATTATTGATCTAAAAGTAAACGCTGGCGATGTAGTTAAAGTTGGTGATTCGTTACTCATTCTCGAAGCCATGAAAATGGAAAATATTATAAAATCGCCAGGTGAAGGCGTAGTGCGTTTAGTAAAAATAAAAAAAGGAGACAGCGTGGAGAAAGGGCAAATATTAATCGAATTCTAGAATGATAATTACGTTCGCAAGTATCATCATAAGATAAGCAGAGTATATTTGATATAGCAACCACCGCGCAGCTAGTAAGCTCTATAGTTAGTTAGCAAGATCATTTAACATTTATTTAAAACATATCATTATGAAAACATCCAGAAGAAAATTTATACAGCGTGCATTAAAAACAATTCCTTTGGCCGGTGCAGGAATTCCCTTCATCTTTAATACTGCAAATGCATCTATCGCGTCTAACGCAGATGCAGAAAAATTACAACCTAAATCAGAAGATTTAAAGTTTATGCAAGTGGCATTACCTTATGCTTACAATGCACTTGAGCCGCATATTGATGCTTTAACAATGGAGATTCATTATACGAAACATCATACAGCATATATTAAAAATGTAAATGAAGCTATTGCTGCAGATAAAATCACTTTCGGAAATGAAAAGGATTTCTTTTCAAATGTTTCTAAACTATCTGCTAAGGCCCGCAACAACGGAGGTGGCGCGTGGAACCATAACTTCTTTTGGCAAGTAATGAAACCCGCCGGTGGAGGCGCGCCCACAGGCAAAGTTGCCGAGGCTATCAACGGTGCATTTGGTTCTTTTGATAAATTTAAAGAGCAGTTTTCTCAAGCCGGCATTACACGTTTCGGTTCCGGTTGGGCGTGGCTTGTAAATGATGAAGGGAAATTAAAAATTGGCTCAACGCCAAATCAAGATAATCCGTTAATGGACGTTGGAGATTTAAAAGGAACGCCGCTGTTAGCGCTGGATGTGTGGGAGCATGCTTACTATTTAAAATATCAAAACAAACGCGCTGACTATGTTAGTAGCTGGTGGAACGTTGTGAATTGGGATGAAGTTGCTAAACGATTAGTTTAAGTTGATAATCTCAACTGGTTAAAACACTTTTATAAAATTGTTCTATAAGCGCAAATCACTCGGGCTGTTAACTTCAGTTAAGGATCTATTCCGCTTAGAAATAGATCCTTACTCAAATACGATGAATGAATTGCCCTAACAACACGTATCCAAAGCCTCAACACTTGTTTTACTCTCTAAAAATTTTGCTCTCTCCCCAATGCTAATCACAATACCCAGTGCCTAATCCCAATGCCAGTTTCTATCCAAGTACCTTAATCCCCAATCCCCAATGTCTATAATACGTCCACCGTACGCTGTACGATTTCCTCCTGAAATTCTAACAGTGTAAAATAAAAAGTAGCACCTTCCCCTGGCGAACTTTCGAACCAGATTCTGCCGCCATTTTTTTCCACGAACTCTTTGCATAAAACGAGGCCTAACCCAGTACCAGATTCTTGTTCTGTACCCAACGTAGTTACGCTCTCTAAAGTAAACATACGCGCATAGTTTAATTCGGGAATCCCTACACCGGTATCGGAAACTGAAATGACCAGCTTGCCGGAAATTTTCTTGATACTTATGGTAATTGCTCCATTAATAGGTGTGAACTTAATGGCATTGGTTAACAAATTCCGAAAAACAGAACGTATCATTACTGGATCTGCATTGGCAAGTAATAACTCATTAGGTAACTCAAGATTTACATGAATCTTTTTTTGTTGTACTTCCATACTTAGCATAGCCAGAATTTCTTCAAGCTTTAACTGCAGATCCAAACGCGTGGGATCAAAGGAAGCGCCGTTTAATTGAAGCTTAGCCCATTGCAACATGTTTTGAATGAACTCTGTTGTTTTCCCCAATTGATTTTCAAGACCACCTGTTACCATCTTAAATTCTTCTGGTGAAATATCGCCCGCTTTTGACAACGTAAGGGCAAGCTTAAGGGAGTTAAGTGGAGATTTAATATCGTGAGAAACTACTGAAAAAAGTTTGTCCTTTATTCTATGTGCTTCCTCAAGTTTATCTTTTTGTAATTGAATTTCTTGCGTACGAAGTTTTACTTCACGTTCCAGTCTTTCATTTTCTTCAAGACCGCGTTTAAATTCTGATTCCTTTGCTTTTTCATTTTCCTTAATCAAAATATTCCATCGCTCGCCCAATGCAAACGAGATAAACAACATCTGCAAAATGCATCCTAACATTACGCCGATATAATTGGTACTCATATAACCAGGTACTAAACCTAAATTACTTAGTGTAAAAACACCTGTGGCAGTGAGTAAGGTTATCCATGCCAGTAAATAATATAGTGCTGGTCTGTATTTCTTATATAGGCAATAACCTGCACTAAATAATACCACCACACAATGCACGAGTATAAAATAATGCAGATACTTATAGGATACACCTCTGAAAAATATAACCATGACGACGGTTGCCAAAAGGTTAAGCACCATGTTTACCATCAGTAAATCATCTAACCAACGGCTGAAGTTTCTTAATTTCAAAAAGGCATGTGTTAATAAAGTGGAGAACAGCACAAAGAGAGGCCCACTGAACACAGCGAAGAAATCATTGAGCATGGGATAACCCGGATACAGGTATAAGAAGTTGTACCCCTGAAAAAAGGATACAATGTTCGCCATCGACAAAAGTGTTAATACATAATAAAATGTGATTTTATCTCTTACAAAGAAAAACAAAAACAGCTGGTACAGCACCATAATTAACATAGCGCCATAGAAAAGTCCATTCAAGATTTGAACTTTAAAAGACATCCATATAAAAGCATTATTATGCCAAAGGTGTATGGGTATTTGTAAGGAAGAAGTTGACTTAACGCGGAGATAGATAATCTTACTTTTTCCTGGCAGAATACTAAATGTAAAAACAGAATGTCGGTGTGGAATATCACGTATGCTAATGGGAAACATATCGCCAGAAACTTTATGTGTAAAGACAGACCCAGAATCTGGTTGCAAAAAGAAATCGATCTGATCTAACGGCGCATAACTTACTTCGAGTAGCCAGTCACGTTCAGGTGATTGATTATTCACATTAATCTTAAACCAATAGGTTGCTTGATCGAACCCGAAATTGGGTGACTTACGTGGATCAAGCTGACGTAACTTTAATCTTTTTACTTCATCTATGGTGAGTGTATCGGAGTGATCTCGCCAATACTGTATACGCCCTTTTACAAAAGCATGCCCAGACTCTTTTAACACTACAGATTGCGAGAAACCGCCTCCATAGATCAGGATGAAAAATAATATGATAAAGTATCTAGACAATACTTAATGGTTTAATGTTGTTGCAAATTCCTTAGCAAAGTAGGTAAGTATTACATCTGCCCCAGCACGTTTTATACTCAGCAACGTTTCTTTCATTACACGCTCACCATCAAGCCATCCCTTTTGTGCAGCCGCTTTTATCATAGCATATTCACCACTCACATTGTAAGCGGCGATAGGTAAATGAGCATTATCTTTTAACAAGCGAATAATATCTAAATAAGCTAGCGCGGGTTTTACCATTAAAAAGTCTGCCCCTTCCGCTGTATCAAGTTGCGCTTCAATAAGCGCTTCTGTTCTATTCGCCGGATTCATTTGATAGGTTTTCTTATCACCAAATTTCGGTGCTGAGTCTAAGGCATCCCTAAAAGGATTATAAAATCCACTTGCATACTTGGCCGTGTAACTCATAATCGACACATCATAAAAACCATTTTCATCCAAGACCTTTCGCAAGTATCCTACCCGTCCATCCATCATGTCTGAAGGACCAATTATATCGATGCCTGTTTCAGCTTGAGCTAAGGCCATCTTGCCAAGAATTTCTAATGTTTCATCATTAAGAATTACGCCATCCTTTACCAGTCCATCGTGTCCATCTGAACTGTAGGGATCCATGGCAACATCGGTCATAATACAAGCTTCAGGAAATTGTTTTTTTATATCCCGTAAGGTGCGCAAGTAAAAAAAATTGGCATCGTAACTTTTGGTGGCCGTTCGGTCTTTGTGAAAATCCTCTACCGCAGGGAAAATATCGAAAGCACGTATGCCTAGTTTTAGACAGCCTTCAATTTCCTTGAGCATTAAATCTGCCGACAGCCTGAAAATTCCAGGCATGGAACTTACTTCTGATTTCTGGTTGTTACCTTCAATTAGAAACAATGGAAAAATAAGATCATCAGCAGTAACTCTTGTTTCCTCCACAATAGCCCTAATGGCTTCACTCTTGCGATTTCGTCTTGGTCTACGCGGTATATTTATAGAAGGCATGGCTTTATTGAAGAGGCCAAAGTTAGTGCTTACTCGTTAAAAAAATGCGCATTCAAATTCTATATTTCAGCGCAAATATGTTTAAGCCTGATTATTCATTTCAAACGATGTAGATCATGACTTTTAATAAATATTTTAAGAGAACTATTTGGCTGTTCATCAGTATGAATCTGGTGGCTTTTGTTCACGCTTATAAATTCACCCATTTTAAGATTTCAACCAAATCACTTAGCTTCTGGCTGCTAGCTTTGAGCTGCTAGCTCGATTTTTTAAAGTTTAATGCAGGTAACTCACATGCCGGGCGCATGTTAAGGATTTGTATTCTATCAATCCAATTCATAAAGCATTATTAAAATGGTTAGCGTTTCAGTAAAACAAACACCTTTCCTAAAACAATCATGAGAAGGATTCTTCAGTTAGTATAAAAACCAATCTTAAATCAACTATCATTTTTTAAAAGCGATTTTGAAGTACAATGCATACGACGACAACCGTAGCAGTTAGATGCTGTCATAATGCGATCTCATTTTAGAGTTAGCAGAAGGATGGTCATGATATTACGGTATTGCACATAGACTTAAAGATTACGCATTTTAATTAAATTACAGCTTAATTAATTTTAATGATGTTATCGGCTAACGACTGCTATAAGATATTCCAGAAAAGTATTGACGACTATCACAAAAAAGATAATGTTGATACACCCATAGCTAATCCATTTTCCATAGGAAGCTTTGATGCATTACTTTATCACAAAAATTGGATCGATACGGTGCAGTGGCATTTAGAAGATATCATCAGGCTACCGGATATAAACCCCACGGAAGCTGTACAAATTAAAAGAAGAATCGATAAATCGAATCAAGACCGTACTGATATGGTCGAGAAGACAGATGATTATTTTTTAACACAATTCAAGACAGTTGTTCCAAAACCGAATACACGCATTAATTCAGAAACACCAGCTTGGTTACTTGATAGAATGAGTATTTTAATGCTGAAAATTTATCACATGGAAGAGCAGACCACACGTAAAGATGCAGATGCAGAGCATTTTATGAAATGCAAAATTAAGTTAGACATCCTCCTTGAACAAAAAACAGATATGCAACTGGCTTTTGATGAATTAATAGAGGATATTAGTAATGGTAGCAGAAGGTTTAAAGTTTACCGGCAAATGAAAATGTATAACGATGCATCTCTCAACCCGGTTTTATATGCAAAAAAAACAAGCCCCTTTTAATTAACTTCTAAAATCCATCATTGTGACTTTAAAAAAAATACTGGTACTGCGTTTTTCCGCCATGGGCGATGTTGTTCTTCTTGTTCCGGTTGTTAAGGCTTTAACTGAAAACTTTCCTGATGTTGAAGTTACCGTTGTAACCCGGCCCAAGTATGCACCATTCTTTTATGATATGGAGCGTGTCAATGTATTTCCCGCGGATGTAGATTATACCTATACTGGTTTCTTTGGTATTCGTGATCTATTTCGAAAACTAATGCGCAAGGGTGAGTATGAAGTAGTAATGGATATGCATGATCACATCCGCACTCTCATACTAAGAATTTTCTTTAAACTTTTCGGCACGCCCGTGGTGGTCTTTAATAAAGGAAGGAAAGATAAAGAGGCGTTTTCTAGAAAGAACCATAAAATAACTACACCACTTATTCACACAATAGAACGTTATAGATTGGCTTTTGAGAAAGCAGGATTTAAATTTTCAGTGGGTGAACCTCCTTTCATTGCGCTTAGTGACATGATTCAAAATGCATCAGGCTGGTTTTCTTACAAGAAAAACCTCGATAGCAGAAAGTGGATTGGCCTTGCGCCTTTTGCCAAACACAAATCTAAAATTTGGCCTTTAGAATATTATCCAGATCTGATAAGACAAGTATTGGCAAAAAGCGACGTCAAGTTTTTTATGTTTGGTGATGGCGAAAAAGAAATGGCATATTTTGAAAATATAAGGAAGCAGTTTCCTGACAATGTTGAAGTGATTGCTGGCCAATTAAAATTACGGCAAGAGATAGCTTTAATGAAACACCTTGATGTGATGTTGTGTCTTGATTCAGCAAACATGCACATTGCATCTTTAGCAGGTGTAAAAGTAATTTCAATTTGGGGAGGCACACATGCCGATGTTGGTTTTGGTCCTTTTAAAGGTGATCGTAATACAATGGTTCAGATTAGTCGTGAAGAGTTACCATGCCGACCATGTTCTGTCTATGGAAGGGAGCGTTGCTACCGTGGTGATTTTGCCTGCGTAACTTGGATTAAACCTGAACAGCTCGTTTTACGCATTGACGATGCGCTTCGTTAACAGGTAAAACTTTTTTAAAATTCGGAGCGTTTTTAAAGCATGTTAATACATTACATAGCTTAAATCAACTATCTTATATTTTCAATCCTATTTTCCCATCTACGTTATGAATAACCAAGAAATCGACACCATTATCTTTGATCTTGGTGGTGTGCTTATCGATTGGAATCCACGTTATCTCTATCGCAAAATATTTAAAACAGAAGACGAAATTACCTGGTTTCTGGAAAACATTTGTACTTCAGAATGGAATGACGAACAAGACGGCGGTAGGTCATTTGAAGAAGCTACGCTAACGCTCCTTGAAAAACATCCGGAGTACGCAGTGCCTATACAAGCATGGTATGGCAGATGGACAGAAACAATTTTAGGACCTGTGCATGGAACAGTTGATATTGTAAAGAATCTAAAAGACAGTTTAAATTATAATTTATACGCACTCACCAATTGGTCGAGTGAAACTTTTCCGTGGGCACTTGATAACTTTGAATTTCTACATTGGTTCAAAGGCATAGTGGTATCAGGCGTAGAGAAAACAAGAAAACCATATCCTGAAATTTATAATACGCTTTTAAGCAGGTATTCAATTAATCCCGCCAAGGCTCTATTCATTGATGACAACAGCAAAAATATTGAAGCAGCAAAAAAAATAGGGTTACATGTTATTCAATTCTATACGCCGGAAAAATTACAAATTGAAATGAAGAAATTAGGCATATCGCTTTCAGAAGTTAAAGTTTAATGCCATCTTTAATTAAGTACGAGGTACGAGGTACGAGGTACGAGGTACGAAGAACGAGGTACGGGAGTATCGGACATAATTCAAGAAGTAAGATTTAAAAGAGACGAAACGTCAATCCAGAATAGCAGCGTATTATCAAATCATAGCACCATATTCGGCTTAACTCTAAATGCCCAGTCCCCAATGCCCAGTGCCTAATGCCTAACCGGCCCCATGCCTAATATACACCGCTCAATAATATCACAACACTCCTGAATCTGGTCTTCTGTTATTACTAAAGGTGGCGCTAGTCGAATAATGTTTCCATGAGTAGATTTTGCTAATAAACCATTATTCATAAATGCCAAACAAATATTCCATGCCGTTTTACTTTCGGGCGTATCATTAACAACGATGGCATTGAGCAATCCCTTACCGCGCACCAATGAGATAAGGTTGGTCTTTTTTGTAAGTAATTGCATGCGTTCCCGGAAAATTATCCCAAGCTTGTGGGCATTATCTGAGAGCTTTTCATCTTTTAATACTTGTACTGCTTCTAAACAAACCGCTGCTGCAAGTGGATTTCCCCCGAAGGTAGAACCGTGCTCACCGGGTTTGATAACCAACATAACATCATCATCTGCCAACACTGCTGAAATAGGCAGCACACCTCCCGAAAGTGCTTTACCAAGAATGAGTAGATCAGGTCGCACGTCTTCATGATCGGAGGCAAGCATTCTCCCAGTTCGTGCAAGACCCGTTTGAATCTCATCCATCATGAGAAGCACATTATGTTGGCGACATATTTCTTCAGCTGCTTTTAAATAACCATCTGTTGGAACAAAAACACCCGCTTCACCTTGTATTGGTTCAACTAAGAAACCACAAACATGGGGATTGGCTAAAGCTTTCTCTAAAGCAGCAATATTATTATAGTCCACAGTCTCAAAGCCCGGCATAAATGGACCGAAACCCCTTCTTGATTCAGGATCAGTTGATGCTGATATTATGGTGGTTGTACGTCCATGAAAATTTTGTTTAGCAACTATTATAATGGCTTGGTTATCGGGGATACCTTTTTTAGTGTAGCCCCATTTGCGAGCAAGTTTAATAGCCGTTTCATTTGCCTCCGCGCCACTATTCATAAATAAAACCTTGTTGTAGCCAAAAGTGTCACAAATATATTTTTCCGTAACACCCAACTTGTCGTTATAAAAAGCACGTGAAGTAAGCGTAAGTTCTTTTGCTTGCGCTATTAATGCATGAATAATTCGCGGATGACAGTGCCCTTGATTTACCGCGCTGTATGCAGAGAGAAAATCATAATAGCGCGTTCCTTCTACATCCCATAAAAAAACACCTGCCCCTTTACTTAAAACAACTGGTAGCGGATGATAATTATGCGCTCCATACTTGTTCTCTAATAAGATTGCATCGTTACTCGATGTAATTGCGTCTACCATAATTGTTACCAGTGAAATATATTGGCTTGCGAATTTAATCGTTTTTGCTTGAAATTTGGCGTAATCGTTCGGAAAGCGTGCACTTAAAAGGAGAAACCAATTTTGTCACCAATTGTCGCACGAAAAGAAGAGCTTGCCTTTTAAAATAATAACTTTACGGGAATGGAAATTGTATTCTTGATCATTGGCCTAATAGTGGGCGCAGGTGCAGCGTGGTTTGTAGCGAGATATAAGTTCACGGCGGATAGTCATGTAGGTTCATCATCTGTATTGGTGGAACAATCAAGAAGTTCGGCTCTGCAAACTCAAGTTGGTGAGTTTAAGCAATTGTTGGAAGTTGAGCGCTCTAAAGTGATGACAATAAATAACTGTCTCGCATCGCGTGAAGCTGACTTTCGTAATCTTCAAACAAAATTAGATGACCAAAAAAAAGAACTTGAAAATCTAAATGAAAGATTGGCGCTTCAATTTAAAAATTTAGCAAACGAAATTTTTGAAGAAAAGAGCAAGAAATTTACAGATCAAAACAAGTCTAACATGTTTGATCTCCTTAAACCGTTAGGAGAAAAAATTATTCAATTTGAAAAGAAAGTTGAAGAGACGCATAAAGACAGCATTTCGCGCAATTCTGCATTACGTGAACAATTAGAAAATCTGCAAAGACTCAACGTTCAAATGACACGTGAGGCTGAAAACCTAACACGTGCTTTGAAAGGTGACTCAAAAACACAAGGTGCCTGGGGAGAATTTATCCTTGAGAGTATCCTTGAAAAATCGGGCTTAGAAAAAGATCGCGAATACTTTATTCAAGAATCTATAACCACCGATGAAGGCAGGTTCAGGCCCGATGTTATCATCCGTCTTCCTGAAAACCGCCACGTAGTGATTGACTCGAAGGTGAGCTTAACAGCGTACAACAATTTTGTAAACTTAGAAACCGAGTCTGAAAAAATTATTGCACTTAAAGCACACTTATTTTCTATACGTCAGCACATGAAAGGATTGGGAGATAAGAACTATCATAAAAATGTGAGTGATAGCAGTCTTGACTTCATCATCATGTTTATTCCCATTGAACCCGCTTACATTCTTGCCATTCAAAGCGAAAAAAATTTATATGAAGAAGCGCTAGAAAAAAGGATCGTATTTGTTAGTCCTACATTGTTAATACCTTCATTGCAGCTTATCAAAAGCGTGTGGAAACAAGAACACCAAAATAGAAACACGGCTGAGATTGTACGACAAGCCACCGGCCTCTACGAAAAATTTAAAGGCTTTACTGAAGATTTGCTAGATCTTGGAAACAACATTCGCAAAACACAACTTTCTTATGAAGGCGCTATGAATAAATTAACAACGGGAACTGGCAACCTTGTAAGACGTGTTGAAGAGTTTAAAAAATTTGGTATCACACCTCCTAAAAATGTCGACCAACGATTGGTGGATCGAGCAATTGATCAGGGTGATCTATTTGAGAAACCATAATTAATATGCAGATTAGCAAATATGGAACTGTAGTAGAGAAAATTAATTGAATATGGCTGGGTTATCTTTAAACGTTTTAAGAACAGGCAAAAAATACAGGCTTGTTAATTTTGGAGAAAAGCATGAATTTGAAATTGAGAACATCCTTGCTAATGGGGATTTTAAAGTAAAAGATCTGCTCACCTTAGAACGATATCACCTTAACGAACTT
Organism: uncultured Cyclobacteriaceae bacterium; assembly: GCA_964235605.1. GTDB lineage: Bacteria > Bacteroidota > Bacteroidia > Cytophagales > Cyclobacteriaceae > DATCRE01. The sequence continues at coordinate 199,346 of CAXSCR010000001.1, read as the reverse complement.
ACCGCATATGGCAAAGGAAAGGATTATTTATTAGAAGAAATTCAAAGAGATTATTCCCAATAAAATTTATAAGCATACTTAAATACACAGATTATAAATTATCCTTGCATGAGAAGACTTATTTTCATTTTATTGCTACCTGTTTATTTCTCAGGACTTTCACAAAATACAGATTTCCCTTCTGATTTTCTTAGTAAAGACTTTCATAAAGAGCGGCGGCAAAAGCTTAGAGAAAAACTTCCGGCAAATTCTGTCGGCGTTTTCTTTGCTAACCCAGTTCGCAACCGCGCTAATGATGTTGATTATGTTTATCATCAAGATCCTGATTTCTTCTACCTAACCGGGTATAAAGAAGGTGATGCTGTTTTATTTGTATTCAAAGACAAACAAACTGCATCTAACGCAACACAATACGATGAAATTATTTTTGTAAGACCGAGAGACGCAAACAAAGAAATGTGGACTGGCAGAAGATTAGGAGATGCTGGCGTCAAAAACCAACTCGGATTAAACCAAGCTTTCAACAATACGGAATTCAAAAAGTACAATGTAGATTTCACCAAATTTGAGCAAGTATTGTTCTTTGATTTCAAAAATGATGTACGCAATGATGAAGCTGACTCTTCAGATCTTTATGATTTGATGGAACAATTCAAAACCAAAGTAAACTTCCAACAAAAAAGCGCTTTGAATGTATCAGCCGAGCCAACGAAAAATAATCTTAACGTAGTTGCGCTAGATGGTATCATGGACGATTTGCGCGGTGTAAAAACCCAAGAAGAAATAGATTTAATCCGTAAGGCTGTTAAGATTTCTTGTGCTGGACAGGTTGAGGTAATGAAAGCGCTTAAGCCAGGCATGTCTGAGCGTGAGGTACAAGGTTTGCATGAGTTTGTATTCAGAAAATATCAGGCAGAAGAACAAGGTTATCCTTCAATTGTGGGCGGCGGACATAACGGATGCATTCTTCATTACATAGAGAATTATAAGCCTGCTATTACAAGTACAGAACTCATTTTGATGGATCTGGGCGCGGAGTTTCATGGTTACACGGCTGATATCACACGCACCATTCCCGTTAACGGTAAATTTTCAGCTGAACAAAAGGTAATCTATAACTTGGTATTCAGAGCACAAGATGCAGCTATCAAAGCATGTAAGCAAGGTACAAGTATTCGAGAACTCGATGTGATAGCACGCGGAATTATAAATAAAGGTTTAAAGGAATTGGGTATCATACCCGCTGAGACAACACAACATTCTTATTATCCACATGGATTAGGTCATCATATAGGTCTTGATGTGCATGATCGAGGTACAAGAGGAAAACTACAGGAGAACATGGTGATCACCATAGAGCCCGCAATCTACATACCCGAAAATAGCAAGTGTGATAAAAAATGGTGGAGCATAGCGGTTCGTATTGAAGATGATGTGCTTATTACAAAAGCTGGCTATGAGTTACTTTCAAGCTCTGCGCCACGCAGCGTAGAAGATATTGAGAAGACCATGAAGTTGCCTAGTGCACTTGATGATTTTATTTTGCCTGATTTAGATAAGAAGAATTAAAACGTGTTGTTTGATATAGGAGAAGGCTGCGCTTTAGCAGGTCTTTTTTTGTGCCTGCTAAAAATGTTTGTAAGATGTTAGAAGAGTACATTATCGGTGAGCGTTTAAAAGATGGGGCTTACGGTTAAAGGATAGAGTTTGGATGCGTTGTGGTTAATCTGATATATAGCGTATCACAAGTGCATGGATTTTAAAACAAAAATATCAAACCCATGCACTTTACTAAACAACTAATTATTTGATAATCAATATGTTAATGGTTTTTCACCAAGCCCTAAGTATTTCGGCATTAATGATTGCCTCGCTGTGCTTCACGAGTTGCGTGAAGAAAATAGGCAGAAACATAGGTTGTTAAATTAAAATAATACAGGGCTGTCGAGAACAATGTATAGTCGATTCCTGCAGATCAAAGCCCTACTTATCATTTTGTAATTCTAAAGAATCAAGTACCCTATCATGCCAGCGCCTTTCTTCTTTATCGAAATAAAAACGATGATCAGGAAATTCAATGTAACGGTCGCCTTGATGATCGGAGTAATACGAAGAGAGATCTTTGCCGTTAATCATCGCATCGAAAAGCTCGTAACCTCTGTCTTTTAACGAATCATTAGCCATCTTCCATGTCCGGAATATTTCTTCGTAGCTGCCAATATCTCCTTTCACATCTTTGATTAGCTTTCCTCCAATCCCTTCCCACATAGGTTTAATGCTACGTGCTTTTCTTGTTATGAAAAAGAAATTTGTTTTATCATTATTAACCCAATAATGAACGATGCGATAATCCTGCAGAAGGCTTTTATAATATGGGTCGAATTGCGTCTCGAACTTTGTTTCATGGGTTGCCATAGGAGCAAGCTTTGCAGAGTATCGTACGGTTTTATAAATTAAACTGTCTTGTTGTTGGTTGCTCAGATATAGAGAGGGATCATATGCTTTGTTATTTTCATAGCAACTGATCAAAAAAAAAGCAATTAAGCTACCAATCAATTTTATTTTCATAGCCAAAATTTACAAAAAAAAGCCCGGTGTCTTTTTACCGGGCCCATTCAAAAACTTTTGTGTCTGATTAGTATTCAGTGTTGTTCGGGTCATAGTTAACCCACGTAGCTGAAGCCCAGTTAGTAGTCGCATTAAAAGCGCCTACATAAACTTCTTGGGTTAGACCTGAAGGCACGGTAGCTGCGCCTGTTAATAAAGTTGACCCTGTCGCAAGCAGTGCCGTCGGTTGATCAATACTCATGTTGTTAGAAAATTTGGTATCAACATTTCCATTGTATTTCAATCCAGCAAAGATTGTGCTTAGATCAAAAGCACCTGTTTGTGAATCCCCGTCTGTTGCATTAAAATTGTCTGTTGCAAAATTAGCGTCATCATAGCCATTTCCTGGGGTTACTGGGGTTACTTTTTTAACAGTACCAGCAGCTGATGCACCAATACCTGCTCTACCAAAATAGTTTCCTTTGAAAACTGCAGCTGATCCAGTTTTATCGAAGTGAACTCCTTCTAACTGACTCCCTATAAAAGCTGAGTTATATATTTGAATATCAGTATTTCTTCTAAGATGCGCGCCGAATTGAAAATTTGCACCAGCTGCAGCTTTATCAATAGACGCAGTATATGCCCCTGCACTACCGCTGGTTTTAGGTTTAGAAAATACGTGAGGTCCAAACCAGGTTATATTTGCAAACTTTGCAGAAGTTTTCGGTGTATTTGTAGATCCATTTACATCATTATCGGATTCAAAGCCATTTGATCCTGATTTGTCTTCGTAATTAGGGTCGCGGAAGGAGACGCCGTATTGAACATTGCCTGAATAGCCAAAGTCTGTATCAAAATCATCATCCCAACCTTTATATGCGATAAGATATTTTGCATTTACAGTACCACCAAACCATTCAAAAGAATCATCTCCAGAGTAAGACACTTGAACATGGTCAATCTTTGTTCCGCTTCCAACACTACCCATGGTAAGGCCATTTATTTCATTATCTGTAGAAAGCGCTATTCCAGCAAATTCTATCCGAACAAATTGCAGTTCTCCTGAATTGTCGTTTTCAGTTGTACCATTTCCACCATACTTACCGTTATCTCCTGTTGGTGCGGATATGCCTTCGATAGTTTGATCTTGGGATTGATTGTTTTGTGCTTTACCCAGTATAATTATACCACCCCAATCTCCATAATTGCGAAAAGTTTGAGGTGCAGCAGATGTGAAAACAATAGGCAAAGTTTCTGTTCCAATAGCGTGTATTTTAGCTCCTCTGCTAACAATTAAAGCCCCTTTAGTTACTTTATCGCCAAAGATAACTGTACCTGCTTCTATGGTAAGTTCAGCACCTGATTCTACGTATATATTTCCTTTCAAAAGATACTTTTTGTCTTTTGTCCAAGAGGTGTTTGATGTTATGTTAGCATTAACAGCAGTGTACTCACCACCTTCTATTGTTGGTTTTGGATCATCACTGCTACAAGATGCCAAAACAATCATTGTCATTGATAGCACTACAGCCGAAACTATCAATACGTTCTTTCTTAATTTTTCCATGTTGGGTTTATTATTTATAAATCTTAACGGTACAAAACTAGGGTAGGTATATTACATCAATGTTAAGCGGGTGTTAGCTTATATTTAACTATGGTAAAAATGATAATAAAGAGGCTCGCCCGCATTATCATTTGTTAACATTAAAGCTTATAATTTAATCCTAAAGAAATATACTGACCTGGTCGATATCCTTGAAATGGATCATCATTTCCTGTAATATTTTTATCATTATTCAAATCTACAATAACCCGATTGCTTTGATTTAGAATATCCTGTACTCCAAATTTAATCTCCCAATGCGTACTTATATCCTTTGAAACCGTGATATCAATTTGATTCCTTGGCATATCATATAGATTACGATTGCCCACTTTATCACCTACAGCAAATATGCGACTGCCAAATACATTGTAAGACACGTTAGCTTGCAAACCTGTTTCATAGTTGTTGTAATAAAGTCCAGCATTAATAACATATGGAGATTGTCCTTGCATGGCTCTGTCTCCATCCTGGTTGGTAAGATTGCTGGTGTTTACCTGGCTTTTTATAATGGATGCATTAAAAAGAACAGAAAATTTGTCGATAAATGTACTTGAGGTAATTCCCGATAAAGATTTCCTTGCTTCTATTTCTGCGCCAAAAGTTTGCGCAGAGGCTGCGTTCTCCCAAGTATAAACTGCATTAGAACCACCAACCAATACAATTTCGATAGGATTTTTAAAGTGCTTGTAAAAAACTCCAATTGATATATTCTCATTTTTGGAGGGATAATTTTCCCAGCGCAAATCAACATTTTGAATATCACATGTAACCAGATTTGGATTACCATAAAAATTTGCGTTCCTGTCAAAGTCATAAAAATTAAAAGGAGCAAGTTCTCTAAATACAGCCCTATTTACTGTTTTACTATAAGCCAAACGTATCAGACTCTTTTCGGTATAATTAAAAGATAGGTTGAAAAATGGAAGCACACTTGTTACGGGCTTATTAACTTTAACGGGCTTACTTTGATCATTAAAGGAGTTCAAGACTTGTTTATTGTATTCGGTCCTTAAACCCGATGAAAATCTGAACTTCGCTGAAAAAGGGATTGTCAAATTAACATAACCTGCGGCTAACAAATTTTGTGCGTCATATTTATCAGAAGCATTCGTTCCTTCATCAAGCATAAAGTATGGTGCACCCTCATCCGATGCTAAGCCTATATTTTCTGGAATGAAAATCTCATTAAATCCACCTTGCTTGAGAGCATCCGGAGCTGGATTACCTAGCTTGGCTTGTTTATAAGCGAACCATCGCGCACTAAAATCTCTTTGTGTTTGCGCAAGATAGTATCCTACAGATATTTTAGATTGTTTGTCTTCATCCACGGATGGATTCAATTTATAATCTAATCCAAGTGTATGTGTGTATACCTTTTCATTAAGTTCTGAATAGAACCTTCCAGCATCTAATGTGCTGCTAGAGGATGGTAAAACAATTGTATAGGGGTTATCAGTACCGCTCGCGCGCTGCGATCTTATTCGTCGGTAATCTGGCTGATCGGCATTTATTTGAGATGTCGCCAAAATCCAACTCAAATTTATTTTTTCGTTCAAACTATGTTTACCCTGTAGTTGACCGGCATATATTCTTTTCTGAACATAATTCAATCCTAGATTTCTTACTTCCTGCCCCTCATTTACTTCAACACCGGTTCTATGAGTAACTTGGGAAAGGCCTTGTTGATTTAAAAGATTTCTGAATTCTATTTTATTTGTGGGATTTAATTCAAGAATGAAATTACTAATAAGGCCGACTCTAAAACTTTCTGCATAGCGATTATCATTGTAGTGGCGTCTAAGCGTAATATTTTCTTTGTTTATATCGTAATTGTCTGTCTCTTGGTAGATATGCTGGCGTAAACTCGCGTACGAGATTGAGGAAATATTACTTAGCTTTTTATTGCCGAAGTATGCCGCTTTAGTAAAATTGATTGATACTCTATAATCTGGGATTGCCGTCTTGCTTGATGTGTTCCAATTATTAGGGAGGCTTTTACTTGCGTTCGTCAATTCATTAGCATTCTTCAACAAGCCTAGATTTTGCTGAGGAAAACTCGAAGGTAATTGTCTGTTACCATTATCAAATCCGATTCGATCAGTGTTACTTCCTTTATAGGTAGCGAAATTATTAAACGTTGTTCCCGGCCGGAAACTAGTTGTAAAATTTACAGATAGTGAATTATCATCAATCACATTTTTTGTTTGAATGGCAATCACTGCGCCCGCAAATTCACCAGGTAATTCTGCAGAACCAGATTTATAAACCATCATTCTGTCAATCATACCGCTAGGTATAAGATCAAAAGAGAAAGCTTTTGAATCTACCTCTGAACTAGGTGCAATAACACCATTCAATAGCACTGTGCTATATCGCTCACTTAAACCCCTAACATTTACAAAACGATTACCTATTATCGTCACACCGGGAATTCGCTTCATGATTTGCGCAGCATCACGATCTTGAGACATAGAAATCTGTTGAGCAGAAATACCGACGGCTACTAGGTCATTCTTTTTTATTTCGGTTATAATTGAAACATCTGTATTTGTAACCTTTGCTCCCTTTACAACAACTTCTGTTAGTTGCTGGCTTTCTTCGGCAAGCGTGGTATTAACAACGGTTGTTTGATCAGGATAGACAACAATGTTTTTTAACGTATCTGTCTTATAAGAGATAAAGGAAATTAAGAGTGTGTAACTCCCAGCCTTTAACTTAGGAATTTCAAAATCGCCATTGACGTCAGCTGCTGCTCCTAGTGAGTTTTCAACGATGTAAACACTCGCGCCTATTACACCTTCACCCGTTATAACGTCTTTAATCGACCCTTTAATAGAACCTGTTTGGGCAAACAAGACATCAGAGACCAATGAAAATGTGAACGATAAAAATATTCTTCGCAGCATAATCTTATTATTTGCTGCAAAGGTCAATCTCTAATATTACCTCATGCCTATGGGCCTGTTACCAAATTGTTAAGGTGCTGGTAACATAAAACATGTTACAGATACACATTGGAGGGTTTTGAAAATTTCTGTGAAAATCATCCCGTATACGATCATTCGGTAGTTACTGAATTGTTATGCTTTCGGCTAATTGTTACTGGATTATTAAGTTATTCTTTTTTTATTTAGAAATGGGCACTTTATTCAGAATTGCTTTTATAACATCTGACGTCTTTACATTATCTGCTTCCGCCTCATAATTCAAAATAATACGGTGGTTCATTACATCAAGCGCAACCTCTTTAATATCTTCTGGCAAGACATAATCTCTGCCTTCCATATACGCTAACGCTTTAGATGCCAGGTTTAGATTAATGCTGGCGCGTGGCGATACACCAAATTGAATGTATTGCGCCTGTTCGTTTAGTTTATATTCCAAAGGTTTACGCGTGGCGTATACCAGCTCAATAATGTAACGTTCGAGTGATTCAGAAATTTTCACTTTATTGACTTGATCGCGAATTGAGAAAATGTCTTCTTTGCTTAGTATGGTGTTTACGTTAAAGTCAAACGTCATATTTGAAATTCTACGCATTACTTCCAACTCCTGACTTTTGGTTGGATAATTTACAAATACTTTCATCATGAACCGGTCGACCTGCGCTTCAGGCAATGGGTAAGTACCTTCTTGGTCAACGGGGTTCTGCGTAGCCATAACAAGGAAAGGCCTGTCAAGCTTGTAGGTTGTTTCACCAATAGTCACTTGTTTTTCTTGCATAGACTCAAGCAATGCTGACTGCACTTTTGCTGGTGAGCGGTTAATCTCATCCGCAAGTATAATATTGGCGAATATGGGCCCCTTTTTTACTTCAAACTTTCCATCCTTCTGGTTGTAGATCATGGTTCCCACAAGATCAGAAGGCAGTAAGTCTGGTGTAAATTGTATGCGTTGAAAATCAAGATGAAGTACCTGTGCCAGGGTGCTAACGGTTAATGTTTTAGCCAGCCCTGGCACACCTTCCAGTAAAATATGACCGTTGGTAAACAGACCAATCATTAAACGATTTACCATATACTCTTGCCCAACAACCACTTTGGCCATTTCAGCAAAAGCCTGTTTGATCTTTATCTTATGTTCTTCCTGTTTTTCAACTGCGACAGCTTCCATAATTTTCTTAAATAATTAGATACGTACGCAATTATAGAGATTTTAGTTTAAAACTATAAAAACGTTTACGGTTCAACCTATAATTTTGAAGACAAGTTTGAACCTGTAAAGATTCAGGTGGCCGTGTATTATTGTTTCGATAAAACTAGAGCGCCAAATAAAGTGATTAGGACTGCTCTCTATACGAGACAACAACGTGAAGCGTAGGTGGCATCACTGAGGTGAGATAGTAATCGAAAAATTAATTAGCGCTTGCCAGCACTGGCACTTTCTTTCGCAAAGATTGAATTTTTTTTAAGCCGATTTCTTTTTCCGTGGGTGATATGTTTCCATTTATTAAGGTGAGCATAATTACATTTGTGAATTCCTCAAACCGGGGAGATTGATAATATCGCCTAGCCTGATCTAAATACTCAATTGCAGAGACGTACATTTTATGATTGTAGGCCTGAATGGAAAAGTTATAATACATTAATCCGGGAAGCTGTTCTATAGTTACTTCATCAAACAGGCTAACATGAAACGCATAATTGGTTTTATCGCCAGTGTTTAAATCAATTGCGTTTTTCTGATAAGAGGTGATACGCTGTTCAATATCATGTGGCGATGCAACAAAACCATTTAACGGATCTGTGGCTTCAAATAACACGTCGCCTTTAGTGGTTTGAGCGATGATAAAAATATGATAATTAGTTTCAATAATTTTATAGTTGATATTAAAGTGGTCGAGCACTATGGCGTAAAGTGCAGTAGCGGTAAGGCAATTATAATTACCAGTGGTGAACAGTTCACTAAATGAACACGAAGTTGCAAAATGCTTGAAGATTTTTTGATGTGTCTTTGTAAATGCAAAGTGAAGAAAATCTCTATCGTTTTTAATGGTTGACCTTTTATCCTCTAGCTTACTAAGTAAGGAAGTAACCTTATCTAATTTTACTGAAACTTGGTCCGTTTTCAGAAAGAGATTAATATAATATTCAGTTTCTGATGATTGGGCAATAAAATGCGATGGCTGAAACGCCTGGGAAGACCCTAATAAGGGAAAAAAAACTATCACTAGTAATTTCCAGCTTCGCATGTTAACCTAATGTTAAAGGTGTTTATACAAATTAAACATTAGCTTAATAAAAAGCAAAAAATTAACATTAAGTTCACATTGCGTGAATACCTGTAACCTACAGACAAGAACTTATTATCTCGAAAATAAATTATACCTCTCTGGGCATAGCTAGCAGCTTGCGTTAGCACCTCGATTCCTATCAATAAAAATCAATGCTTTTAAAATGTTAATTACTTAAGAAATACAAGTATGCAACGAACCTTTGAATGGGCGACGTACATGGCGCTTATCGGGCTTTGAAACAATGTCTTGAACGCTCAAATTTTGACTACCAAAATGATATTCTCATTAATCTTGGGGATGTTACCGACGGATGGCCACAAACAAAAGAATGTATTGATGAGCTATTTCGTATTAAAAATCTAATCTATATTTTGGGTAATCATGATACGTGGGCACTGAGCTGGATGCAAAATTCTAAAGCAGAAGAACATTGGCTGAGCCAAGGTGGGAAGGCAACTGTAAAATCGTATACAGATGGTATTCCGAAGACGCATATCTCTTTCTTAGAAAACGCACTACCTTATTATGTTTCAGAGAAGAAATTATTTGTTCATGCCGGTATTGACCCTGAACGCTCAATGGATGAGCAGGGATTAGCGACTTTTCTTTGGGACAGACGACTGGCAAATTCCGCTTTAAATCTGCATGTAAATAACATCCAAATTAAAATTACCATGTTTGATGAAGTATATTTAGGTCATACACCCATTCATTTTGGCAAACCTGTAAAAGGTGGCGAAGTGTGGCTTATGGATACTGGCGCCGGATGGGCAGGCGTACTTTCAATGATGGATATTAATACAAAAGAAGTTTTTTTGAGTGATTCTGTACCCGGTCTTTATCCAGGCATTGAGGGTAGAACAAAGAGAAGTTAATAGAATATTTAGTTTTTACGGTATCTCAACTCACCATTAAGGCTTTCTGCTTTTATTTTGCCTTCCTTGCTTAATACATCTGCAACAATTGTGACTTGCGGCATTATGCCAAACCAATTCTCTTCGTCTATTTTTCTGGCAATATCCGAAGGATCGAAAGTATCTCCAGGGCCGAGTTCATTGGCAATCGTAAGGATGGTTTTACGTATATCGTCGGCGTAGAGCATTAATATTGAATATGATGAAGTTCCGTAGGTTTTAAACACACATAGATACATTAATGTTCAAAACCTTAAAAATAGGCTCTTGCGTTGCATTATGAAAAAACAGTATACACTGTAATCCTGAATTTTATCCCCTACTGATTATGCCTACCTTTGTGGTTATGATTGAAGACGAGATTACGCTTGATGAGCAGGATGATGAATTATTTGAGCATCACAGAATTGTTGTGGACCCGAAGCAACGTCTAGTAAGGATCGATAAATTTTTGTTTGACAGATTGCCAAATGTGACCCGTACCAAGGTGCAGGGCGGTATTCATGAAGGTTTTGTAAAGGTCAACGATCAAGCCATAAAACCCAATTACAAAGTTCATCCACATGATGTAATCACTGTTTCTTTACCCAATCCGCCACGAGAAGGTGATTTGTTACCGGAAAATATTCCTCTTAACATAGTTTATGAAGATGAATATTTGTTAGTCGTTAATAAAGCTGCGGGAATGGTCGTGCATCCGGCTTATCAAAATTGGAGTGGTACACTAGTTAATGCACTTGCTTTTCATTTTCAAAATCTGCCTCATCTGCCCGGCAATGATGGCCGCCCGGGCTTGGTTCACCGAATTGATAAAGATACTTCGGGACTATTGGTGATAGCCAAAACGGAACAAACGCTCAGCGCATTAGCGAAACAATTCTTTGATCATAGCATTGAAAGAACGTATTGGGCCCTTGTTTGGGGGATTCCAGAACCGCCGGAGGGCACAATCAATGTTAATGTAGGTCGTAGTTTGAAGGACAGAAGAGTTACAACGGCTTTCCCTGAAGCTGATTTTGGTAGAAATGCCATAACCCATTTTAAAGTGTTACAAGATTTGCGTTATGTATCTTTAGTAGAATGCAGACTAGAAACTGGCCGCACTCATCAAATAAGAGCACACATGAAATATCTAGGTCATACCTTATTCAATGATGCCATGTACGGTGGTGATCAACCATTGAAAGGTACTATCTTCTCCAAATACAGATCTTTTGTTGAGAATTGCTTCAAACTTATCCCACGACAAGCCTTACACGCCAAGACATTGGGCTTTATCCACCCACATACCAAAGAATATATGCGCTTCGACTCCGAACTCCCTGAGGACTTTAGGGCTGTTTTAGATAAGTGGGAGCATTATGTGAAATATAATTAATTATCAATTGTCAATGTGCAAATTTGGATTACTCCCTCAGAATGGGTACTCACTCAAATTGCACATTGACCAATTGATAATTGATAATTATTTCCTCGGTTTATACTTCGATTGTCAATGTGCAAATGTGCAGATTGGGGTACTCACTCAAATTTGCACATTAGCTAATTGACAATTGATAATTATCTAATCGGTTTATACTTCGATTCCTTAAAGAGCTTGTCGGCGTTGGTGATTTGCATGAGTTGAGGAAGTGTCGTTTCTGGGTGTGTTTCTGTGTATGTATTTACAATTTGCCAGCCTACCCATTGGGCTATGCGGCCAGGACATTTCTCGCCTACCTCTATTGTTTTGGGTCGCTCGCCTAGAAATTTTTGTTTTGCCACGTGATTGGTTTCGTATAAAACCTGATCTTCTACAATTCTCGCCCAAATAAGATCTTGATTCTCTCGGGCTCCTTTCATCTCCTCAGCGGAATACCATATAAAAATACTATCGGCTACGCATGGTAGCATGTGCTTAGCAAAGTAAAAGGATTTGCCATATGCAATCATGTCGGCTAATATTGTTTTATCATTAAGATCTGTACGATTGAAACGATCACCAATTCCGTAAATAAGCATGCATGATGGAACAATGTTTTCCTTCTCATATTGACGAAGTAAATATTCATACATTTTCGGTCTGTACTTGGCGCTGGTTCCGAGATAAAAATCGAGACTTACAATAATAAGTGAATCGGTTACAAGTAAATCTGTATCTAGACCGCTGATTACGGTTTTAATTTTAGGTGGATTATAATCTGGATAGTAATACTTAATGTTTGAGAAGGCTTCTTTAAACTCAGATTTCAATTCGGAAAGATCACCAAATACGCGTTTGGTTTCTAACAGTAATGTATCCATGTGCGGATTATTAAAGCGTTGAAATAATTCGTTGATGAAAATTGAATCATCGGGGTACTCTGTCTTCCGAAAAATGTAATCCCTAATTTCAGGATGATGTGTTAAACGATTAATCAACTGTTGTTTGGACGATACATTTACAAATGAATCCTGGAGTTGCTCAATCGTAATATCTAATTTAATATCTGCCGTATCTGGGATAAAAACACATTTACCCTGCTCTCTGGAGCAACTTGTCAGTAGAAAATAAACTCCGAGCACTTTAATAAAATTTTTCATCAATAAAATGATTTGATTCGTGAAGTTCGGATTTTTATTAATGTTGAGGTTGCTCTAATCGAATTACTTTGAATCGAAGGTAAGTTTATCGGAAGGATTGCTATTCGTTAACCGCATACTTCGAATATTTCCTCGCACTGTAATATGCACAAGATTAGATTGATCGTCGTGTGTTTCAATTAAAATGTCATTCGTTACCTGAATGGTTTTCCACTTTTTCACATTCGTAACTTCGATGTAAAAGAGAAACGCATCGTCCTCTTTTTCATGACCCAGATAATTGGTTTTTTGATTTTTACCATCGAGTGATATGGAGAAATGATTTTTCACATAGTTACTTGCTATCTGATCTATAGTTCCAGATTTAGGGTTTTCTATGTCTAAGTCTGGCTGGTTTAGACTTTCTCTAAGTGTAAGTTCAAGATCGTCTATAAACACGCGCATAATGATCTCAAGTCTTTTATCCTTTTCATCCATCTCAATTTCTGTTACAGAAATATGAAGTGGGTGAATAGAAGAAATTGCCAGCAATAGGGTTGTGAAATGATAAGACAAGATGGTGCTCATAACTACATTTTTACAAAACTGAGCCGTAACCGAAGGAGTAAAAATCATTAAAGTAATTTAAATCAGTTCGATTTTAAATTAGATTATTTACAATTCTTTTTAATAAGCGCTTTGGCTTCAGTGGATCCCAATTCTTCTGCTGTTTTGAAGTCCAGACAGGCATCATACTTATTATTCATGGTTATCTTAACTAAACCACGTTGGTAATAAGTCTCAGGATCGGTTGGATATAATTCAATAGATGTTGAAAAGTCTTCAATGGCTCCTGCAAAATCTTCCTTAGCTATTTTACTTAAAGCTCGATTATCGTAATAGACAGGATTGGTTTTATCCAATTCAATGGCCTTTGTGTAATCTGCAATAGCACCTTCATTATCTTCTAAATTGTATTTAACTACACCTCTTAAATTATACGTTTCAGGATCTTCACCAGTAAGCGTAATCGCCTGATTGTAATCTTCCAATGATCCCTTCAAATCCTGCTTTGCACTTTTAGATAACGCTCGGTTTTCATACATGAGTGGATCTTTCGGATCTAAGGTTATGGCTTTATCATAATCTGCAATGGCTAGATCAAAATTGCCAGCGCTATAATAGGCCACGCCCCTATAATTATAGAGACTTGCGTCATTCTTACTAAGTTCTATCGCTTTGCTGTAATCATCAATAGCGCTAATAAATTCGCCTAACTCCGCTTTAACAACACCACGATTGAAATACTTATCTGCATCAACAGGGCCCAACTCCAAAGCCTTTGAGAAATCAAAGTAGGCATCTTGTAATTCTTCAATGTTATATTTTGCAAGGCCCCGATTAGTGTATGCTTCTGCTAATTTGGGATTAAACTTAATGGCTTTATCGAAATCTATAATCGCGCCATCGTCATCTCCAAGACTCGTCTTCGCTTCGCCGCGATTATTTAGCGCTTGTGCAAAAGTCGAATCAATTTCGAGCGCAAAAGTGTAGTCCGCGATAGCGCCATAGAAATCCTGTAATCCCGCACGCGCGTCACCACGCAAATTAAGCGCTAATTTATTTTTAGGATTACCATCAATGAGCTTACTAAGATCTGCTTTGGCTCCGGCAAAATCATTTGATAGAATTTTCTTTTTAGCGCTTTCAAGTTGCTGGTCTTGCGCCTTGATATAAGACGAGGCAGTAATAAATAGTAAAAAAATACACACCGCTTTTTGCATGGCTGGAATTTAATGATGAGCCAAGTTAGGAAAAAGTGGAATACTTTGGTCGACAGTCGACGGTCCACTGTCCACAGAAATTTCGCGAAGCAACGGCACTACTCGATTAGATAGTGTAAATCAAAAACAAATCCCCTAACGATAATGCTAACCTATTCGACTGTGGACTGTTGACAGTGGTCTGTGGACTCCCGAAAGAATACTTTGGTCGACAGTCGACGGTCCACTGTCCACAGAAATTTCTGCAATGCAGCATAACAAATCGATTAACTGGTTTAAATCAAAAACAAATCCCCTAACGATAATGTTAACCTACTCGGCTGTGGACTGTCGACAGTGGTCTGTGGACTCGAAAGAATCCTCCATCCAGATTATGCGATCTCACCTCTCTGACTTATTTTTGCGACTCTTATAAAATGCATCCTACTCAAGAGCCCCGACCATAAACTAATACTAATATTCTACCATGAAACGAGACAAAGCCATTTTCGACCTTATTGAAAAGGAAAAGCTTAGACAACAAACTGGTATTGAACTTATCGCCTCAGAAAATTTTACATCATTACAAGTAATGAAGGCAATGGGTACAGTTCTTACCAACAAATATGCAGAAGGACTTCCTGGCAAACGTTATTATGGCGGATGTGAAGTAGTTGATGAGATAGAGCAATTGGCTATTGATCGGGCAAAAGAACTTTTTGGTGCTGAATGGGCAAATGTTCAGCCCCACTCTGGCGCGCAAGCCAATGCAGCAGTAATGCTTGCTTGTCTGAAGCCGGGTGATAAAATTCTGGGTTTTGATTTATCGCACGGTGGTCACTTAACACATGGTTCGCCAGTAAATTTTTCAGGAAAGCTGTATCAGCCTACTTTTTATGGTGTTGAAGAGGCTACAGGAACAATAGATTTTGATAAAGTAATTCTTACTGCCGAACGTGAGAAACCAAAGATGATCATCTGCGGTGCCTCTGCTTATAGCCGTGATTGGGATTACAAAAAATTGCGTGAAGCAGCTGATCGTGTTGGCGCTTTATTACTGGCAGATATCTCTCATCCAGCTGGGCTAATTGCACGTGGTCTTTTAAACGACCCAATGGAATATTGCCATATCGTTACCACAACAACACATAAAACTTTGCGTGGCCCTCGTGGCGGTATGATTCTGGTTGGAAAGAATTTTGACAATCCTTGGGGATTGAAAACACCTAAAGGAGAGCTTCGTAAAATCACTTCCATCCTTGATTCTGGTGTATTTCCTGGAACGCAAGGTGGACCTTTGGAACATGTTATTGCTGCTAAGGCAATTTCTTTCCAAGAAGCTTTATCTGATGAATACCTAGAATACATTGTACAAGTTGCTAAAAATGCAAAGGCTATGTCACAGTCATTCTTGGATAAAGGGTACAAAATCATATCTGGTGGAACAGATAACCACTTAATGCTTATTGATCTTCGCTCGAAGAAACTTACTGGTAAGCAAGCAGAAGAAGGCTTGATCCAAGCCGATATCACCATCAATAAAAACATGGTGCCTTTCGATACACAATCGCCTATGATCACTTCAGGTATGCGTGTAGGTACGGCTGCTGTTACCACACGTGGTATGGTAGAAAAGGACATGTTAAAAGTAGTCGACCTTATTGACGAGGCTTTACAAAAACCTGAAGATAGCAAACATCTTAAAGGCGTAAAACGTAAAGTGAACCGCCTCATGGAAAAATTTCCTTTGTATTAATCTGAATCATTCAAGACGTTGCATTGGCAACGTCTTTTTATTTTAATAAAATTCAAATTATGCCATTAGATCAAGAGAATAGTGATAATGTTAAAGAAAGGGATATGAGTTTCCTCGATCATCTTGAGGAACTGAGGTGGCATATCATCAGATCCATTGTTGCGATTATGGTCTTTACCATTGTTGCCTTCGTTGAAGTGAAATGGATTTTTAATAACATCATCCTAGCGCCAGCCAGCGCCAATTTCCCGACTTGGCGATTCCTTTGTAAAATGGGTAAGCTATTTGATTTACCTGATTTATGCATTCAAGATATTCATCTTGAACTGCAAAGTCGTTACATGACAGGTCAATTTACCATAACAATTATAGCCGCTTTTGTTCTTGGGGTAGTTATTGCTTTTCCATACATCGTGTGGGAGCTTTGGAGATTCATAAAACCAGGTTTGCATTTAAAAGAACGAAGAGGGTCTTATGGTGTAGTTGCTTCCGTATCATTCCTCTTCATTTCAGGGATATCTTTCGGTTTCTATGTTATTGCTCCGCTTATGGTTTACATCATGGTAAATTATCAGATCAGTGAGTTGATCGTAAACCAGTTTGACATTACCTCATACGTGTCAACATTTATTGCGCTTGTGTTTGGTAGCGGATTGCTTTTTCAACTTCCAGTTGTAATCTATTTCTTATCAAAGATTGGTTTGATAACACCCATGTTTTTACGGAAATATAGAAAACACTCAGTGGTGGTAATCTTAATTGTTGCTGCTATAATCACGCCCCCAGACCCATTAAGCCAGATATTGATTACTATTCCATTGTATCTTCTTTTTGAAATCAGTATTTTAATTTCTGCTAATGTCTATCGCAAAAAGTTAAAGGAAGAAGCTGAAGAATTATTAAACGAACAAAAGTTATGACGCCTAAAATTGCCATCGGTAGTGACCATGCAGGTTTTGAATATAAACAGGGTCTTAAAACCTGGCTCGAGAATAATGGCTATACAGTGAAAGATTTTGGCGCGCATAGCACCGAGTCTGCTGACTATCCAGACTTTGCTCACCCGGTGGCGATTGCCGTTGAAAGTAAAGAATGTGAGTTAGGAATTCTTGTTTGCGGAAGTGCAAACGGCGTTGCCATAACGGCTAACAAACACCAAGGTATTCGTGCTGCTATTTGTTGGACTGAAGAACTTGCTTCTTTAGCTCGTCAACATAACAACGCCAACATTGTTTGTGTGCCAGCTAGGTTTGTAAGCTTTGAAGCTGCAGAAAAAATTACAAATCGTTTTCTTCACACCGAATTTGAGGGTGGAAGACATCAGAACAGAGTAGGTAAAATTAGTTGTTAATCTTCCTCCTATTTTAAACCCACCTTTACGTACATACCAGGCTCTTGTAGCTTGTATTGGCTCTTCAATGCAGGTATGCGATTAAAGAAATCTGGCATTACGTTATGTTTATCTAATATCACTTCTGGCGTATCGGCCTGAAATGATTTGTAAACCGTAATTACATTTTCGTAATAATCCGGATGTGCAAATACCGATTGCGATAGATTCCAATTAAAAAAGGGCGTCGCCAGTTTATTGTACTGGTATATAGTAAAATCGTCATCCAACTGAAGAATTCTTTTACCTGTAACCTTAGGACTAGTCTTGCTTACAATGAGTTTATCATATTTTACTGATTCAAACTTGTTGTATCGGGCCATATAACTTGTTGTTATTACGCCACCCAAAAGTATTAAGAGACTTATCTCTGCAAATCTTTTTCTTCTTATCAACAAGAGAAAGTGCGTGATAAAAAAGCAAAGGCTAGGAATAATTATTATAAAATTCTGCGGTCTGAAATCATTTGCATAGTATATCTGAAAAAAGGAGAGTATCATCCAGAAAAACATGCCTTGCAATAGTTGAGATTGATACTTAGTAAAGCGAGCTTCACGGTTTAGCATTACAACTGATACCAAAAGATAAAATACGGGTATAGCGCCCAGCGTTATCATGCTCGAAGTATTTACTAATTTATCGGTAATTGTGCTAAGGTTAGGTAGATAGTAAAACTCTAACAGCACCGGCATGTGATCGTTTAAATAGTAAAGGCTTATCATGATAAGCTGCGGTAATGAGAATCCGAAGAGCAGAAGAAGAAAACCGCGCAATGTACTACGGGTATAAAAGATCATAATAGCAATAACACTAAGCAGATGCATAACAAACGAGAAGCTGCATAGTGATGCCAGACTTATAAATAAACCAATGTTAAAAACGGTCTCGCTGCGTTGCGTTCTAAACTCAATTTCTCTAAATAAATTATTAAGTGCCAACAGTAAGAAACCCGAACCGATTAATTCACCTGAAAGTGCTAGCGTATCAAAAGAAAAAAAGGCGAGAATTGAAAACAGAAATGATGGTACGAAGGTGTTCTCGTTGAAAGCTTTCCTGTTTATTAACATGAATCCCAGAAAGGCGCTTTGAGTAAAGAGTATGAAGAAGGATAATATATGTCGGGCGAGCAATGACTTTCCAAATACAAGGTCTAAAAACCCATAAAATAATGACGTTAATGGTGCTGTTGAGTCTACCAATCCCGTATAAGGCAAGTTGCCTTCGCTAATCTTTTCTCCTATTATTAAACTTTTTAACTCGGGAATGGTCATTCCTGGTGCATCGATAAATAGAGGCAGGTAAATAAGAATGAGAAGCACAAGCATTCCCAATAATCTGTAAGGATCGTTTATTCTAAAGTAGCGGAGCAATAGGGTAACATTTAATTTAACCTCAAATTAGAGCACTATTCTGTAAGAATAAAGTGAATCCCTGTATTTTACCCTCTTCATGACAATTTATTTCAGTATGTCCACTGTTCATAATACAAGGGTCGCAGGTTTGTTAATTGTTATTAGTTCTGGATATTTGCGACATGGCAGGCACAACAAGGCAGCAAAAATTTTCGAGACTTATACAAAAAGAGCTTAGTGACGTTTTCCAACGCGATAAACGAGGTATTCTTGAAAACGCCTTTGTTACCATAGCCGATGTACGGGTTAGCCCAGATCTTGGCGTAGCTAAAATTTACATTAGCATGATGCTCGTTAAGGATAAACAAGAGGTTCTAGATAAAATTAACGGCAGAAAGAAAGAGATTAGAAAGGCACTCGGTAACAAAATAGCAAAACAGGTGCGTATCATTCCTGAACTCATTTTCTATATTGATGAGGTTGAAGAAGAAGCTCACCGTATGGAAAAGGTATTAGGCAACCTTCATATTCCACCAGCAATGGGTGTTGTTAAGGAAGAGGAGGAATAATTTGCTTTAATATAATTCTCTGGTGTACTAGTTTGTTAATGAAGGTCTGATTTCGAATATTAGCAATCGCGTAACTCCATACTCTTTTGAATCTTCCTTTTTTCATCGCCAAACGTTATCTGCTTTCAAAACGGAAGAAAAACTTCATTAACGTTATTTCAATTTTATCAATGTTGAGTGTCGCCATTAGCACCGCCGCGTTGATCATTGTGTTATCGGTCTTTAATGGTCTTGAAGACTTACTTCGCTCGCTTAACAACTCTTTTGATCCGGAAATAAAAATTGAAGCTTCTGAAGGCAAATCATTTTTACTTACTCCTGATCTTACTAAAAAGATCGAAGCCGTTTCAGGTGTAAAACTCATAACACAGGTTATTGAAGACTATGCCTATGCCCGTTACCGAGATGCGAATCAGGTTGTAACCATAAAGGGTGTAAGCGATAATTTTATAAAACAACATCGTATTCCAAAAGAAAACATAGTTGAGGGCAAACTGCAATTAAAGGAAGGCAAAATTCCTTATGCAGTTGTTGGCCAGGGTGTTCAAAATTCTCTTTCTATTTTTTTAAATGATAGAATGTTTTTACTTCAGCTCTACTACATCAAAAATGTAAAAGCGGGCACACTTGATCCTTCGAGTCTCTATTCACAAAGAAACATTTTACCAGGTGGTGTTTTCTCCATTGTCCAGAATTTAGATGACAATTATGTTATCGTTCCACTCAGTTTCGCCCAAGAGTTATTCAATTATGAAAACAAAAGAACTTCTCTCGAAATTAAAACGGAGGCTAACGCTAACATTAAGCAGATACAAAAAAGTTTAAAGCAGGTATTGGGGAAAAAATTTGCAGTGCTCAATCAAGAAGAGCAGCATAAAGACCTTTATAGATTGCTTAAAATGGAAAAGCTCTTTACCTTCTTAGCCTTAAGTCTGTTGCTGGCCATAGGTTCTATTAATATCTTCTTCACGCTTATGATGCTCGCTCTGGACAAACAAAAAGACATTTCCATTTTAACTGCCATGGGCGCAAATCCGACATTAATTCGGAAAATATTTTTAACTGAAGGGGCACTCATATCCTTTATTGGTGCGTTTACCGGAATTTTACTTGGTGGCTTATTCTGTTGGGGTCAAATGCAATTTGGTCTAATCTCCATGGGAATGGAGAGTTCTATAACTGAAGGCTATCCAATAAAAATCGCCCTTTCTGACTTTATTTACACACTTTTAGTGGTTTTTGTTATAACATTTCTAATATCCTTTAGACCCGCAATGCTGGCAGCGCGTTATGCCTCTGTTCGTAGATTATAGGTTTTTGCAGTTAAAATGGTTTCTAAAAAAAACCTTTTTTTGGATGTGATTCATTAATTTGCGTATTCCGTTTTATTTTAAAATGGCCCAGATTTAATGAAAGTCTCAGCCTCACAGCCATTTCAAATTATTTATTCGTTGTACTTACACGAATACCTGGGCTTTATATTCGAGTCCTATATTGTCCATTTGGACGACAACGGAAAACTTACCTATCAACACCAGAACATTTCTTCAAAAAATGCACGTGAATTCTCTAAGGGATTAGATGATCGTGATTTTGAACTCATTGAAATAATGGACTCGATGCAGCAAGAAATCATTGTGAAGAAGTTCTCAAGTAAAATCATGAAGCCTGAAGAATTCCTTACCAAAACCTTTGACAAGAACAAAGGCAATGAAATGATTCAGGAGCAGATTGAAGATTACATGGAAAAGCGCAGAGCCAAAGCGCTTGACAAAATTAAAGGAAAATTCTTATTCGAAATGGGTAATGATGGCGAGCCCACTTGGAAAAAAATTGAAGTGCTTGACAAACGCGCTACTATTCAATTCCATTTCATGCGCACGCCAGAGAATACCAATTATCATCCAACAATACATTATCAAGGAAAGAGTTTAGACCTTCCTAATTCTTCAGCCTATCTCATTTGTAAACATCCGGCTTGGATGGTTTTTAATGGCAAGCTTTATGGTTTTGAAAAGCATGTGGATGGGAAGAAGCTCGTTCCATTCTTAAGTAAAAAATATGTTGTTATCCCCAAAAATGTTGAGGAGACTTATTATAACAGATTCGTAGCACCGCTCATCGCTTCTTTTGATGATGTTGAGGCCAGCGGCTTTATAATTAACAAGAGCTCATATGATCCACATCCTGTTCTAACACTTTCTGAGTTACATACGGCGCAGACAGTTGCTGCACCTTCGTTGTTTGATAATCATACTGAGCCCGCAGAAGATACGAGTGATGAGGCTGGCAAAATTGTTTTTGATCTTTCTTTTAAATATGGAAAGCATTGCTTCCGTGGTGATAATATAGGGCCTATAAGCGTTACCGTTGAGAAACAAGGTGAGGAGTATGTCTTCCATCGCGTTAGTCGTTTATCTGATATTGAAAAAGGCTTCCTTCATACTTTACAAAAGCTGGGCTTGCCGCTTAAAGGGTTCCGCGTAGCCGTACCAAAATCGGAGGCATTTTCATGGCTTAATGAAAACAGGGTTAATCTACTTAACCTTGGCTTTGAAGTTAGTCAACCTGAAAGTCGAGATAAAAAATATTTTGTAGGTAAAGCCGTAATAGAAGTTGAGGTAAAAGAAAATATTGATTGGTTTGATATCCATGCTAAAATCCGCTTTGGTGATTTTGAAATCCCTTTCAAAGAACTGCGTAAATTAATTCTTCGAAAGAAGGTTGAATTCAAATTGCCTAACGGCGAAATCGCGATTATTCCAGAAGCATGGCTTACTAAATATGCCGATCTATTCGCGTTAAGTGAAACTGAAGGTGATAATGAAAAACCAGTTTTACGTAAGCATCATCTTAATTTAGTAAAGGAGTTAGAGGAGGGCAACCTAGCCAAAGTTCATCTAAGTGAAAAACTCCGCTCGCTGACTTCATTTAGCGGAATAAAAAATTACCCTACACCAGAAGGCTTTACAGGTGAACTTAGACCTTATCAAAAAGCTGGATATAACTGGCTTAGATTTCTTAATGAATATAAACTCGGTGGTTGTTTAGCCGATGACATGGGCTTGGGTAAAACCGTTCAGACGCTTACCATGCTTCAGGCCGAAAAAGAAATTGGTGCCGGCCCAACTTTATTAATAATGCCAACTTCTCTGATTTATAATTGGGAGATGGAGGCGAGCAAATTTACGCCTAGTCTTAAGGTTTTAAATTACACAGGTACACTTCGTAATAAAGACATTAAACGCTTCGAAAATTATGATTTAGTGCTAACATCATACGGCATTACCAGACTTGATGTAGAGCTTCTTCAGAAGTTTTATTTCAATTATGTCATCTTAGATGAATCACAAGTAATTAAAAATCCTATATCAAATATTGCGAAAGCTGTTCGTGAACTTAA
Organism: uncultured Cyclobacteriaceae bacterium; assembly: GCA_964235605.1. Lineage (GTDB taxonomy): Bacteria > Bacteroidota > Bacteroidia > Cytophagales > Cyclobacteriaceae > DATCRE01. Next base: position 176,266 of record CAXSCR010000001.1, on the reverse strand, counting down.
ATCAAGACATAAGCTTGTATTAACAGGCACCCCTATAGAAAATACAACCCTCGATTTATGGTCTCAAATGTCTTTTATCAATCCCGGTATTCTTGGCACGCAAACTTATTTTAGAAATGAGTTTCAAAATCCTATAGAGAAGCGAGGGGATGAATCGCGATCAAAAAAATTAGGATCCATCATTAAGCCATTCATATTGCGCAGGCATAAATCACAAGTAGCAACTGAACTTCCAGAGAAAGTAGAAAATATTCAATATTCTGAAATGACGCCTGATCAAGAGAAACGTTATGAAGAAGTGAAGACGCACTACCGTGAAAAGATTTTAAATTTAATAGAGACAGAAGGCCTAGGCAGCAGCAGGTTTATGATCCTTGAAGGGCTCACTAAATTACGCCAGCTGGCTAATCATCCTCGTATGACAGACCAAGAGTATACTGGTGATTCTGGTAAACTCGAAGACATTACACATATGTTGGAGAATGCTTTGGCTGAAGGCCATAAGGTTCTGGTCTTTAGTCAATTTGTAAAACACCTCAGTCTTGTTAAGGGATATCTTAAATCAAATAAAATTGATTTTGCTTACCTGGATGGATCAAGTTCTGACCGAAGAGAGCAAGTAGAGCGATTCAATAAAGATAAAGACCTAAAAGTCTTTCTGATTTCAATTAAGGCGGGTGGTCTTGGGTTAAATTTAACAGAGGCTGACTACGTTTTCATTCTAGATCCCTGGTGGAACCCTGCTGTAGAAGCGCAAGCTGTAGATAGGGCACATCGTATTGGTCAGAAGAAGAAAGTATTCACTTACAAATTCATTACCCGTAACACAGTAGAAGAAAAAATCTTAACGCTCCAACAAAAGAAGCTAAGACTTACCACTGAACTTATCACAACTGAGGAAAGTTTTGTTAAGCAACTGACGAAGGATGATATCATGCAGATGCTCGTTTAATCTTCAATTAGTCGATGTGCAAAGGTGCAAATTATAGTACCTGTAATGCGCATTAAACCTGCACCATCAAACTTATACAAACTATCAGCGCGCATGACGCTTGCCACTCTTTATCCAATCTGCACATTTGCACATTGACTAATCTGTAATTATTCCAACCCGTTAAAATTTGCACAATCAAACCAGTAGCTATAAGCTAGCAGCTTTTTTTCCCTCCATGTGTCTTTTCTTCCAGCGATTATGGGACCATAGCCAGCCAGAAGGGTTTTCTTTAATAAGCGCCTCCACAGCAGCAATGTATTTTTCAATCACTTCGTTACTGTTTCTGTTGAAGGGCGGATGCGCAATTTCAATCGCTACTGTTTCGTAATAACCACGTTTCACTTTTCTAATTTCGTAAAATATAACAGGATACTGGGTGAGAATAGCCAGTTGATTGGTGCCGTGAAAAAATACCGTCTCTTGGTTAAGAAAGATTGTTGCATATTTTTTATCACGTCCATAACCTGGGTATTGATCAGCCACAGTGGCAATTGCACGTACGATGTTCTTCCTTTTTACAACCTCCCTGGCAACTTCATCTCGTTTTATAGGATGCGCGCCAAAACGGGTTCTGAATGCCATTGAAATGCGTTCAAAAAAATCGTTATTGACTTTCTGATAAACAAAATCAACCTGCATGGGTAAATTGAAGCATGCAGCCGTTACTAACCATTCCCAGTTAAAGTGATGCGATGCTAAAATTAGTATGGATTGATTTTGTTGATTGTATTTGATCGGGATTTCAGGCGTTTTAAAAACCATGCGCTTACCCAGCTCTTCTTTACTGATACTTAAGAGCTTTAGTGTCTCCACCGTGTAATCACATAAATTCCTATAGAATTCTTTTTCGATTTTTTTTAATTCATCTATTGATTTTTCAGGAAATGACAAGCGCAAATTGCTATTAACCAGCCTCCTTCTATAGCGAATAATATAATACGCCATGAAAAACATAAAATCAGAAAGCAGATACAAAATTTGCAGAGAAAGTCGTGAGAGAAGTCGGATGAAAAACATGAATTTGTTTCTTGGTGGCAATATAACAAGTATTACTATTTTTGACCGTGTCTTAATTTATTTGTATTTTATAAAGAATATAGCTTTATGAAAGACAAGGTTGTTGTAATTACAGGCGGCTCATCTGGCATCGGTAAGGCTCTTGCTGAAGTATTCGGAATCAACGGTTCAAAAGTTCTTATAACCGGAAGAAATGCTGGAGAGCTACATAAGACTGTGGCAGAACTCCAAACCAAGGGAATTACAATTACGGGATTCCAGGCCGATGTAAGTCAGGAAGAAGACAATAAATTAATGGCTCAAGAAGCTATTTATAAATACGGAACTATTGATGTACTAATTAATAATGCAGGCATTTCCATGCGTGCTTTATTCGAAGATGTCGATATGGATGTTGTAAAGAAAGTAATGGATATTAATTTTTATGGCGTTCTGTACGCCACTAAATATTGTTTGCCAGAGATTAAGAAAAATAAAGGTTCTGTAGTTGGTATTTCATCTATTGCAGGCTACAGGGGATTGCCAGGCCGCATAGGATATTCAGCTTCAAAATTTGCCTTAAATGGCTTCCTGGAAGTATTGCGTACTGAATATTTGAAGTCCGGCGTACATGTGCTTACGGCCTGCCCTGGTTTTACGGCAAGCAATATTCGTAATCGTTCACTAACTAAAGATGGAAACTCTCAAGGAGAATCACCACGTAATGAAGGCGACATGATGACGGCCCAAGAATGTGCTAAACATATTTACCGTGCCACTGTCAAAGGAAAAAGAGATTTGATTTTGACATCGCAGGGAAAACTAGCAGTGCTTCTTAATAAATGGTTCCCGAATCTTGCTGATAAATTGGTCTATAATGTAATGGCTAAAGAGGCCAATGCGCCTGTCACTGAAAGCTAGGTTTTGTTTAGGAAAACAATTTTAGCATTATCTGCCTTGTTTATACTCTTGCAAAAATCGATAAGTTCCTTATATGTTGCAGGGGGAAATTCACCTTTATTCATTTTCAGCCTACGCATGTATAACAAATTACCTTGCTCTAGTTTAAAGCTCGATTCATATTCACCAAATTGTGATTTGATTTTAATAGGTTCTGGCAAAAATTCAGGATAAATTTCTTCAGGTAAATGATAACGAATGGTGTCGTAATCGATATATGCCATTTTACGCACAACATTTGTTTTTCTATTTTCTATACGTTCTGGTATAAAGGTCCAACGATTCATTAAGTTAGGTGTAAGGAATAATCGTTTGCCACTTACTGATGCGAGCCTGTTTAGCGTCAAGTCAAGATTTACAATTGCTGATGGTATCTTATCCTTTATGTTTTTCATTGAAAATGAGTTGATATCAAAAGTTGGTATCCCTGTATTTGCCTGAATCCACTTTTTTTGATCATCATATTGATCATCGAGTAATGAATTCAAATTCTCATTTTCATATTGTAGTCCTGAATAAATGGTTTGTGTTTTCGTTTTAGCATTCCCATTCATTTCAAAATAAACATCAGCCTTTGTGATTTGCGAATTTTGCTCAGCCGTATAAACTGGAGTTCTTACAATTGTAGCTCCGTTATCTGTTATAGCCAATGCTTTACGACCACCAGTAAATTTGCCTGCATAACCATAAGGGATAGTTTGACTTGTGCATTCGAGCCAAACGGTATCTTTTCCATTTGGAACACAAACCGTAGCGTGATTAAATTGAGATGAAGGAAATTCTTCTTGAAGAGTCAATGCGTCTGGTCCAGCCATTATTAAAACATAATGCGCCTTTATTCCTATCTCTTTTAATAACGCTACAGTATAGTTAGATAGCGCCTTGCAATCTCCATAGCCTGTCTTGTCTACTATTGACGCTTCAAATGGTTGATATCCCCCTATGCCCAATTGAATACCTACATAACGAGATCGGCCTTGTAAGTATTCATAAACAGCTTTAATCTTCTCTTCTGTTGTCTTAAGATTGGCTGTAATTTCCTTGATTTTAATTTTTGTGGCTTCGGGTAAAACATCACGTCCCTTATTAAGAGAAGCAATCCACTTTCCATAGTCCTCCCAAGTATGCATGTCACCGATATATCCTTCAAACTCAAAATGACTTGGTGCCGCTTTTATTCTTGGCATTATACTAGCCCAGCCGTTGCCTAGTGCCTCATAAATTATAGGATTAACATTTTCAAAAGTCCAAAGAAGAGATTCCATTCCATTCTCCAGCGTTGCTTTAATGGGGTTACTGTCAATATTAAAAGTTTTATACCGCGGTGCTAAAGAAGCTGGAAAAATTAATTGATAGGACGATTTTTGAACTGATACTTTTTCGTCGGGTACAATGATTGATCCGTCTATGTGGTAGAGATATTTATATTCTTTTTCGTATTCAAATATAACAGTATAAGGGTAGCTACTTTGCGACAAGTCAGCAACCTTTAGGCGGTCATCACTGAATAATGTACTTCCATCATATACACTTTGGTCATAGATCTCGCTGTTCTTTAGTTTCCTAATTAATTTTCCATTAGCATCATAAACACTAGCATTAAATGTAGTTAGCTTTGTAAGCTTATCATAAAACTCTACATCAGTTGCGTGCTTTTTTCCGTTTGCGTCTAAAATTGTGATAGCATAGTAGCTATAAACAGATGCTTTGCTCTGCGAAAGGATTTTAAATATAATTTTGTTTTCACGCACTACTGCATTTACGTCCTTTAATAATGCTTCTGGAATTTCACTAACAGGAAATTTTGGATCACCACCGCCCAAAGCAACTATAGTATACAAGCAACTAGCAATTACCAATCTGAGCCCTTTCTTCATAGCCTATTATTTTATCAGTTTCCTTATAGTTTACTTCCTCTTCAATACAATCTGTTCCGCTTGCTTAGCGACAACCTGGTTAAAGAACTCTCTTAGATTATTATACTCGTCTACTAGATATAAACTTTTATTTATTTGAAGATTGCTTGTAAAAGCAAGCATATCTCCCGTCTGAGTTATATTATAAATATACTTAGCGGCATTGCCTGGCAAAACTAGTATTTTACTTGCGGGTAACTCATCAACTACATATCCAGACGGGATCATTAACTTACAAAGGTACATTTCTTCAATAGCTGTTCCGAAATCTACGGGATATTCTCTTGTTTCCATTTTAAATGGGTTTTCCTTTTGCTGAGATACAACAAATGGATTGATATAAATGATATCATTTGTTACGGAAGTATGGTCATCAATTATAAGCTCATGCTTTTCTTTTACTGGTTTTTCCTCCTGCCTAATGTTCTCAAATTCCGTTTTTGTGATTTGCCATGTTTTATGCGCTGTGAAATCTTTTACATATTCTGCTTCACCCTTTAGTTGATATTCATTGCGCATTTTTAAAGCATCATAACCATCGCGACTGAAATTGATATTGCCCTGTAGTTCACCTGTGTTTTTAACCGTTAATTCTGTACTTACAATAGTCTTTGCTTTAGCCTTTGAACTAATGTCTATCCAACCATGGCGAGTTTTAGATATTACTAATCCTTGTCCGTTTAAACACCGCTCTGGCAGTATAGACATGGGCAAATATTTTTCAGTAGCATCCAATAAAATGGTTTTATCGTTAATTCGTAATGCGCAGATCACATAATTAAATTGGCGTGTCATAGGGTATGATGTCCTTACAAATCCATGATCGCGTGTGCTCAACATGACCATGTCTACAGTAAAACCAGCCTTATCTAGCATGGATGCTAACATTAAGTTAATATCGGCTGCTGTTCCTTTTTTATTTTCTATTACCTTCTTTAAGTTGCCTGCATACATATCTTTCTCTCCATCCCATTCAATATTTTGCCTTATATAGGTATGGATAGCCTCAACTTTTTTCATTGGATCTGTAATGCCTGCCATAATCTGTTCAGTTTGTTCTTTTAGGAAACCTGATTTAGAAATGACTTTACCGAAATCTTCATCTTCAAGTAATAGTTGATTGAATTTAGACCAGGAGCCCATTATTTCTTGTGTGATCTTTCCTGGAATGTTTATATGAGATAAGGCAAAATTTATTTTTGAGATATAGTCATCTTCACAGGTCATGTAGGGTTCTGCTTTGAATGCAGGCACATTTTTGCAAGTCCAATGATGTGCTACTTCATCATAATTTGCATTCGTTTTGGTCTTAACATCATAACTAGTCGAAAGGTATCCTTGCATGTATCTTTCATAAAGAAAAAATTCAGGCATCACGGCCCAATATTCACTCAATCGCACCGGAATCTTTTTTTGAAATTCCCAATTCGGAAAATTCGTAAAAAATTCAGAATTAACTTTGTACACGTATTCAATGACTGATCCCTCTTTTACATTAGGCAATGTAAATTTTTGAAGATTAATGTTTCTGTTAAACTTGTCCTTAAAAACTCCGTCTTTAATCATTCGTGTCTCTACAATCTTCCCGTTTTCTAAATTGTAGGTTGAAGCTTTCAAATTAGAAACTCTTTCCTCTGCTGAACCAGAATGAAATAGAGGGATCGCTATATCTGCCCATTCAAGACCTTTCTTTTTTAGTATTTTTATTCTTGTATGTCTTTCAAAGATCATTGAAGGAGAAACTGTTGTTGCGCTTATATAGGCTACGCCGTAATCTTCTAAAACGACTGCGGATGCAGATGAATCGTTTTCATAAGAAGTCATTTTCATGTCGTCTATGGGTATAACGCCAAACTTGATGGGTGATTTTTGTGCTAGGATGGTTAAAGGAGCACAAAGTAAAAGTAAGGAAATCAGCTTTTTCATATTGGGGGGATCAGGCTATAAATTTATAAAGATTAAAGCACTATTAAGAATTAAGTTTGGTTTAATTTTGAACGCTGCTTCTATAAAGTATATCATTTGGCTAAATCTAGATCAACTTTCTTCTGTCAGAGCTGTGGTTATGAAGCCTCTAAATGGCTAGGTAAATGCCCTTCTTGTAATGCCTGGAACACTTTTGTTGAAGAAGTGGTGCAGAAAAAAACCGACGATAAAAACGAGTGGAACCCAACTCCTTCGCGGGAAAAAACATCAAGACCTAAAACACTTGCCGAAATCGAAAGCGGGAGTGAGATCAGAATTTCTACCTCAGATAATGAGCTTGATCGGGTTCTTGGCGGTGGAATTGTTCCTGGTTCATTGGTTCTTATTGGTGGCGAGCCTGGAATTGGCAAATCTACATTGATGTTACAACTTGGATTAGCATTAAGGAACTTTAAAGTCCTTTATGTGTCAGGTGAGGAAAGTGAACAACAAATAAAAATGCGCGCTGAACGACTAACCGATGCTGGCTTAAAAAATAGCAATCAAAATTTTTATACACTCGCAGAGACCAATACACGAAACATTTTCACGTCAATTGAATCACTGCAACCACAAGTAGTTATCATAGATTCTATTCAAACATTGCATTCTCACCTTCTTGATTCAACGGCAGGAAGTATTGCCCAAGTTCGGCAGTGTTCGGGGGAGTTAATGAAATTCTCGAAAGAAACGAACACCCCTGTTTTTCTTGTTGGACACATTACTAAAGATGGATTGCTCGCTGGTCCAAAAGTACTGGAACATATGGTTGACACCGTTTTGCAATTTGAGGGTGACAGGCATTTGGCTTATCGTATTTTACGAACAACGAAAAATCGATTTGGCTCTACTTCTGAAATCGGAATTTACGAAATGCTAGGCTCAGGCCTGCGCGAAGTTTCTAATCCATCAGAAATCTTAATTTCACAAAAAGATGGACATATAAGTGGAGCAACTATTGGCGCTACTATTGAAGGCAATAGGCCGTTGCTTATCGAGATTCAATCTTTAGTAAGTCCGGCATCTTATGGTACACCGCAACGAACACCAACAGGCTTTGATCAAAAGCGACTGAACATGCTGCTTGCAGTTTTAGAGAAACGTTGTGGTTTTCGAATGGGTACGCAGGATGTGTTTTTAAATATGGCTGGTGGCATTACGGTAGAGGATCCGGCTATTGACTTGGCTATTTGCATATCTATTATTTCATCGATGGAGGAAATTCCTATTTCAGATAAATTCTGTTTCGCTGCAGAGGTTGGTTTGGGGGGCGAATTACGGGCCGTAAACCGAATAGATCAACGAATTTCTGAAGCTGAAAAGCTTGGCTTCACTGAGATTTACATTTCGAAGTATAGCCAAAAATCAATTGATCCTTCAAAAACCAAAATCAAAGTTAAATCGTTTGGAAAACTAATGGAGGTCTTTCAAGATTTATTCGGGTAAAATGAGTCCATCAACTATACTAACACGCATTGCTACTGTAGCTGACCTAGAGCAAATCGCTACTTTGTTTTACGAGACCATTACCAATGTAAATGCTAAGGATTATAATGCCGAAGAAATTCAATTATGGTCTACACGCGATCAAAAATTTTGGCAAAGACGCTTTAGTGAACAACATTTTATAATTGCCGAGTCTGATGGTGAAATTTTGGGTTTCACGTCTCTAACCGAATCTGGTTATATTGATTTCATGTATGTGCATAAAGATTATCAAGGTCAGCACATTGGCAAAATGCTATTGCAAGAAATAGAAAAGTATGCTTATGAAATGGGCATTGACGAAATACATTCACATGTAAGCGTTACGGCAAAACCCTTTTTTGTAAAACATGGCTTTATACTCGTTAAAGAAAAACGCAAAAAAATCAGCGGCACTTTTGAAAATTATGCTATGCAAAAATATCTAGACTAACCTTTACTAGTCTTTTACTATTCTAATCCGTGTGATTCTATTTTTAGATTCAACTTCTATAACATAAAGACCAGTAGTTAAGTCATCCATACTATAGACGTTACTAATGTATGCTGTGTGTTGCTTAATGACGTTACCCTGTGACGAATAAAGTTTTATGTTGACTGTTTCAGCGCTAGACTTCGTAATAAAAATTTTGTCTTTAAATGGATTAGGGTAAACAGTAATGAAATCATCAATTGATTTTTCTGTTTCCGTTACTTCCGGTATTGGCGGGAGTTCCACATCTTTTGTGTACAGCAAATATCCAACGTCCTTATAAAAATATTGACCATTAATTATCGATTTACTTCTAATAACGATAGCATACGGATTATCTCGAACTATCGATAGTGTTGATGTTAATTTTAACACTCCTACTTTAATTTGTCGGCTATCGTTTACTGAGTCGTAGGTCTCGAAAGAAAGCAGTTCTGGAATTGTAGTTAATTCCGAATAAGCACTTAACTCAATATTTTCAGCAGATGAATTTTCAGCAAAAATTTTCAACGTATATTCACTTTCCTCTGGTATAAAGATTCTACCATTCTCATCTAAGTCCTTATTATCATTGATGGTGCTTTGCGACTCTAGATCAGCTACAATTACTTGAAAGTCTCTCAAAATAAACCCTGCGATCTGGCCATCATTTATTTGAATAATTTTTACCGTAAATAAGAATTCGCCGACTGCATAAGAATTTTTAAATTTTGTATCCCAAGTAATAAGACCTGTGTACGGATTTATATGAATATTCTCTGGCAATTGGTAGCCATCTACAAATACGCTCCGCGCGATTTTAGGCGTTACAAATTCATAATACAATTGATTATTGTTTGAATCAATTGCTGCTGTAGAGAAACTATAGTTATCCCCCGTAATGCATCTGAAAATAGGATCAGCTAAAAACTCAGGAGTTCCGCCATAAGTAGGTAAGGAAGGATCTAGGACTAAATAAGTTTCAAGATAGAAGGGTATGTTTTCGAAGTATAGAAGATTCATTATACCCTCGGTGAGGTACGCCTCCACATAAGAAATTGTATATGTTCCCGATTCTGTATACGTATGTATAACAGAGTAACTCGCTTCCGCAATTGAACCTGAAGGATCAAGATCTAAACGAACGATATTATCTACATAAGGAACTTCTTGAAAAGTCCCATCACCAAAATCAATCAAAGCGCCATCACCACCAAACAAAACATTTGTGTCTACATCATCTGTAAAGACTTTTACAGTTATCCTGAAGGTAAATCCTTCAAGTTGTTTTACTTGTATTTCTCCAGACCTTAGATGCGTACTAAAACAATTGTAAGAAAGAAGGGAGAGGATTAATAGCGCTGAAAGGAATTTTATTTTCATATGATGAGGCATTTTTTTATATAAATTTACAATATCTATTAGTTGTGAATCAAACTTTTATTCTATCACAAGATGAAGACCTTAAAACTTTTAACAATCATATTAATAATCTCCGGTTTTTGCTTCCCTCCGAAAGAAGCCAAACTTGAATATAAATTCATAATAGGTGATCAATATTCCTGGAGTCAAAACAGTAAACAGGTAATAAAACAGAACTTAATGGGCATGGAGCAAGTCATTGAGAATGCAATTGGCGGAGCCTTACTTTTAAAAGTAATAAGCTTAACACCATCAGGGGCCAAACTCGAAGCACAGTATACAACGTTAACCATGGTTATGACATTACCTGCCGGCATGTCTGCAATAACCTTAGACTCTGAAGGAGACAAAGACAAAACAGAAAACAAAGTTATGAAGGCAATGATGAACAAACCCTTCACTATAACTTTAAGCCGCCAAGGTGTTGTTGAGAATGTTGAAGGTGAAGAAAATCTTTGGTCAGGATTCGCAGATTTGGATTTAGATCCACAACAAAGACAACCCTTACAAAAACAATTCGAACAAAACTTTGGAAAAAACGCAATAAAGTCATCATTTGAAATGGCGTTGGTAAACTATCCGGTTGAAAAAGCTGTCGTGGGAAAAACTTGGAAAAATAAAACTGGTGTAGGCATGAATTTTCCCCTATCTACAGATAATACCTGGAACCTATTGAGTGTTGAGAAAGAGAACGCAACACTTTCTGCTGATGGCATAATCTCAACCACAGATAAAGAACAAATAATTAGTCTTCCGAATGGATTTACAGCAAAGGTTGATTTAGCCGGAACTCAAAAATTAACGACTACCGCGAGTGTGAAAACAGGCTGGCCTTCAGCAGTTAAAATAAATTTAGAGGTTAAGGGCAATATGATCTTATTGGCTGGTGGTATGATTCCGGTAGATATGGAAGTACCTATGGAAATCACAACAGAATCCACTTTCTCTTTCGTGAAGAAGTAAGCACGATCTGGCTTACGCCTATTAATTAGCGTTCATTTTTCCTTTTGTGAAACGCTCCTTTAAATTCAGGATCTGCTTTTCGTTTTTGCCAATCAACTTCTTTGGCTATACTTTGTGCTTCATCAAATGATGTCTCCTCGATTTCAATTTCTGGTGGTAGTTTCTTTACTGGAATTTTCTCACGAATAAGATCTTCAATTCTTTCAATGTGATATAACTCTGCTTTTGTTGCAAATGTTATGGCTTTACCATCTTGAAAAGCTCTACCTGTTCTGCCTATACGATGCACATAATCTTCATAAAGAATCGGCACGTCAAAATTGATTACATGTGAAACCTTGATTACATCTATTCCCCTTGCTGTTACATCAGTTGTTACTAGTATCCGAATGTTTCCCTCCTTGAATTCATTCACCGCATTCATTCTTGTGTTCTGACTTTTATTAGAATGGATAATACGAACAGGCCCTATGTTCTTTCGTTCAAAGAAGTGGTAGATGTTATTCGCCACATCTTTTGTTCTTGTGAAGATCATTACACGATTGAATGTTTCTTCATCTTTAAGCAAGTATTCCAAAAAACTAATCTTGGTTTTTATATTCGGAATCTCATATAATTCCTGCTCTACCTGCTTTGAAGTTGTAGCTTGTGGTGTTACTTCAATTCGAGTAGGAAACTCCAAAAATTCAGCTGATAGCTTTTCAACCCGTTCAGAAAATGTCGCAGAGAATAAAAGGTTTTGTCGCTTACGCGGAATTACTTCAAAGATTCTTCTGAGCTGCCTCATAAAACCCATATCCATCATACGATCTGCTTCGTCGAGCACCAGTGTTTTTATTTGCTTAACCGGAAGTTCACCGCGCAAATATATTTCCATAAACTGCCCAGGGGTTGCGACAATAATATCAACTCCCTTTTTTATCGCCTCTACTTGTGTTTTATAACCAACACCTCCATATAATGGTAGAATTCTTAGATCTGTATACTTTGCTAGCGGAGCAGCATGTTCTGCTATCTGTACAGTGAGTTCTTTTGTTGGCGCGAGAATAACTGCGCGTGGTTCTACACCTTGCGCATATTTTACCTTCATCATTATAGGTAAAAGGTAAGCCGCGGTTTTGCCCGTACCAGTTTGAGCGATGCCTATAATTTCCTGGCCTCCAAGAATAAGTGGAATAGCCTTCTGTTGTATTTCTGTGGGTTTATCGAAACCAAGATCAGCAACTGCGTTTAACAGCTGACGATTAAGTTTAAAATCTTCAAATGATATAGGTTCAGACACGTTTTTGGTTCTAATTTTACGCTAATGGAAACAACATTGATTCTCAACGCAAATATAGTCAACGAAGGTAAGGTCTTTCAGGCAGATGTTTTGATTAAGGGGCATTTCATTGAAACAATTGGCAATTTATCTTCCCGTACAGCCACTAAAATTATAGACGCAAAAGGCCAATATTTGCTTCCAGGCGCAATTGATGACCAGGTGCATTTTAGAGAACCTGGCTTAACACATAAGGGAACCATTTATTCTGAATCACGTGCAGCTGTGGCCGGTGGAATTACAAGTTTTATGGAAATGCCTAATACCAATCCGCCCACATTTACGCAAGAACTTTTAGAACAGAAGTATCAGCTTGGCTCAAATACATCTTTAGCGAATTATTCTTTTTTTATTGGTGCATCTAATGATAACCTTGAAGAGGTTTTAAAGACAGACATAAGCAAGGTTTGTGGCCTGAAAATTTTTATGGGATCTTCCACCGGCAATCTGTTGGTTGAGGAGCCAAAAATTTTAGAAGCCTTTTTCGCTCAATTTCCTTCTCTTATTGCAACTCATTGTGAGGATGAAGCCACTATTCTAAAAAATACCAAGCTTTATAAAGAAAAGTATGGCGAGGAAATGCCAGTAAAATATCATCCGCTTATCAGAAGTGATGATGCTTGTTATAAATCGTCTTCTTTTGCCGTTGAGTTAGCTAAGAAGCATGGTACTAGATTACACATCCTGCATATTTCAACAGCCAAAGAAGTTTCTCTTTTCGATAACACAATTCCTTTAGAAAAGAAAAAGATTACAGCCGAAGCGTGTATCCATCATTTATGGTTTAATGATTCGGATTATGATAGCCGAGGAACCTTAATAAAGTGGAATCCATCAATTAAGACTGCAAACGATCAGCAGAAAGTTTTTGACGCCGTGTTAAATGATCGTATTGATGTAATCGCCACAGACCATGCTCCACACACATGGGAAGAAAAACAAAATTCATATTTTAAAGCTCCTTCAGGAGGCCCTCTTCTTCAACATAGCGTAGTCGCAATGTTGGAATTTTTCCACCAGAGAAAGATTAGTCTGGAAAAAATTGTTCAAAAGATGTCACATAATCCAGCTATACTTTTCCAAATTGGAAAACGTGGTTTTATACGTGAAGGATATTTTGCAGATTTGGTTTTAGTTGATTTGCATAAATCTTGGAAAGTAGAAAAGCAAAATGTGATTTCTAAGTGTGGGTGGTCACCTTTTGAGGGATTAAATTTTAAATCAAGTATAACGCATACCCTTGTTTCCGGACACTTAGCTTATGTAAATGGCAAATTCGATGAAAGTAAATGCGGAGAAAGATTACTATTCAATCGCGATTAACGCTCTACCTATTGTTATTTACCAAAGCCTGTCTAAATTTGCAGTCCGATCAGAAAGATGTTTGATCAAACATGGTGATTGTAGTTCAGTTGGTTAGAACGCCAGATTGTGATTCTGGAGGTCGTGGGTTCGAGCCCCATCATTCACCCTTTCAAAGCCCTCATTGAGGGCTTTTTTTTCGTCCTGCATAATAATAGTAAATGGCCTGTAGATTCCTCACAAAAGTAGATCTTTAATCTTTAGCGAAAAGCTTGAATAAAGTCAACATTGCCATCGTTGTATTTTTTTGATATGTTTAATTATGGTAGCGTGGCAGGACTTCAAAAAATTTCCACTGGATGAGAAAATTAGCTTATTGTACAAGCGGGGCACTTTTGTAATGGCTATACGATATTATCACTATAAAGTGAATTTGTATCTTTTCCATAATTACTACTTAGAAGTATTTATCAACCACAAGTTCTCAAGAATAGAAAAGATTGTACTTCTCGATACAAGACATACAAGAATGAAATTCTATTCTGATCAGATTAAGTTGGCGTTATAATTCGGAGCATAATTTCCTTTTTAGCGCCACGTACTCCTCCCAAATTTCATTTACTATTTCTCCAGCCGATTGGATGTCCAAAATTGCGGCGGACACCTGGCCAATTTCTAGTTCGCCTTCATTCAAATCACCTTCAAAGATTCCAAGCTTAGATCGTCTGCGTCCCAGTAAATTTTTTAGTTCGTCTGTTCCTGCACCGCGTAATTCGGCTTGTTGTACCTCTTGATAAAATTTGTTTTTAAGTAAACGGACGGGTGTAAGTTGTTTAAGGGTAAGGATTGTTTCGCCTTCTTTTGCCTCCACCACCTTCCTTTTAAAATTTTCATGCGCCGAAGATTCCTTGCTGGTGGCAAACCGCGTCCCAATTTGTACGCCTTGCGCACCAAGCACCTCAGCGGCAAGCATTGATTTTCCACTCGCGATACCACCCGCAGCTATTACCGGTATTGAAACGGCTTCACAAACCATGGGTAAAAGTACCATCGTGGTTGTTTCCTCCCGACCATTATGTCCGCCGGCTTCAAAACCTTCAGCTACAATTGCATCTACCCCAGCTTGTTCAGCTTTAACTGCGAACTTTACACTTGACACAACATGGACTACTGTTATCCCTTTATCTTTTAAAGTTCTAGTCCACAGTGACGGATTGCCTGCAGAAGTAAATACAATTAATACTCCGTTTTCAATAATTATGTTAATAAGCTTATCAATTTCAGGGTATAATAAAGGAACATTTACTGCGAACGGTGAATCAGTAGCTATTTTGCATTTAATGAGGTGGTCTTTTAAAGTTTCTGGATACATTGATCCTGCCCCAATAATTCCTAAACCGCCCGCGTTGCTCACAGCTGAGGCGAGCTCCCATCCACTGCACCAAACCATGCCTGCCTGTACTATAGGATATTTAATTTTAAATAGAGATAATATTTTCTTCATTGTTGATAATATTGAATAGATAAATTAACAGTTTGCTTTAGCCACGCTGCTATAATTCTGAATATCTGAAAATTATGGTTTATGAATATTGCAAATTAATTATGCACAAAAGAGTTGTCCACAAAGAAATGATACTTAAAATTGAGTGTAACTTACTATTAATGAGATATTTAAGTACAAACCATATATTTATGTGGATAACTTTTCGTTTTTGTGGATATCTTTTTTTGTCATTTTAAGTTTCTTTCGTTATCTGAATCCGATCGTTTTAACAAAAACCTTACAGCGTTTAACTAAACTAGATTCTATAGTTTAATTCCTGGTAAGTATATTTGTAATCATGAAATACATAGGCCTTTTATTCATAATCATTTCCTCTAATTTATATGCGCAAACGGCCGAAGTGATAAAGTTTGAAGCTGTTAATAGTTTGATCAATCAAAATTCCAATAAAATTCAGGTAATAAACTTCTGGGCCACATGGTGTGTACCCTGTGTAAAAGAACTTCCTTTTTTTGAAAATTTAAATAAAGTCGATACAAATGTTACCGTTACACTGATAAGCCTGGACTTTGTCGATAAAGTTGATAAGGTAAATTCATTTTTGCAACGTAAAGAAATGAAGTCGACCGTACTCTTGCTGGATGAGATGGATTATAATAAATGGATAGAAAAGGTTGAAAAAAATTGGTCTGGCGCCATTCCTGCAACGCTGATCCTCAACCCTATAAACGGAAAAAGAAAATTTGTTGAAAAAGAGCTCCAGGAAGGCGATCTTGAAACACTGATTGAAGAAGTTCAATAATTTAAAATATAAACCATATACAAAAATGCGTATCTCATCTACTCTTTCTCTACTTGCTTGCTTTTTAATTTTAATCGCCGCAAATATTAAACCTGGCTACGAGTTAGGGGATGTTGTTAAGGATTTCAAATTGAAGAATACCGATGGAAAGGATGTTTCCCTTGCAGCTGACTTTAAAAATTCAAAAGGAGTTATTTTAATATTTGATTGCAATACATGCCCTTACTCTAAAGGTTATAATGAAAGAGTTATAGCCTTAAATAAGAAGTACGCTTCAAAAGGCTTTCCACTTGTTACAATCAACGCGAATGATCCTGCTAAATCGCCGGGAGATTCATTTGAAGAAATGAAGACTTATGCCAAAAGTCATAAATATGATTTTCCTTATCTCTTTGATAAAACCCAACAAGTTGCTCGTGCTTTCGGAGCCACAAATACACCACAGGTTTACATTCTGCTAAAAAACGAAAATGATTTTAAAATTGCTTACATAGGAGCTATAGATAATAACGCACGTGATGCTTCTGCTGCTGACAAAAAATATGTTGAAGAAGCCGTTGATGCTTGCTTGAAGGGAAAACTGTTCCAACAGCAAAAACGAAAGCTATAGGTTGTGGCATCAAATGGAAGGATGCATAATTATTATATAGTGGAGACAAGTTTTAATCCTATTATAGATCCAATTAAAGAACAGATAAAAAACAAACGCCAGAAGTAAGCTGGCTCGTTGAAAAAGAAAACTCCTATCAACACAGTTCCAACTGCACCAATTCCGGTCCACACCGCATAGCCTGTACCTAAGGGTATGTATTGTACTGCTCTGTTCAAAAAATAAAAGCTTAATGAGATACAAATGAAGAAGGCGATGCTCCACCCTTTATTTTGAAAATTATTTGAAAGCTTTAAACAAGTTGTAAAGCCTATTTCAAATAGCCCCGCAACTATTAAATAAAACCAAGCCATATGATCTATATTATAAGATGTAATAATAAAGATATGACTATCTAAAATCAATCTAATCCTGGCATGGTGGTTGCCTTTATATAGTAAATAGATATATATGAAAAAGCTACTCGTTGTTTTAATATTATCTGTGATTTCATCTAGCTCATTCGCCTATCTTTCTGGCATAGCAATTCAAACAGATACACGGACAAACATGTCGGTTTATATAAACGGAAGGCTCTATAACAAGCAACCTGGAAAGTTTGTGCGTATTCCAAGTAAGCCAGGGTTATTTCACGTACAAGTGAAAGTTACTAACCCATACGATAAAGAAACTTACTTGATTAAAAAGGATATTAGAGTTGAGAAAGGATATGAGTTTTATTACAAAATAATATTCGCACGAGGAAAACGTCCACAAATACAAGCTGTAAAACGCTACCCCGTATACTCAAGGTATTTTTTAAACCCTATGTTGTATAATAAGCATCCTGTTTCTTAAATCATGTCTATTTTCGAGCCATTGACACTAACAAAACGATAAGTGAAATTAAACTTATCGAAAAAATATTCACGTGAAATAATCCGAAATGCCAGTTAAAAATTCCACCAAATACACTACCTAAGGCTCCTATAACTGCTCCGAATATTCCTGCAAAGAGTCCGATTATTGAACCCATTACTCCTATAAAAATTCCAAACGTTTTACCAACTATACCGATACAATGGGTATGATGAAGATGCCAGCTATAATGAAGATAATGGTAGCTAAACCTTTTGAAGTCATAATTGTAGTATTTTTAAATACATCGATATCAAAATATCAAAAGTAATTCCAATTTAAAAAAATCAATTCTAACGGCGCTAGAGCAGTATTTATGTTTACACGATCTGATAACTGTTCAACTGTGAACATTTTATGTTCAATACCAATTTAAAAAAAGAAAGGCCGGAACTTCTTCCAGCCTTCTTCTCTATCCTCTCAGTTTAGGTCAGAACGGATATTCTCCTTTGGCGATAGCATAATTTGCTACTTTTCTTCTCGCCTCTTTAAGATTATAAGGATCTATTTTTGAAAAGCGTTTTAAACCCAATAACATAAATCTTAATTCATCGCCTTCTGCAAAAGCATAAATAGCTTGTTTGCAAGCGGCTGAAGCTTTATCTATCGCATAATGCAAATAGATCAAAGCCATTTCTTTTTGTATTTCGCTCTCCTTCTCGCCTTTTAATCCGATAAGCTTTTCAACACGCAACAATACAGATTCTGCTACATATACTTCAATGAGGACATCAGCAAGATTCATTAACACTTCTTGTTCGTCAGAAAGTTTCATCATAAATTTTTGAACTGCTGATCCGGCTACAACGAGTCCAGCTTTCTTGAGATTACGGAGAGCCTTTTTTTCTTTGGCGAAAA
The DNA here is from genome assembly GCA_964235605.1 of uncultured Cyclobacteriaceae bacterium. Lineage (GTDB taxonomy): Bacteria > Bacteroidota > Bacteroidia > Cytophagales > Cyclobacteriaceae > DATCRE01. Next base: position 157,817 of record CAXSCR010000001.1, on the reverse strand, counting down.
TTGTTGTGTCATCTTCAGTTCCAAAGTCTGGAATAGCCATCAACTCTTTCTGTACAGCCATTGCTGGCGTCATCAAATCTATTTGGCCTTTCATGGCACGTTTCATCAACATGTCAATGGTAAGTATGCGGTTAATTTCATTTGTGCCTTCAAATATTCTGTTGATACGCGCATCTCTATAGGCACGGTCCATGGGTCCTTCTGCTGAGAATCCCATTCCACCGTAAATCTGTACGCCTTCATCAACTACAAAATCCAATACTTCAGATCCATGTACTTTCATGATAGCACACTCAATGGCAAATTCTTCAAGTGCCTTAAGCTTTGCTTTCCCTGAATCCATGCCGCCAGCTACTAAAGAATCATGCGCATCATCGATATTTTGACCTGCTCGGTAACATGCCGATTCACATGCGAAAACCTTCGTTACCATCTCTGAAATCTTGTGCTTAATTGCGCCGAAATTAGCTATCGATGTTCCGAACTGCTTTCTTTCTTTTGCATAATTTATAGCAGTAGAAATTGTTTTTTTACAACCACCGATGGCTGCAACGCCTAATTTTATTCGCCCTACATTTAAAATGTTCACTGCTATCTTGAAACCATTTTCACGTTCGCTTAACAAATTTTCTACAGGCACTTTACAATCGTTAAAAAAGACCTGGCGGGTAGATGATCCTTTAATACCCATCTTATGCTCTTCTTCATTCATTGTTATTCCGCCAAAGGATTTTTCTACAATGAAGGCGCTCAAATTTTTGTCGCTATCAATTTTTGCGAATACAATGAATACATGTGCGAAACCACCATTGGTAATCCACATTTTTTGTCCGTTGAGTACATAATGTTTGCCATCTGAGGTAAGTGCCGCTTTTGTTTTTCCAGAGTTGGCGTCGGAACCAGAATCGGGTTCTGTTAAACAGTAAGCAGCTTTGGATTCTCCTGTAGCCAGTTTTGGTAAGTATTTTTTCTTTTGTTCTTCATTGCCATAATAAAGAATTGGTAGGGTTCCAATTCCAGTATGTGCTGATAATGCAACAGCAACAGAATAGCCTGCTCCAATTTCTTCCGCCACAAGCATGGTGGTATTGAAGTTCATACCAAATCCACCGTACTCTTGAGGTATTGAGGTTCCAAGTAAACCCAATTCACCTGCTTTGTCTAAAATTGAAGGCATCAGATTAGGATCTTTTTGCGAATCAATTTCATCGAGGCGGGGATATACTTCTTGCTTTAAAAAATCTTTGCATGTTTTTGCAATCATGCGCTGTTCTTCATCCCATTGCTCTGGAATAAATATTTCACTTGCTTGTGTTTCCCTGATAAGGAATTCTCCTCCTTTTATTGCTTTATTAATCTCAGCCATGGCTTTACTATTTTTTAGAAGATCTGGTTTCAGTTTTTAATTTAACAGCTCATAAATTGCGGCAACACCTTGGCCTCCGCCAACGCAGGCTGTTACTATTCCATATTTTTTATTCTGTCTTCTTAGCTCATTAAAAAGTTGCACAGAAAGACGAGCGCCTGAAGAACCAAGCGGATGGCCCACGGCTATTGCGCCTCCATTTACATTTAATTTTTTTGGATCAATTCCTAATTCCTTAACAACCGCTAGTGATTGTGCGGCAAAGGCTTCATTCAATTCGATAAGATCGATATCCTCCAATTTCATATTGGCTAACTTCAATGCTTTTGGTATGGCGGCTACCGGACCAATGCCCATTATTCGAGGATCAACTCCTGCAGCTGCGTAGCTTACCATGCGGGCAATTGGTTTAAGATTTAATTGCTTAACCATTTTTTCAGACATCACAGCTACAAATGCGGCACCGTCAGAAGTTTGTGAAGAATTACCAGCGGTTACCGATCCACCTAGAGCAAAAACCGGTTTTAATTTTGAGAGACCTTCTACTGTGGTGTCGGCACGAATGCCTTCATCCGTATCTACTATGTATTCTCTGTTTTGTTTTTTATTGTTTTCATCTACATACACTTCCTTCACTGTAATAGGAACTACTTCACCTTTAAACTTTCCTGCTTTCCATGCGGCAGCGGCCTTCATATGTGATTCATAAGAAAACTGATCTTGCTCCTCACGTGATATTTTAAATTGTTTGGAAACTTCTTCTGCAGTTAAACCCATGCTTATATAATATGATGGGTGATCTTTCGCGATTGTATAATTCAATGCCGTTTTAATTCCCATGGTTGGGACTAAAGACATTGACTCAGTACCCCCAGCGATAATCACATCCGCCATACCCGCATGAATTCTAGTGCTCGCCATTTGAATGGATTCAACACCAGAGCCACAATATCTATTGATAACAAGACCTGGAACATCCAACCCAAGCGAAAGCAATGCAATCATTCTTCCCATTTGCATTCCTTGTTCTGCTTCAGGTACTGCGTTACCTACAATGAGGTCATCCACCATTTCATTTTCTAATCCAGGAATTGAGGCAACCAAATGTTTAATAACATCTGAAGCCAAATCATCTGGCCTTGTAAAACGAAATCCACCTTTTTTTGCCTTACCTACTGCTGTTCTAAATCCAGCTACTATGTATGCATCCATATTTTTTTAATTTTTAATTCTTCAACTAATTACGCAATGGTTTACCGCCTGTTAGGATAGATTGTATCCGTTCAAGGGTTTTCTTCTCGCCGCAAAGCGAAACAAAAGCTTCACGTTCTAGATCTAACAAATATTGTTCGCTCACTTCTTGTGGGGATGTGAGATCTCCTCCGCACATTACATTTGCAATTTTCATAGCGATTTTCACATCGTGATCACTTACGTACTTACCCATTTTCATTGCATAAACACCTGCTGTGAAAAGTGCTAATCCCGTACGTCCTTGTACTTTAATATTTTTTGCTTGCTGAGGCATGGTATAGCCTGCATCGAATAATTCTAATACGGCTGCTTTTGCATCGAGTATTTGGCGATCACGATTCATGCTTACTGCATCTTGTTCGCGGATGACTCCCATCTCTTTCGCTTCTTGCCATGATGTGGCGACTTTTGCTGTAGCAATGTTCATGAAGGCGGCTTGAAGCGCGTTTAATTCCACGTCACCTTCTTGTATTGAATCGCTAACGCGCTTTGTAAATTCTTTCGTTCCACCACCGCCTGGAATAAGGCCAACGCCAACTTCAACTAACCCAATATACGTTTCAGCGGCAGCTTGAACTTTATCGGCGTGAAGCGTCATTTCACAACCGCCACCAAGGGTACGGCCTTGCGGACAAACAACAACGGGTACACTTGAATAACGAATTCGCATGGTTGTGTTTTGGAACATGCGAACCATAAAGTCAATCTCATCATAATCTTGTTCGATGGCATACATAAATACCAACCCAAGATTTGCACCCAATGAAAAATCAGGTCCTTGATGGCCGATGACTAGACCTTTATAGTTTTTCTCTGCTAAATCAATTGCTTTGTTAAGTCCTTCGATTACAGAGCTTCCGAGTGTGTAACTTTTGCTGTGCCATGAAAAGTTAATTACGCCATCTCCAAGATCAGTAATTTTTGATTCCGCGTTTTTCCAAACAATTTTCTCGCTAAGGTTTTCGAGAATTATAAACTCTTCTTTACCTGGAATTGCCTTATATGACTTAGTTGGAATATCATAATACTTACGCGTACCCGCTTCAACTTTATAAAAGGATTTATTTCCGGCAGCCAACATATCATAAACCCATTGGTTGGGTTTGTAGGCTGCTGCTTCCATGTATTGAATTGATTTTTCTAGTCCAACTGCATCCCAAGTTTCAAAGGGTCCAAGTTCCCACCCGAAGCCAGCACTTAAGGCATCATCTATCCTATAAAGTTCATCAGAAATTTCAGGGATGCGATTAGAGACATATTGAAATAAACCATAAAAAGAATCTCTGTAGAAATCACCTGCTTTATCTTTGCCTGCTAATAAAACTTTGAAACGATCCTTAAGGTTATCAATTGTCTTTGTGGTTTCAAGGGTTGCAAATTTTGTTTTCGCTTTAGGTTTATATTCTAACGACGAAAGATCAAGTGTAAGGATTTCTGTTTCACCTTTGGCGTTCTTGGTCTTCTTGTAAAATCCTTGTCCGGTTTTATCTCCGAGCCATTTATTCTGCTCTAGTTTAGTAATGATTTCTGGTAGCTTAAATAATTCGCGCCCTTCGTCATTTGGTAAACCCGCATATAAGTTGTTTGCAACTTTTACTAATGTATCTAATCCAACAACATCTGATGTTCTAAATGTTGCTGACTTTGGTCTTCCAATAACAGGTCCAGTTAATTTATCAACTTCATCTACGTTCAAATCAAATTTGCGCATGGAGTCAACGACTTTCATGATGCCAAAAATTCCAACTCGGTTGGCGATGAAGGCGGGTGTGTCTTTACAAAGTACGGTTGTCTTTCCTAAATATAGATCTCCATAGTGCATTAGAAATTTTACAATTTCAGAATCTGTTTTAGGTGTAGGAATAATTTCTAATAAACGTAAATAGCGTGGTGGATTAAAAAAGTGCGTCCCACAAAAATGTTTTTGAAAATCTTCGCTCCTTCCTTCTGCCATTAAGTGGATAGGAATACCTGAAGTGTTGGATGTTATTAATGTACCAGGTGTTCTATGTTTTTCTACTTCCTCGTATATTTTCTTTTTTATGTCGAGGTTTTCTACTACAACTTCTATGACCCAATCATAATTTTTTATTTTGGCCATGTCATCGGTAAAGTTGCCAAGCTTAACACGTGATGCAAATTTCTTACTGTAAAGTGGTGCTGGATTTGAAGCGATCGCAGCGTCGAAAGAGGCTTTCACGATGCGATTTTTTACTCCGGGATGATCGGTAGTGAGTCCTTTTTTCTTTTCATCTTCTGTTAACTCTTTCGGAGCGATATCCAAAAGCAATACATCAACACCGATGTTAGCAAAGTGAAAGGCAATTCTGGAGCCCATAATACCGGATCCTAAAACTGCAACTTTTTTAATGGTTCGATTCATATTATAACTCTTGATTTGTCAAACCTTTTAACAGCCCAACATATTTATATTATTTATTTCTGATATATATTATTTTTCTCTATGAGCTGATTTATCTTTTGAAGCACATTGAAAAATATTTTTAAATGTTCCTCTGAAATATTCTCACGTACAGCGTTATTGAATTTTAATACTACCTCTCGCGATTTTTCCTTTTTGGTTTTACCTTCGTCTGTTAAAAAAATTCTCACCGACCGCTTATCATTTTCATCTGCTTTTCGATAAATAAGCTTTTCTTCCTCCATGCTTTTTAATAAACGCGTAAGACTTCTCGCCTCAAGGCCCATTAACGGTGCAATTTTAGTTGCTGGGGTTCCTTCTTCTGCGTTGATGTTTAATAAGATGAAACCCATTGACATAGTCAAATCATAAGTTGAAGCTTGTTGGTTATACATGCGCGATATGGCATGCCAAGCTGCTTTTATATGATGATCAATAGTTTCCTCCCTCCGCATACGTTTCAAGTTAACGAATCTATAAAAAATTTGTTATGCATGCATACTATTTACCAAATAAATTTGTTCGGCTCGCTTTTACCAGGTAAAAATTTATAAATCTTGAAATCTAGGGGTTAGGTTTCTCAAAATCTCCACGAAGGTGTCTGAATCTTTTACGCGCCTCAGCGACGTATACGCTTCCCGGGTACTTATTCAGAAATTCTCGATAGATTTCCATCGCTTTTTCTATCTTTTTTAATTGATTCTCATAAATATCCCCTTGTAGGAAAAAAGCATCATCTGATAAAATGTCGTCAGGGAATTCATTTATAATCTTTTGTAGTAAGTCTATAGAAGCCTGAAACTCGCCTTTCCGCATCCTTATGTTGGCTTCTAACCAATATACATCATCCAATATGTTTTGATTGGAAAACGATACTGAATCTGCTTTTCCTTCCTTTAATTGATTAATGCGGTTTAGTGCTTCATCAACTTTATTTTGATATAGCAAAAGCTCAATTGAGGCATATTGTTTAAGGGCAACACCAATAGTATCGAATGCTATATTCTCTTTGATCCGCATACTAAGGTCCATTGCATCATTCGAGATTTCTCGGGTTGTAGCTTGCTTCAGAATATCAAGGTGTTCCTGAGCTAATTTAAAATCACCTTTGAAGTAGGATAGTTTCGCATTTTTTAATTTCGCCTCATATCCTACAGGATTCTCTTTTTGAATTTTTTCGACTTGTGAGTATAGCAATGTGGCCTCCCAAGATTCGCCTTTCGTGAGATAGATGTCGCCGAGGTCTAGTTTGGCTTTTGATTTTAAATAAACTGAAGCGCGAGGATAAGCAATTAGTTTATTTAAAATATTAATTGCCGTGTCTCTCTCATTTAAATAATTAGCAAACAGTAACGCCTCATTTCGTAATACATCCATTGTATTATTATTATCTGGGTACTGCGCTATAAATTTTTTGTAATCGATAATAAGTGTTTTAACCGAGTCGCGTTGAACCGGAAAGCTTTTTCGGATTCTTGCTTCTCTGGTGTGGATTAAGCCCAGGCTAGCCATTTGGTAATTTGATGTCGATTTATATTCCTTAATTACATAGCGATAAATTTTTGCCGCATTTGTATAGTCGTCATTATCAAGTGCTACGCGTGCAACCTCCATACATCTTTCGCCTTCTTTTTTATAACGCTTGTCATATGCTCTTGCTTGGATAAAAGAGGCATAGAAATTTTTCTGCTGCATGGTAACCCAGATTAATAAATCAGCATAAACTTCCACGTCTGGATCCTTTTGTACTTTGTCGTACAATAATTTCTCAAGGCTTTCTAATTCGTCAGGTTTATTTAGCAATGCCTGCATCACATTTTTTACGTATTGAACATTTCCAGAATTCTGAGTCACATAACTCAAATATTCCTCTACCATTTTTTCACGACGTCCCTGAATTCTATATAACATGGCTAGCTCCAGGTTAAACATATATGGGTTATTCAAAAACAGACGGCTTTCAAGTAAACTTTGAATAGCATAATCAGGCAATGATTTAGAGGTTAGGTATTCAGACATAACCTTAATCATCTGAACATCGCTTTTATTTGAATTGATAAGATCTTTAAAATATTTATCAGCTTTATTTAGTTCGCCAGACCTAACATACACCAGGCCCAAGTCCAACTTATACTGAATGTTATCCGAGTCTTTTTTCGAAATTTTCTTTAGGTACACCTGAGCGTCATTATACAAACCTAAATCAAGCATCACATCAACATAGTTACTGTGGATAAAGGCAATGTTTATTTCATTTCTAGAAAGCTCTTTAAAAAGTTCAACCGCCTTTTTTTTCTCGCCTTTAATAAGGTACTCATTTGCGATCTGGATCTCTTGCAGATTTTGCGCTATAAGAAATTGAGTAGATAATAGAATCAAAAAAGAAGTACACAATACTTCCACCTTTAATTTTATTATTAGATTATATATATAATAAGAATAATAAGCCATGTGTAATTGTGGATAACTCTTAGTTTTTTATCAATGTTGAATTTATGTAGAATTATTTTATGTTATAAGTTTATTGTGATCAATCTGTTATGAACTTATCAACAATGTTAATTTGAGTGGATAACTTTATTGTGTATAGAAAGTGTTGCGTGTGTATGTTGGTAAGTACATTTCTTTCAACAAACTATATAGGTCTTTTATTCACTTAACGTTTTTCAACCTTTTTAAGGTTTAAAAAGACTGGTTATCAACAATCAGTTAGAATGTTATCAACAATGGACCTACTTCCCAATTTGCTTTTAAATAGATGCCTTTGTCGCCTTTTTCTGATTTGTAAAATGTAATAGTCTCGGGTTCTTCGTTTTTGAAGTAGTTGCCGGCATCCCACTTTCCGTTGTTATTTTTATCGATAATAAGCTTTAGGAAGTATGAGGTTGGCAGTAGATTTTCAATCTTGTAATCGTTAGTATTTTTGATGGAATGAATAATTTTATTGTTTTTATCTATTAGTTCAACAATGAAATTTGGCTCTGTTGTTTTTACTTTAACCATTAAGACGGCCGTGTCTTCCTCCCTTAATATTTTTACCTTTTCTTCAATCCTACTTGAGCTGTCTCGATCAATGCTAATTAGGAAGCCTTTGCCTATGGTTAATGTGTTTTCTACTTTGCTTGAAACTTTTGCCTTCGATTTTGTTTTAGTTTCATCTTTTTTAACAAGTAATTTTTTATCTATCGTCTTTTCGAATGATGCTTTGGTATTGACAGAATCCCATGCAAAGTCTGCTGATGTAAATCGTATTACGTTTAGTGAATCTATTGTATAGAAAATGCTATCGTAGTTTGCTATGTATAACGGCTTATTATAATCCAAATCAAATCTAAGTATTCCTTTATTTGCTTCTACTTTCGGTTCAGAGATGGTCATTTTAAATTTTTCGAGATCGCCTTTTCGCTTAATGAATTTAGCATAGAGTGTTGTGTCCAACTTATTATAAATGCTGTCGTAACCGATTAAATGGATTTTTACACTGTCTAGACTATTAAAAGTGTTATAAATTTTAATGTTAGATTGATCTTCTCCGAAAGAAGAAGTTATGAGCGTATCTGCTTTAATCTTATAAGCTATTAAATTTTTAGTAGTTTTTATGTTGAAGTAGTTGCTGTACGATCTTGCGCTTGTCAATTTTAATGTTCTTGAATCTAACCTTAATGTTGGTATGGATATATTTTTGATATTTTCGTTAATCTTTATAGCTTGTGACAGGTAGCCATAAGATTCAGTTTTACTATCAACTACTAAGTTATTGTTCTTGTCATCTAAGGCGTAGATAAAATAGCTACCCGCTTTGATATTTTCCATTCTGAATTGACCTTTATCATTTGTCTTTGCTATATAGTTAGGTTTGTGCTTGAAGATATTGAAGGTATCGGTCTTAGGACTAAGCGCAATGGTTATTTCTTTTAACTCTTTACCAGTTAATATATCGTATACTTTACCTTGTACTGATAAGGAATCGATGTAAGGTCCGGTGCTAAAGGCAAGTTTTAGATTAACGGCAGCGTTCTTCTCAGTGATATCCTGAATTGATTCCCTAAAGTTTATTGTGTAGGTAGTGCTATCAGCGAAGGCATTGTCAAATTCAATTGTTACTGACTTTTTTTTTGCTTTGACTTTGTAATCTTTTCCTATAGTTGGGGTGATTATGATTTGTTCTCTAGGATTGTTTAAGGCTATTATTTCCGAAAATGTTAAGTCTATTTGTTTATCCTTGAAGTTCAATTGTTTTTGTAATGGATAAGACCTTACAAGAACTGGTGGAATGCTGTCTTTCGGACCTCCAGTTGGAGAACCTTGTTTAGCACAAGAAACGCAAAACAATATATAGATTAAGAAGCAAGTAATAGTTCGCAAACTCATTTTTGTGCTATATAAATTAGACTTGAATAATTACCCGTACTCTTGCCTTTAAAATTTGAACGAAGCCCGTTTAAGAATGCGCTTCTCATACCTTTCGGCGTATTTTTTTTTCCGTTTTTATATTTTTCGCTTAACATACTTACATAAAATGAATCTAATTTCATTGGCTTGATATCAACCAGTCTAAGCGAATTTCTAGCCAATAGTTTTTCCATGCTAGATGGAGAGAAATGCCAAAGATGTCTTGGAACATCATAGGCTGCCCAATGCTCATGATATCGTGATGCATCGTAACTTTTATAATTCGGAACAGCAATACAGATTGTTCCACTTTGATTCAACCGGCTCGCCAAAACTTGCAATGTGTCATTTAAATCTGGCACGTGCTCCAGAACATGCCATAGCGTGATTATATCAAATTGATTATCTGTTAGTTGAGTAAAAGATGCAACTATGTTTTCGTTTGTATTTTCAATTGCTTTTGTTCTAGCAATTGCCGATGGCTCTACGCCAGATACTCGCCAACCTGCGCTTTTACATGTACGCAGAAATTCTCCCGTTCCACAACCAAAATCTAAAAGTTTACCTGGGTTGGCATTATAAACTGAAATTAAATTTAGCTTTTGTTTTAAAGTATATTTTCTAGCAAGTAAGTAGATCTTATCAATAAGTGTTTCTGCCTTATTTGAATGTGAGATATAGTCATCTGACAAATAGTAATTTCCAATAGTTTGATTATCAGGCCTTGGGCTTGTTATAATCAGTTCGCACGTACATGATTTTAAATGAAATATTTCATGTGAAACAGTATAGTCTGTACAGTGCAAGTAGTCTTTGAAGATTGTCCCATTGCATACTGGGCAGCTTTTTACTTCTTCCATTATTTACCAAGGTAGATGGAGAGAACAGAAATATCGGAAGGTGAAACACCGCTTATTCTTGAAGCTTGACCAATTGTTTCTGGTTTTACTTTCTTTAATTTCTCACGACCTTCAGACGAAAGTGCTTTTACTCTATCGTATTCAAAGTCAGGTTTTAACTTGTAGTCTTCTAGGCCACCAATTTTCTCAGCTACTTTTTGTTCTCTATCAATGTAGCTTTCATACTTAATCAGGATTTCAGCTTGTTCTAATACTTCAATAGTATATTTATCTAGCTTTAATTTCAAGCCCGCATTTAAATTTTTTAAATCTTCCATTCCAATTTGAGGTCTTTTTAGCAGATGCGCAGCAGTTACTTTTTCATTTATTGCTGATGTGTTTAAAGAAGCTAATTCTTTATTTATTAACACAGGATCAACTTTAGCTTTTTTCAATTCTGAAATAACTAATTGTATTTGTGCTTTTTTATTGTTTACGTTTTCCAGTCTATTATTATCAGCTAAACCTATTTTATGACCTAAATGCGTTAGTCTAAGATCGGCGTTATCCTGACGAAGTAGAATTCTATACTCTGCTCTCGAAGTAAACATCCTGTAAGGTTCCTGTGTTCCTTTATTAATTAGATCATCCACTAATACGCCGATATAAGCTTCCGATCTTTTGAGTATAAAAGGAGCTTTATCATGGGCTTTATTATGTGCATTTATACCAGCCATAAGGCCCTGACAAGCCGCCTCTTCATATCCGGTGGTTCCATTGATTTGACCCGCAAAAAACAGATTTTGTAAAAGGTGTGTTTCAAGACTCATTTTAAGCTGAGTTGGCGGGAAATAATCGTATTCTATTGCGTAACCTGGCCTAAACATTTTAGCATTTTCAAAACCAGGAATTTTTGTTAATGCCCTATATTGGACATCTTCTGGCAAGGACGTAGAAAAACCATTGACATAAATTTCTACTGTTGTCCAGCCCTCAGGTTCAACAAATATTTGATGGCGTTCTCTTTCTGCAAATCTGTTGATTTTATCTTCAACAGATGGGCAGTATCTTGGACCGAGACCTTTTATTCGTCCCTGGAACATAGGAGACTTATCAAACCCTTTTCTTAACTCAGCATGGACCTCTTCATTAGTATATGTTATCCAACAACTGCGTTGTTTTTCCAAAGGTTTTGTATTGGTATAAGAGAACTTGCCTGGCACTTCATCTCCAAGCTGTTCTTCCATTTTAGAATAATTAAGACTCCTGCCGTCTATTCTCGGTGGCGTGCCAGTTTTCATCCTACCTGATTCGAAACCGAGGGTTATTAATTGTTCAGTGATACCAGTTGCAGCCTTTTCCGCCGTTCTGCCACCACCAAAGCTTTTCTCTCCAATATGGATTTTTCCATTAAGAAACGTTCCGTTAGTTAGCACTACAGCCTTTGCTTTTATATCAATTCCAAGATTTGTCTTTACGCCTACAACTGTTCTATCCTTTATTAGTAGCCCAGAGATCATTTCTTGCCAAAAATCGATATTTTTAATGGATTCCAGTGTTAATCTCCACTCCTCAGCAAAGCGCATTCTATCATTTTGAGTTCTAGGACTCCACATGGCCGGACCTTTAGACTTGTTCAGCATCCTAAATTGGATCATTGATTTGTCTGATATGATGCCAGAAATTCCGCCGAGAGCATCAATTTCACGCACTATTTGCCCTTTTGCCACACCTCCCATTGCCGGGTTGCAAGACATTTGCGCGATTGTATTCATGTTCATCGTTACAAGCATAACCTTTGAGCCCATATTAGCAGCTGCAGCAGCCGCTTCGCACCCAGCATGACCTGCCCCTACAACTATTACATCATATTCAGTAAACATTCTCTTTTGTTTATTTATGTTTCACGTGGAACTTATAGATCAGATAATATTTGTTTCACGTGGAACTATGTGCGCAAAGATAGATAAGCATCTTCTTTTTTTCGCATTAATGCTTTAGCGGTCTTATTCTTATCCGCATAACCAATTAAATGGAGAACTCCATGTATTATTACTCTGTGAAGTTCTTCGTCAAATGTTGTTTTAAACATTTCAGAGTTATCAATAATTCGCTCAATACTAATGTATATATCGCCCTCAATAGCCTTCTTATCTAAGCTTTGATCAAAAGTCACTATATCTGTAAAAGTTTGATGACCTAAGTATTCAATATTAATATTTCTTAAGTATAGATCAGAGCAGAAGATAAAATTGAGTAGTTTCAGATTCTTATTTTCTTGCTTAAGAGACTGTTTAATCCAATTGGAGGTTTTACGAGGATGTGGTAATGTGAAAGATATTTCTTCTGAAAAATAATTAATTGATGCCATTAATCATTTATGTAAAAGCTCAACTTAACAATCTTGCCTTTCTCTTTAAACTCCACTTCATCAGAAAGATGTTTCATTAAGAAAATACCACGGCCACCAATTTTTTCGACATTTTCTGGTGATGTTGGATCTGATAAATTTTCATAATCAAATCCAAGCCCTTCGTCTTTAATTAAAAATTGAATCATACTTTCTTGCATTGAAAGGCTTAAGGATACATTCTTAGATTTATCATTATCATTACCATGTTTAATTGCATTGTTAACGGCTTCTGTTACAGCAATCATAATATTGCCATAGATGTCATCATTTAATTGAAACTTCTCTTTAGCATTATCAATGAAACTTTCAATCATTCGAATATTTTCTGAAATGGACGGAATTTGAATGTTTATGGTATTCATGACTTACTTTTATTGATTGCCGATGCGCTTAAAATATTCACTAACTTCTTTTTTATAGTATGGATACAATTTAGGTGGAACCGTTTTTAAAAGTTCAACTTCTTTCTCTTTTAATCGTAGATACTCTTCAAAGGACTTTGGAATTTCGTTATCATAGTCTTTGGCCGTTTCACCTTTCCGTTCGTCGTCCTGATCTTGCTCTCTCGCAGATTTCTCGGTTTCAAGTAAACGTGTCAAAATATCTTTTTGCCTTTTGATCATTTGATCTGTTAACTGCTTATTGACAAGATCCATTTCTGTTTGTTCCATCTTAGCGGGGAGATCACCTCCAGGCATACCACCTTCACTTTTTATTTTTTCTTGCATTTCCTTTAACGCTTTTCTTATACGTTCTTGTTCTGCTGCCATATCTGCCAGCTCTTCAGAAAGCTGTCTACCACCTTTACCGCTGTTTTTTAATTCCTGAATCTTTTGATTCAATTGTTGCTGCATTTCACTTAAACTTGGCTTCTTACCCTTTCCCTTTTGCTTCGATTTTTTCATTGACGGTTTTCCGTCAGCCATCATCTGCATCATCATATCATAATGATTATCTAACATGAGTGCCAGGTTATTAATAGATGTCATAGCTAACTGCATTTCATTTGAGGCCTGGGGTCTCTTCCTTTCGCGATTCGCATCAGTAACCTTATCTAGGTGATTATTAAGTTCACCTATCTCTTTTGTGACAAAAGAGCCCATGAAAGCGTCTTTCTTAGAGACAGCTAACAGGCTGTCTTCCAATATTTTAGCATCATCTTTTAGCTTTAATTGCTGTTGTGCAAGCGCAATAAATTGTGGATCATTTTGTTGGAGGTCGGAGAAATTTTTGATGAGACTTTCCTGATCGAACGACAACTTGATGAGTCCATGAATAATTTGACGTAGCGACTCCAAGTTTTCCATATCCATATCCATTTCCATATCGCCCTGCATGCCCTCCATTTTCTGCTGCATGTCTTTCATTTTCTTCAGCGCTTTCTGCTGGCTCTGCTTAGCTTTAGAAGACTTATTTTGCTGTAATGATTCTTTGCTTTCCTTTTGTTCCTCTTTTACACCATCTGATTCTTCTTTGGAGGGGAGCTCATCATCTTTTTGCAACTCTTCACCCATCTTTTTTAATTCATCAATTTTCTCTGACGTTTTTTCAAAATCTTTATTAAGTTCCTCCTGTTCTTTAGCTAATTCTTGGTTTGGCTTCTCATTACCTTTACCCTGTTCACTCTTTTCACCGGGTTTTTGATCATCACTCTTTTCAGAGTCCGATTTTGGCGATTTTTCTTCTGATTTAGGAGCCTCTCCCAGCTTTGATTTGTCCGCTGAATTAGGCGATTTGTCTTTACCGTTTTTATCCAAAGATTCCGTTTTGTCAAGTAGAGATTTCTGCTGTTCAATTTGCTGTTTTAATTTTTCAATGGCGATATCAAGCTTTGTATCGTATTCAACCTGTTTGAATAATTCAAGCATACGATCCAACTCCTTTTCAAGATTACTGGTGTTTTGATTTAATTTGTCTAGGAGCTTTTGAATTTGAGATACATCAGAATTTTCCTTTAAAAGTTTTTGTAATTCCTCAAACAACTTTTTTGTCTCTTCATCCAACAGCTCATTCATTAACTTTTGAATTTGTTCTGCTTTCTCTTTAATACGTTCATCTTGCTCTGTAAAAGCCTCTTTCTTTTCTTGAAGTAATTTATTTTGCTCTTGCAACTGCTCAACCATGTTATCAAGATTCTGTTTTTGTTGCACAATATCTTCTAACATTTTTTTATCCTGCCAATCTAAATTCTGTTTTCCTTTCAGTTTTTGATAAGCTTGTTCAATTTGGTCCTGAAGCTTATTTGCTTTGCTTACACTCTGATCAATCTTACTTTCAGTTTGTGTTCTTGATTTATCAATCTCTGTAATAAGATTATCTTCTGACGGAAGAGAAAAAGTATAAACAGTTGACTTAGTTGATTTTCTTCCATTCACGCCATCATTATCCCATACTTGTAGATAATATTCCAATTGCTCACCGGGTTTTAATTTGAGGGAATCAATTGACCAATTGTAAAAGAAGTTCTGCTGAATTTGATTTTTAATGACGCCAATATTTACCGACTTGTTTAAAACGTCTTTTTGATTTTCATTTCTAATTCTAAAATGTAGTGAAAGCTGGCTTACACCGTAATCATCAGTCACAGCTCCCCCTAGAATTACTCGTTTGTATAGTATAGAATCTTGAAGATTATTTACGACAACTTTAGGAAACGCGTCTTTGATCACATCGATTTGGTACGCTATTCTTTCTTTGTTTTTACTTTTTTCATTTTGTAAAGCAATTTCATATTGATCTGGATTTTTTAATTCCTTACTAAATGTAAATAATTGATTATCAGACGATTTAAAAGGTATCGACTGCTTTTCATTACTAAATTGTATGCTTGCGCCGTCAGCATGTAGCGTTTTAAGCTGCCATTCTACTACAGTACCTTCCGGAATTTCCAAGTTACCAGCATTAGAAAGGGATTCGTTTTTACGTTGTAGATAGTTAGGGTATTTTAATTCAATATTAAACTTTGTTAGCTCCGGACGATTAACAACCACAAGTTCATAAGGCTCTGAATAAAAGCCAGCACCTTCTAACTGAAAACTGATTCCTTTTTGAATATTTTCAATGGTATATGAGAACTGGCCATTTGCAATGCGCTCCATTTTTACACGCTGCCCATTATTTATATAAACCGTTTCTGGCAATGCTCCTCCTTCAAGTTTTATTCGTACAGTAAAATCTTCGTTATAAAAAGCGGTTAAAGATTCGTTCTCTATAAAAAATTTAAAAGGAGCTTTTGGTGTATAATGTTGATTAAAGTGAATTATCCTTTCGGTGCTTTGAGTTATTATATGCTGATTAAAAAACAGAATGCAAACTAGAATAACAAATGGAACAACGAGATACTTTAGATATCGTGTATTATTTCCCAAATCAATTATAGCATCGAACGAGAAAGGTTCTAACTCTTTTGATTTTTGTTGAATGCTAGCATAAGCCAGATCAGATTTCGAGGTTGTGCTGGAAAGCTGAATTAAATTAACAAGTCTGTCTCTCACTGTTGGTAAGGAATCACCGATGATCTTTGCACTTTGTTCCTCACCTAAGCCCTTTTTAATTATCCACCACTGAAAAGGAAGTTTTAAAAACCGAAAAAAGCAATATACAATTAGCCCGAAAAAAGTAAATAGAATTAAAAACCGGGCCCAATTACTCAACCACAGGCTATGTTCTATTAAAGCTGCAGAGAGAAAATAAAAAGAAACAATAGACACAGAAAGTATGCCTCCCCGAATAAAAATATTGAGGTAATACTTTCTTTGAAAAGATTTAATCCTTCCGTGTATGCTTCCTACTCCATCACCCATCTCGTACTGGTTATTCTCCACGTTTTTGAACGTAGTAATAGCATTTAAAGTTGATATCTGTTCAATATACGTGACAAAACACTTTGCCGCAAGTTGTTTCTCATTAAGCTATTCAGTAGTGTTTTCTTTAGAATTTTGATACACCCATTCGAAGTCTTTTTCGAAATACTCCATCACATGCATACGTAAAAGTTTTTCCTGTTCCAAGAGATCAAAATGTGGCAGTTTACCGGTGAGCTTCCAATGTGGCCATCCATCTTTATCAATGCCTTCTAATTCATAATACCCAGATAGACTTAACACTTTGCAAATGCCTATGTGCATTAAATCTTGTTTCTCTTCCTTACTAAATAATTTATTGCCTTGTCCGAGCTCCTGCACGCCTATCAAAAATAGAACTGCATTTAAGTCTTTTGGTCTTTTTCCAATAATCTCTTCAAGATCAATCAAAAGCGCGTTCCATTTTCTTTCTAAGTCAAGATCTCTTTTAAACATGATTCAATTCCTCCCAATATTCAAAAGCCCTGCGTAAATGGGGTATAACAATAGTTCCACCTACAAGCGTTGCAACTCCCATCGCTTCGTTTACTTCTTCGGTAGTGAAACCCACTTGCTTACAATTTCCAAGGTGATATTTCACACAGTCATCACACCGTAATACCAGCGAGCAAGTGAGACCAATTAATTCTTTAGATTTTACATCTAAATGGCCGGGTGCATAAGCGTTTGTATCTAAATTGAAAATTCTTTTAATGATCAGACTTTCAGAGTCCATAATCTTTTCATTCATTTTCCCTCGGTATGTATTGAAGTCTTGGACTAAACCCATCTCATTAATATTTGATAATTCTCAATAACTTATTTATTTTCAATAAAGTTTACAGAGCAAATATATTACTGATTTGGTGAATTCAACCCTCCATGAAATTCTTCTCGACTTCGTAGCACTGATTTATCCTCAATATTGCTTAGCCTGCGAGTGCGCGTTGGTAAAAGGTGAAGATACTGTTTGCACAAGATGCATGATTGAAATGCCAAAGACCGACTATCACCTTGATCGTGACAATCTATTTTTTAGAAAATTGCAGGGCAGAGTGACATTAAAATATGTAATGGCCCTTTTTAAATTTACTAAGGAGGGCAGGGTTCAACAACTCCTTCACACATTGAAATATAAGAATCATCCAGAAATTGGTATGAAGCTAGGTGAACTTTATGGGTTAGCATTGAAAGAAGATTACAATGCTGAGTTTGACATAATTATTCCGGTTCCACTTCACATCAGCAGACAACGAACACGGGGCTATAACCAAAGTGCAGAATTCGGTAAGGGCCTGTCGGCCATCTTGGAAATCCCCTGTCGTGAGGACGTATTACTGAAGGTTTTGCGAACAGAAACACAAACCAGAAAAACAAAATTGAACCGATGGGAAAATGTAAATAAGGTATTTATTGTATCTAATTTAAAAGAACTTAAAGGCAAGCGAGTGTTATTGGTTGACGATGTAATTACAACCGGCGCTACATTAGAAGCCTGTGCAAAAATTTTATTAGACCATCATTGTAAGAATGTTAGCATTGCTTGTATAGCGGCAACGCAATAAAAAACCCCACCTTATTAAGGCAGGGTTCTATTATTGAAATGATATTCTCTTAATAATTAGATCCGGCGCGAATCATAGCGCAGCGGAAGCCAACCGTTGCAGTTGCAGAATCTTGATCTAAGAATCTACGTGTACCAGGCGACATCCAATAGGCAACGTCTTTCCATGAACCACCTTTATAAACACGCGCATTGTCGGTTATAAGGGATGTAAAAGATTCTGGATTCTTTTCAAAATCGCTGTTGTAGTTTTTAGCGTCATCAAGAAAACCATCTCTACGTATTGGGTTAAGATCGTCGAAATCTTGATAAGACATAGGACGATAAACATCCTGTACCCACTCACTCACGTTTCCTGCCATATTATATAATCCATAATCGTTAGGAGGGAACTCATAAATATATGAAGTGATCAAAGCGCCATCGTTCAAACGACCTGCAATACCTGCATAATCACCACGACCGCGTTTAAAGTTAGCTAACATAAAACCCATTTGTTTTCCATACGGATTACGCACTGCGTGGCCATCCCATGGATAAATACGTTGGTGAGTTTGCATCTCTTCTAACCATTGGGTTCCTATAAGTGCTTGCGCTGCATACTCCCACTCAGCCTCTGTTGGAAGGCGATACGATGGAACTACGATTCCAGATTCTAATGGAATTCTTCCGTCAGTTTCTGCATATTCTTCTCCAGCCGCCTCAGCTAGCTTAATATTCACAGCTCGGGTTCTCCATATCGCATATCTACTAGCTTGATTCCAAGTTATACCCACAGCAGGGAAATAACGGAAGCCAGGATATCTGAAATAATGTTCAACATAAGGATCGTTAAACGCTAGTTTGCCTACCCAAACTAAAGTATCAGGTAAAGCAGCTTGATAAGCTTCTTGAGAAGAATCTTTTGCGAGATAATGAACATACTCTAACCAGTGAATGTTGGCTATTTCAGTTTCATCCATATAGAAAGAGGCCACAGAAACAGTTCTTTCTATGTTATCTCTATAAGACATAACATCTTCTTCAAAAGAACCCATGATGGCACGACCGCCTTCAATGAATATCATGTTTGGCGCATCAGGTTGTCCCTGATAAGGTTTTACAATAAAACCACCAGCATCTTCATCATTATACGCGAGGCCAGTTGCAGAACTCATCTGCCCTGGGTTTTGTGCTGTAGGCTTACCGCCCTTGCCTCCGAAAAGGGAACAAGCAGAAAGGATTACAGATCCTCCAACCACATAAAAAAGAACCCTGAAATAATGTTTCATTTTCATTTCCGATTTAAACCGATTGCTAATATAAACAGATAATGGGATGTTTTCCAAGCCGCGCCGTGCATTTCCATAACTTTACTACAAGCATACACGGTTCGAAGTTAAAACGCAGAAGCCTGCGTTGTATTGTGGGAGAATCAACTTCCAGTTTTGGGACGATTAATTATTAATAGCCGGTTTATCGCACATAAAATCAAGCTTTCATCCGATTTTAACGTTATGGCATACTTTTTCCCTTACAGTATACACAACATAAAAAAAACATTATGATTACTCTATCTGACTTCCGCGTAATGCCTTTCGAGAAAAAGTGTGATGTAATTACATTTAACGGAAACTACTTGCTACATCGTAGCATGGGTGACTGTAAGGTTTTTTTATACCACGCAGACAAATTTTACATCGAGGTCTTTTATACACCTAAACATGCAAAAGTCTTAATGATTAATGCTTTTGACAATGCGCTTGGTCTTGAACCTTATTTGGATAAAATATCATTAGCAGATTTAACTGTCTGACCGCTCATCTGGTTGAGAATATCAATTGCGGCATCAACCGTCTTGATATTCTCAACTACTAATAATGCCTTACCCGCAGTATCGCGAACTTTACACTGACGTGCATTCTTCTGCACAAAACTCAGAATCGAGCCGAACACATCAGATTTAAAGTATTTATCATTATTACTAACAAAGAAGGCTCTCATTTTTTCGCCTTTTAAACTCAATTTTTCAAATCCAAGTATTTCACCTAGCCAGCGAAGTCTTACCGAATTAATAAGTTCTACAACTGATGTTGAAATAGGGCCGAACCTGTCTTTTATTTCTTCTGTGAATTGGGCCAATTGATCTTCATTCTTGATATTGTCTAGTCTAGAATAAAGTTGCAGGCGTTCGCTGGTATTGTTTACGTATGTATCTGGTATTAAAATCTCAAGGTCGGTTTCAATAATGCAATCCTGCACAATAAGTTTGGCCTTTTCTAAGAGTTCCATAGCAAACAATTCTTTAAAATCGGTTTCTTTTACTTCTTGAATAGCATCGTCTAGAATTTTATGATAGGTATCAAAACCCAGGTCATTTATAAAACCACTTTGTTCACCGCCTAATAAATTCCCTGCGCCACGAATGTCAAGATCGCGCATTGCAACTTTGAAGCCGTCACCTAATTCCGAAAACTCTTCTAGCGTAGCAAGGCGCTTTCTTGAATCTGAAGTAAGTAATGAAGTAGGCTGGGTCAGCAAATAACAGAATGCTTTTTTATTCGATCTACCTACTCGACCACGCATTTGATGTAAGTCTGACAGACCAAACATATGTGCTTGGTTGATAATTATGGTATTGGCGTTTGGTATGTCTAAGCCAGATTCGATAATATTGGTGGAAACAAGTACATCATATTCAGCATCGATAAACTTGACCATGGCCTTTTCGAGCTTGTCTCCCTCCATTTGTCCATGTGCAATACCGATTCTACAGTCTGGGACCAGCTTATAAATAACGTTAGCAATTGATTCAATATCACTCACCCGATTATGAACGAAGAACACTTGGCCCCCTCTACGCAACTCAAAACTTACTGCATCTCTTATTATCACTTCGTCAAAAGTGTGTAGTTCAGTGGTTACGGGTTGTCTATTCGGTGGTGGGGTTGAAATAATGCTAAGATCTCTTGCTCCCATAAGCGAGAAATGAAGCGTTCGTGGAATAGGCGTTGCGGTTAAAGTTAGAACATCAACATTAACCTTTATTTCTTTCAACTTGTCTTTAACCTTTACCCCAAACTTTTGCTCTTCATCAATTACAAGTAGGCCAAGATTTTTAAATTTAACATCTTTACTAACTACACGATGTGTTCCGATTAGAATGTCAATTTTTCCTTCAGTTACTTCCTTCAGAATACTTTTTATTTCCTTTTCGGTTTTAAAACGCGAGACATATTCAATCTTCACAGGAAAATTAGCAAGGCGTTCGCTGAAAGTTCTGTGATGTTGCATCGCCAAGATCGTAGTTGGAACCAAAACGGCAACTTGTTTCCCTTCACAAGCCGCTTTAAAAGCTGCACGAATGGCTACTTCGGTTTTTCCAAATCCAACATCACCACAAACCAGGCGGTCCATAGGATGTGGCAACTGCATGTCATGCTTTACATCTTCGGTTGCCCGCGCCTGATCTGGTGTATCTTCATAAATAAAAGAAGACTCAAGTTCTGCTTGGAGAAAACCATCTGGCGCATAGGCAAAACCGGGCGCAGATTTTCTTTTGGCATAAAGCTCAATAAGTTCTTTTGCAATATCCTTAACGCGCTTTTTGGCTTTAGCTTTTTTATTCTCCCATTCCTGGGAGCCAAGCTTGTTAATAACAGGTGGCGCTCCTTCTTTACCAGAATACTTTGAAATTTTATGAAGTGAGTGGATGCTTACGTATAGCAAATCATCATCACGATATACTAAACGAATGGCTTCTTGTTCGTGGCCGTTAACTTCTTTTTTTTCAAGTCCGGCAAACTTGGCAACTCCGTGGTCAATGTGTGTTACAAAATCTCCTGGTTGAAGAGCCTGAAGATCGCGAAGTGTTAGTCCCTTGGATTTGTTAAACTTTTCTCGGGCACGGTACCTGTGAAATCTTTCAAAGATTTGGTGATCTGTATAACATACCAATTTTAAATTATGATCAACAAAACCTTGGCGTAAGGCAAAGTCTAAGGGTTGAAATTCTAGTTGGGTATTGGTCTCTTCAAAAATGCCTTTTAATCTTTCGAGTTGTTTAGGCATATCCGCAGCAATAAAATTGCTGAAGTTCTGCATTTGATGATCGTAAAGATCAGTTGCTAACAATTCAAAATTTTTATTAAAAGAAGGTTGTGCTGATGATTGAAATTCAAAAGATTGGAAATCTTTAAGCGTAAAACGACTTCCGAATTCAATCTTTACGAAACTGTTTAATACGCCTTTGAAGCTTGCTCCATCTTCAAATAGCTTATCAGGCGTAAATACGACTTGGGTTCCACTTTCTTTTAAAATCTTATCGAATGAAGCTGATGCTTTCTCAAAGCATTTCTCAAGACCATCAACTGTGAGTTGAAAATCTTTAAACCAAACTCTTGTGTCAGGCGATATAAAATCAAAAAATGATTGACGCTCCTCTTGTATTAATTTGGTCTGAACGTTTGGAATGACGTTTACTTTATCAAAAACATCAACCGATAATTGGGAGCCCGGATCGAAGGTCCTGATACTGTCGACCTCATCTCCGAAGAGCTCTATACGATAAGGAAGTTCAAAAGCAAAGGAAAATACATCGATAATACCACCGCGAACAGCAAATTGGCCAGCTTCGTAAACGAAATCTGTTTTTTCAAAATCGTAGGTATGAAGAAAATCTTCAAGAAATTTAACATCCAGTTTTTCTTTTGTTTTGACTGAAAATGTATTTGATGCGAGGGAACGTTTATTAATTACTTTTTCGCTTAAGGCCTCCGCGTACGTTACTATTACCTCTGGCGTTGTTTTATTGGCAAGCTTATTAAGGATTTCAGCACGCATTAAAATGTTTGCATTCTCAATCTCGGCATACTCGTAAGGCCTTTTGTACGACATGGGTAAAAGAAAGACTTCTTTGCCAAGTAGATTTTGTAAATCGTTTTGATAATATGCAGCCTCTTCACGATCCTGCAAAACAATGATATAATCTTGAGGATGGAGCTTAAAAATACTTGCGAGAACTACTGAATCGAGACTTCCTGAAAGGCCATGTATGCGGATATTTTTTTGATTAGGCGCTTTTACCCCTGCAGCCACGGTCTTTATAAAACCATCTGCTCGGTATATGCTAAGAAAATCATTTGCCTTCACCTACCTTTTTGCTACACTCCTAAACTTTAAAGGGTGCAAAGATATTCCCCGCCTAATCTCAACCCAAAAATGTATAGCTTTATTTCTGATTAATATTCATGGAATTTGTACGTTTATTCTTATCGCTTCTAAGTCTTACGGCTTTACTATTTTTGATCGTGGGTTTATATAGACCGTGGATTATGCTTTGGTGGGAAGCCGTACAAAATAGAAAGAAAGTAATTAAGCTATATGGAAGTGTTGCAGTAACAAGTTATATAGTATATTGGCTTTTATATTTTATAAAATAATGAAGGTACACATTTCGCTTTCGCTTTTATTCATTGGCATTTTAGGAGCAATTCAAGTTTCATGTTCTACACCTGTTAAAAAGGAAGAAAAAAAAGCTGAAGTTGTTCAAGAAAATAAACTGCCTAACATGAAGCTAGTAAAGCTTGATGGCAAGGAGTTTAATGCTAAAACACTTTTAGGCAGCAAAACAATTCTAATTTTATTTCAGCCAGACTGTGATCATTGCCAAAATGAAGCCAAGCAAATAGCTGAGCGCTTGCCGGCTTTTGCGAGCTATGTGGTTTACTTTGTTTCAAGTGCGCCTTTAAAAGATATTGAAAAATTTTCGCAGGAATACAAACTTTCAGGCAAACCAAATATTCATTTCGCAACCGCCGGCTTTCAAAGTATTGTTGATAACTATGGACCAATACCAGCACCTTCTATTTATATTTATTCTTCTACTGGTTCGATTGAAAATAGTTTTAATGGAGAGATGGAAATTGATGTTGTTATTAAATATTTATAATCACAATCAACAACGTTATTTTATTCTGTGCGCACAAGCTAAGTACTTTTCTTTCTCACCTGAAAATCCAATTAGGTATTTCTCCCCTCCATCATTGAGACCGGTTTTCTTTTTTATTTGATCAGGGCTTAAGGGATAATTACGAGTTGTTATGTTCGCTTTATTTTCTGAGAAGAAAAGTTTTACGCTGCTACGTTCAGGTTTTACGTAGCCTTCAATTTTAAATACACGGCCTGGAAAAAATTCTATAAGATTTCGCGAAGTGTATAAATGTGTGCTTGGGTGAATTTTTTTCAATCCGAAATGATGTCCGATACTTTTAAATGCTCCGGCTTTTAAGATGGAAGCATTTGGTTCATATAGGTAAGTTTCAGGCTTAGAAAATCCTATTTCTGTTTTGCGCTCATCGGAGAAGTAAAATGAGTAGCTATCAGCCGGATTATTGGAAAATAAATTGATGGTCTCCATAACAGGTTCACCGGCAAAATTTTTTTCTGCAAAGAATAAGACTTCTTTACATTCATTTTCAAATGAAACTATGAAAACCTTTTTTACAAACTGTAATTCTTTTAATCCTTGTTGAATATCAAGCCATGGAGAATTTTTAACCAACAGTCTATTTGATTTATGGAAGATGGTATCTTGAAGTGCTACGACATTGGGCTCGCAATCTGACAATTTAAAAACCTTTTGATTTCCAATTATCCGTCTTGATGGATCTATGTATATTAAGTCAAAATATAAATCAGTATTTGCTAAGAAACTTTCGGAGGTTTGGTTATGATATTGAATAGATGAAACGCCCAGTTGTTTGTGGTTGTGCTTAGCAATCTCTAAAATTTTGTTGTTAGTCTCTATGTAATGCGTAGAATCAAAACGCTTACTCATGAAGAAAGTATCAATGCCAAGTCCGCCAGTAAGATCTGCTAACACTTTTCCTTTTACTTGATTGCTTTTAAATATAGCGGTGGCTTCTGAAGAACATTGTTCTAAATTTATACCAGGCGGATAAATGATATTTGAGGTTGTAACGAAAGTTGGAATTTTAATTTTTGCTTTTCGCCGTCCGACAATCTGATCCGCAATTACAGAGGATGGTATGCCGTGAATTGTTTTATGCTTGAGTACCAATGCCTTTTCATCATCATACTCATGCGCTATAATAAATTGCTGTAATTGGGAATTGATTAGTGATTGAATAATCTCTTGCACAAATCAATCAACTTGTTTTGCCTTGAAATGCAATTGAATATTACGGAGCGAAGCAACAAGACCTAACCCTTGTGCAAACAAAAGTACAGGTTCAAAATAATACACTGCGTATACAACAACGAGCACAGATCCTATAGCGGTCATTGTCCAAAATCCCAAAGGCAGAACAGATGTTTTCATCTTTTCAGCATAATACCATTGATATAGAAAACGGAAGTTCAAAAGTAATTGCCCAACTGCGCCAATAAAAAATACAGGTTTTAAAAATTCACGAAAGCTGAGCCCAATAGGCAAACCAGATGGTTGAATAAATAACCAGGCGAACGAAATAATGGGTAAAACAATAGCACTTATTCTAAACGATAAAGGCATTGGTGTCCATGCCCCATCAAGCTGTAAATTTCTTACCGTAATGATATACGCTAGAGCTTGTCCGAGAATAATAATAAAATCATTTTGAAGAAGTCCGTATACTAGGAAGAGGAAATTGGCAACAATGCTAATTTGCCAAAATATAACAGGAGAAACAATTTTACCTTCTTTTTCTGATAGATACCATTGTATAAGCATGCGTATACCGAACAGGCCTTGGGAGAAAAACCCTACACCGTATATCCAATATTTAGCTGCGAACTCTAACATAGTGCAAAGAAAATCAAAAAAAATGAGAGCATTGTTGATAATAATTAAATCAAGCCTGCAATCGATTGACAAAGAATTAATTTTACGCCAATGAGTTATAATATATATGACCTTATTGTAATTGGCGGAGGTGCAGCAGGTTTTTTCGGTGCTATACAGTCTTATGAGAAAAAACCAGACCAAAGAATTTTGATCCTTGAAAAATCAACAAAGCTGTTAACGAAAGTTAAAGTATCGGGTGGAGGAAGGTGTAACGTTACACATAATTGCTTTGAGCCCATTGGTTTATCTCACCATTACCCAAGAGGTCAAAAACCACTTAAGCAGCTGTTTAAGAATTTTCATGCTAGTCATACGGTTTCTTGGTTTGAATCTAAAGGTGTTAAACTTAAATCTGAACCTGATGGACGTATGTTTCCTATATCTAACAATTCGCAAACAATTATAGACTGCTTTTTAAATGAAGTTAGGAAAAATAATATCCAGATAGAGATTAACACTCCTGTTTTGAGAATTGAATCCGTAGATAATACTTTCAACATTACTTGCCAACAAGAAAAAATATATAGTACAAAGAAAGTATTAATAGCTTCTGGAGGACATGCAAATCCTAGAGCATATGATTTTATTTCAGCATTGGGCCATACCATTAAGACACCTATTCCATCGCTATTTACATTTAATGATTCACTAAAAGAATTTAAGGATTTAATGGGTGTAGCTGTTCCAAATGCAGAAGTTAAAATTGCTGGGACTAAATTTTCACAAGTTGGTGCGTTACTTATAACGCATTGGGGACTCAGTGGGCCGGGTGTGATAAAACTTTCAGCGTGGGCGGCTGAATATCTTCATGGAGTCAATTATCAATTCACCGCATTGGTAAGTTGGATTGGTAAAGTGCAAGAGGAAACCTTTCGTGAGCAAATAGCAGCGCATAAAAAATTAAGGAGCAAACAAAAAGTTGTGACTAATTCCTTATTTGAATTACCTATAAGATTATGGCAACGGCTATGTGAAATGTCTTCGATTGAAGAACACAAGATCTGGGCAGAACTTCAGCAAAAGAATATGAATAAATTAATCGAACTCATCATCCGTTGTCCATTTCAGATAAAAGGTAAAACAACTTTTAAAGATGAGTTTGTAACCTGCGGTGGTCTAGATCTTAATGAAATTGATCTTGATCGCATGGAAAGTAAAAAAATAAAAAATTTATTCTTCGCAGGAGAGGTATTAAACATAGATGGTGAAACAGGTGGTTTTAACTTCCAAGCTGCATGGACAACCGCTTATATAGCAGCCTCAGCCATCGCAGAATAAATAAGTCTGACCTCGCCGGTAAGCTGCAAGGTCAGACTTACCAATCTTTCGCTATTAATACGCTTAATAATTAGTTGACTAAGCTTTTTTCTAGCATAAATTCAGCAATCTGAACTGCGTTGGTAGCTGCTCCTTTGCGAAGATTATCAGCCACGATCCACATATTTAATGTATTTGGTTGAGATTCATCTTTACGCAATCTACCAACAAATACCTCATCACGGTTTTTCGAATTGATAGGCATAGGATAAATGTTATTTTTTGGATCGTCTTGTACAATTACACCTGGTGTGCTAGCAAGTACTGAACGAACTTCGCTTAGATTAAAATCTTCGTAGAATTCTGCGTTTACAGCTTCTGAGTGACCACCTATGGTTGGAACACGTACAGTAGTTGATGTAATGCCAATGTTTTTATCACCCAAAATTTTACGTGTTTCGTGTACCATTTTCATTTCCTCTTTGGTATAACCATTGTCAAGGAATGAGTCAATGTGTGGCAAAACGTTCATGTCTATCGTATGCGGATAAACTTTTGGACCTTTAATACCTTGGCGTTCATCCATCATTTGTTGTACGGCATCTTTACCAGTTCCTGTTACAGATTGGTACGTAGAAACAACAATTCTTTTCAATTTATACTTCACATGCAATGGCGCAAGCGCTAAAACCATTTGAATAGTAGAGCAATTTGGATTTGCAATGATGCGATCATCGATGCCCAATACATTACCGTTGATTTCTGGAACGATTAATTTTTTGGTTGGATCCATACGCCAAGCTGAAGAATTATCAATTACAATACTTCCGGCTTCTGCAAATTTTGGTGCCCATTCTAAAGAAGTTCCCCCGCCTGCTGAAAAAATAGCTACATCTGGCGCTAATTTGCAAACTTCTTCAATGCTCTTAACAGTGTAGTTCTTTCCCTTAAAAGTAATTGTTTGGCCTACAGATTTGGCAGAAGCTACCAAATACAAATCATCAAATGGAAAGCTCCGTTCTTCCAGAACTTTCAAAACTTCATTGCCAACTAGACCGGTGGCACCTACAACTGCGAGTTTCATTTCTATCTTTAGTTTAAAAGCGGTGCAAAATTACTAATTTTGAATTCAGCATAATTCATTAATCCTCAATTTACGTGAAGATTTTTTTAGCCCTCTCTCTCCTAACAATTGTTAATTGGCATAATTGCTATTGTCAAATTGAAGAAACGTTTTCTGATGCAGATTTCACAAATGCACCATCATGGCATGGTGACGAAAGCAAATTTGCAGTTCTGGATGGGCAATTGAAGTTAACTGCTCAAGGCATAACTTCAACAGCTTTTATGTCAACACAAAGCACGGCTGTGAATAACGCTAGTTGGGAAGTTTTAATACGAATGGACTTTAACCCATCAAGTACAAACTTTAGCAAAATTTACCTTATATCTGATCAGCCTGACCTTTCTAATTCGCTCAATGGCTATTTTGTAAAAATCGGACAGAGTACCGATGAAGTTAGCTTGTACAGACAAGAAGGCATTACAGAAATTAAAATAATTGATGGCCTTGATAAGCGATTAGATTTCTCTAAAGTAAGTGTCAAAATCAAAGTGTTACGTGATGATGTAGGAAACTGGCACTTATATTCAGATGTAGGAGCAAAGGGTGAGTATGCGCTAGAAGGAAGTGTTATTGATAATACGTATCTATCATGCTCATTTTTTGGTCTTTCCTGTAAGTACACTGCTTCACGATCAGAAAAATTTTATTTTGACGATATTACTGTAACAGGTAGCTCTTTCATAGATATCATTTCTCCAGAATTGGAAGATGTAAAAGTGATTTCTCATAACCAATTAGATGTAAAATTTTCTGAAAGTCTGGATAGCATGTCAGCAGTGGTACTTGCAAATTATGATGTTAATAATGGATTAGGCAACCCTGTGAGCGCAGCGCTTTTTCCAGATCGTAAAACCGTGCGCCTAGCATTTTCAAAAGATTTTTTAAACCGAATTGAATGCTTGCTTTATATATCCGGAGTCAAAGATGCGGCCGGTAATACTATGATAGCGACAGAGAAGAATTTTGTTTCCTTTCACGCAGAGGCTGTAGCTTATAGAGACATTATCATAACTGAAATATTTGCTGATCCTAGTCCGCAAGTAGGCCTTCCTTCATTAGAGTATATAGAATTATTCAATAGAAGTTCAAATCCCGTTGACCTTTCAGAGTGGGTACTCAGTGATGGAAATTCTAACTGCACTTTATCGTCAAAGATTTTATTTCCTTATGAATACCTAATAATTGCAGACCAAGCAGGCAAAGAATCATTAAATAATTTTGGCCCTACAATGGGTGTAGATAATTTTATAACCTTGAATAACAATGGCGATGCAATAACCATTAAAGGTTTAGATGGCGTTGTAATTGATTCAGTAAACTATGCTGATACCTGGTATAAAGATGATGATAAGAAAGCGGGCGGCTGGTCATTAGAATTAATTGACCCTAACAACATATGTGGAGAAATTAATAACTGGCTAGCATCACAACATGCTAATGGTGGTACACCAGGCAAACAAAATTCCGTTTATGAGAGTAGACCAGATCGTATTGGTCCAAAACTTCTGTCAGCTATTCCAACCTCGGCTAACATTATAATGTTAAAGTTCGATGAAAAACTTGAGAACAAACAACTAGATCTTAGTGCCTTTGTAGTTAAACCGAAGACAGAAATTGCAGCGGCAAAATTTTTAGACACGTCGCTTACCACTATTAATATTTTACTGGTTCAGGATATTCAAGCAAATATCATGTACACTATTTCTACTCAAAAAATTTATGATTGCGCCGGTAATACTATCGAAAGTGCTTTCAATACGGTTGACTTTGGTTTACCGAGAACTGCAGATAGTTTAGATATTGTTGTTAATGAAATACTCTTTAACCCACGCCCTACCGGAACTGACTTCGTAGAGATTTATAATAACTCTTCCAGTTTTATCAATCTTAAAAACTATGCACTGGCAACAATGAAAGACGAGCAGATTAAAGATTCTAAAGTTATAACAGCAACAGATTTTCTTTTAAAACCATTTTCATATTTGGTTCTATCGCAAAATGGGAATGTTTTGAAAGGAGAATATGTAGCAGCGCATGAAGAAAATTTCCTTGAAGTTGACTATTTACCGTCTTTTAATGATGATGAAGGGTCGGTGGTTTTGCTCGATGACAAGGCTCAGGTAATAGATTATTTTGCGTATTCGGAAGGAATGCATTCTGTTTTCCTTAAAGATGAAGAAGGTGTTTCTCTCGAAAGATTAGGTTTCGACGAATCAACCAATGAAATTCAAAACTGGAAATCAGCAAGCAGCAACGCGGGATTTGCAACCCCTGGATACCGAAACTCCAATGTGGTTAGCAGTTCGCCTTTGCAGGATGAATCAGTTACAGTAGAGCCAGAAATTTTTATACCTGTTTATGGACAACCAAATTTTACGCTCATCCAATACAAGTTGGAACAGGGCGGCTATATGGCGAACATAATAATTTATGACACACAAGGCCATGAAATAAAACAGGTAGCGAATAACGAGTTGCTGAGTGCGGATGGCTTTTTCAGATGGGATGGGGACCAAAATAATGGCTCTAAAGCTCGCATGGGATATTATGTTATAACATTTGAAATTTTCAATTCTACGGGTTTAGTAAAGACCTTTCGAAAACGTGTTGCTATAGTAACTGAATTTTAATAGCAAAACACCCTGGTTGAAATTTACTTCGTTGTTGATGCGAGTCGGCATGAATAAATCGCGTGGCACTCGTATCAAACACTAAAAAACATATTCAAAATTGAAATAAATGTTGCTTTTTTATTTTATCTCCATACATTGTTCTAACATGGACGTAAATGAAAGACTCATATAGATAGTTTCTTAAGGGTTTTATAAAAAATTAATACCGATATAGAAATCTCTTTTGAAGAGAGAGTGAATTAATTGGGTAATATTTTTTGTTTTAGTCCAGGTCACATAATTTTGCGCATTCTTTATTAAAATTGGAAACTTGGTTTATGGCTAAAAATAAAAAACCCGTAAAAGCATCGGCTAAGAAAGCAGCTGCTAAATCTAAATCTTCAGCCAAAGCAAAGAAAGCTGTACCGGCTAAAGCAAAGAAAGCTCCTGCAAAAAAGGTCGTAGCTAAAAAAGCCGCTCCTAAAAAAGTCGTAAAAAAAGTGGTAGCGAAAAAAGCAGCTCCTGCTAAGAAAATAGAGGCTATTACCAAAGTAGTTGCGCCGCCACCCCTTAAGAAAGCCACTGTTCCACTTAAAAAGGCAACGGGTAAAATAGTACCTGGTGTCACGATGCAGATCGATTCTTCTTCTGTAAAGGCTGCGCCAGTGATTATTAAGCCAGGGCCAACACAAATGAGCAATTTTCAAATGCCGACTCAACGGCCTATAGCACATAAATTAGCAACGCCATCATCGAATAGTCAAGATAGAACCCGTTACTCAGAGGACGAATTAATGGAATTCGAAACCTTAATAAAGGCCAAACTTGAAAAAGCGCGTAATGAGTACAAAATATTGAAAGAAACGCTAAATAGGAATAATGACGAAGGTACTGACGCCACATCTGGTGGAAATACAAAAGTCTTGGAAGATGGCGCCGAAACTGCTGAAAAGGAGAATCTTAGTCAGCTAGCTGCGCGTCAGCAAAAATATATTATGAACTTGGAAAATGCCTTGGTTAGAATAAAAAATGGCACTTATGGCATATGTTCAGTAACGGGTAAATTAATTTCAAAAGAAAGATTAATTGCCGTGCCGCACACAACCCAGTCAATTGAGGCTAAAATGATGCAGCACGATTAATTTTGGCGGTCGACAAAGTAGTGGAGGTTGGGAAGTAGGTGCGTTGGAAATTATTGAATAACTTTGCCGACTAAGAAAAACTAATTTGGATTTTTTACAGAATCACATCGAAGCATTGATCTTTTGTTCACCTAACCCTATAAAGTTAGTTGATATAAAAGCATGTCTTTCTGAAATGTTCAATGCAGACGTTCCAGAAGAAGATATTCAGGCCGCTGTTCAGCGAATAGATGATAAAATGCAGGCAGAAGAATTTTCCTTTCAGCTAAACAGAGCGGCTGGAGGGTATCAATTTCTGACTAAACCTGCTTATCAGGCTAGCATAAGCATTATGCTAAAGCAGCAATCAAAAAAAAGATTGTCAACATCAGCAATGGAGACCTTATCTATTATTGCTTATAAACAACCTATATCCAAAACAGAAATTGAGAACATACGGGGTGTAAACTGCGATTATGCTGTGCAGAAGCTGTTGGATAAAGGATTAATTGAAATTACAGGCAAGGCTGAAACTATTGGCCGACCTATGCTCTACGGAACGACTCAAAAGTTTATGGAATATTTTGGTATTAATGATCTTATGGAATTACCGATACCAAAAGATTTTTCATCGGAAGTAAATACAATTGGCGATAGCCCAGAATCAAAAGATACAGATGGCCAAGCGTAATTCTTCCGAATCTTCTAGCGGCGGTCGCAGAAGTGGCCGATCAAACGCAGGCAAATCATTTTCTGGTAAAGGAAAGTCTACTGATAGGCCTTACAAAAAATCTGATAAGAGCGACTCTCGCACTTCCGGAAGAGGAGAAAGATCTTCTTCAGGACCTAGAGAAGAAAGGCCGTACAAGAAATTTGATAGAAATTCATCTTCGAAACCTTCTTTCCGCAAGCCTGGCGAAAACTCAGACTCAAGCAACAGACCATTTTCAAGTGCTCCAAGAGGAGGAGGTTCATCATCTGATCGTCCTTACAAGAAATTTGATAAGCCTTTTGGAAAGTCGACACGGAGGGATGAAAACTCTTCATCTGAACAAAGAGAGCCAAAATCTTTTGGTTCTAGAAACTCTGAAAAGCCACCATACAAGAAATTCGATAAACCTTTCGACAAAAAAGGCAGAGAAGACAACAACTCAGAGAAAAGAGGTTCAAGATCTTTTGGCTCTTCTTCTAGAAGCTCATCCGAAAGACCTTATAAGAAGTTTGACAAGCCTTTTGATAGATCAGGTAGAGACGATAACGCTTCAGAGAAGAGAGCGCCAAGATCTTTTGGTTCTTCGAAAAGTTCAACAGACAGACCGTTTAAAAAATCAGATAAGGCATTTGACAGACCTTCGAGAGAAGAGAGTGCATCAGGCAAAAGAATACCAAGATCTTTCGATTCTGATAAACCCAAATTTGATAGACCGGGTAAAGCGGACGATTCCTTAAAGAAAAGACCGGGGGGATTTTC
The DNA here is from genome assembly GCA_964235605.1 of uncultured Cyclobacteriaceae bacterium. Lineage (GTDB taxonomy): Bacteria > Bacteroidota > Bacteroidia > Cytophagales > Cyclobacteriaceae > DATCRE01. The sequence continues at coordinate 124,313 of CAXSCR010000001.1, read as the reverse complement.
GAGTACAGAAAAGCCATACAAGAAATTCGATAAACCTCAAGAGCGGTCTTCAGGAAGTAATGAAGAAACACCGGAAGGTGAAGAAACAGGAAGAAAATCAAGAGGTGCATCTTTCGGACTTCCCTATAAGAGAGAATATGATAAGCCTACATCCCGTAAGGAAGAAAATTCGGAAGGAGGGGAAAAACCATTTATATACCCTAGAAAATTTAGTAAAACATCATCTAAAACCGTAGCACCAAATTTAGATACTGATATCATCAGGCTAAATAAGTACATAGCTAACAGTGGTATGTGTTCAAGGCGCGAAGCCGATGAGTATATAAGAATGGGCCTTGTTAGTGTTAACGGAACCGTCGTTACTGAACTCGGCTATAAGGTTAAGCGTAGCGATGAAGTTCGTTATGAAGATAGGGTATTGAAGGCTGAAAAGCCTGTATATATTCTAATGAATAAACCGAAAGGTTATATCACCACCACCAAAGATCCGCAGGAAAGAAATACAGTAATGCATATTCTTGAAGGCAAGGTAAAGGAACGCATATATCCAGTAGGCCGTTTAGATAGAAATACAACCGGTTTGTTATTGTTAACCAATGATGGTGATCTGGCTGACAAGCTTATGCATCCATCTTACAAGGCTAAGAAAATCTATAAAGTAGAATTAGATAGACCACTTACAAAATCTGATTTCAAGAAAATACAAGACGGCGTTTTCTTAGAAGAAGGTCGAGCAGTAGTAGATGATGTGGCGATAGTAGGTGATGATGGAAAGACTATTGGTATAGAAATACACATTGGTTGGAATCGCGTGATAAGAAGAATTTTCGAAGCACTTGGTTACGACGTTGTAAAACTTGATCGGTCTGTGTATGCAGGGTTAGATAAAAAGGAGCTTCCTCGTGGCCACTGGCGCCCTTTAACTACTGAAGAAATTGTAATGTTAAAGCATTATAAAAGTAAGTAGCTTTCAGGCCGTAACCCATTTTACTTTTTCACTTATCGGTTTCCTTTTTCCTGTTAGCGATAGTTGCTTTGGCATTCCTACATGGAAAAAACCAATCAGCTTATCTTCTTTAGCTAAGCCGAATATTTCTTTGGATTCTTCGAAATAAGTTATCCCTCCTGTACTTAGGTATGCGCCAACTTCATACGCAGTTGCTGTGAGATACATGTTTTCGATAGCACAAAACACTGCACCTATTTCTTCAATTTCTGGTATAGATCTTTTTTCATCTCGCTTCATAGCCACTACAATAATATGCGATGATTGCAGCGGTTTCTTTATAAGATTTTGATATCGCTCTTCTTTGTAACTACCATCAACCATTGTTACTTTTTTATATACTTCAGCTTGTGCTTTTCCTAGTGTTTTTAAACCCTCACCTGAATAAACCACAAATCTCCAGGGTTCAGTTAATTTATGGGTTGGTGCCCAGTTTGCATTTTCAAGCATTGCGTTGATAATTTTATCGTCAACCTTCTCACCTGTGTAATCTTGAGAAAATATTGACCTTCTTTTCGCAATAAGTTCGTTAAGTTCAGTGCGTATGTTCATATATTTTTTTTTCATTAAATTTACCTACGGCCTAAAAATACTGGTATGAGGAACCTTCTTTTGTTTGCTGCATTGTTGCTATTACTTAGTCAATGCTCCCCGGTCTATATTCCAAATACACGCAACGCTCCGTTGTTAGCGAAGGCAGGTGAGTTTCAAGGTGCAATGCAATTTGGTACGAACGGAATTGACTTACAAGGCTCAGTTGCAGTAACTAACAATTTGGCTTTAATGGGTAATTATTCATACGGCAACAGAAACACAGATACACTATACACCAATAGCCGCGAGAATTATCATAAACATAAATTTTACGAGGGAGCAATTGGCTACTATAAAAATGAAGAGAGGTTCTGCTTTGAGGTTTTTGTAGGATATGGCCGAGGTGAGGGAACAAGCTATGGATCATTCTCATCGCTAACTTCATCTTCTCAAGACCGAGTAGCTGGTAAGTATTCAAGAATATTTTTTCAACCCTCTTTTGGTATAAATAGAAAGTTTGTGAGTTTTGCATTCACGCCGAGGTTTGCTATGATCGATTTTTCTGAGTTTAGCATTGCCTCATCACCTGTTATAATAGTAGATCTTGATCCTAAAATATTCGTGGAACCAGCTGTAACAGCAAGATTTAATTTTCTAGACAATAGGTTTTTTGCAACTATTCAAATTGGCGTAAGCACTTCATTAGCTGACAATGTTCCCTTTGATTACGAGCCCTTTAATATTTCTACTGGACTGGGCTTTCGCCTTGGCGGATTGCGGTGGAAGGAGGACAGCATTCCCAAAGAATAATTAATTGTCAAATTATTAAATATCACACTAGTATAAACATGATCAATGATGGTGGTTATACTAATATGATGAGCTACTTATAGCTTTTTATCTATCTTCTCTTGAAAGATCAGAAAACAGACTATTAAAAATAGAAAGGATAATACTGAAAAGAAGTGCCCACCAGAAACCGTCTACGCGAAATCCATCCACAAAATAATCAGCCAATAAAATTATTATGGCATTGATCACCAGAAGGAACAGTCCCAGGGTGAAAATTGTTATCGGAATGGTTAATACAACTAGGATTGGCTTTACAATCATGTTGGCAATAATCAAAACAAGGGCGACAATTAACGCTGTTACGTAATTGGTAACAGATACGCCAGGGAGTAAATATGCAGTAAGCATAATGGCAAGGCCATTTAGGAGAAAGCTGATAATGGTACTCATATAATTTTTAATAATCCTTCAATATCTACTTTTAATCCATTTGCTCAAACTCTAAATTGCATTATGTACGCTATTGTTGATATTGAAACTACGGGAGGTTATGCGGAGAATCATCGCATAACGGAAATAGCTATTTATCTACACGACGGTTTTGGCATTACCGACGAATATCACACCTTAATCAATCCAGGAAGAAACATTCCCTATTATATAACGGGCCTTACAGGCATTACCACGGAGATGGTACTAGATGCACCTGCATTTAAAGAAATAGCGGGCGAAATAATAAAACGACTAGAAGGAAAAATATTCGTAGCCCATAACGCACATTTTGACTATTCTTTTCTAAAAAAGGAATTTGAGCAAAGTGGATTTAGCTGGCAGGCGAAAAAACTTTGTACCGTTAGGTTAAGCCGGAAAATAATTCCTGGATTACGCTCTTACAGTCTTGGAAGTTTGACAGAGAGCTTAGGAATAAAAATATTAAATAGGCACAGAGCAGGTGGCGACGCAGCAGCCACAGTTAAAATTTTTGATGAATTATTAAAAAGAGATCGAGATAATCATATTCTTAAATCCCTTAAAAGAAATTCAGGCGAGACTATTTTACCACCCAATTTGCCTAAAGCAGATTTTGATCGCTTACCAGCTAAACCTGGTGTTTACTATTTTCATAATTCTCGCAGTAGCGTCATTTATGTTGGTAAAGCGGCTAACATTAAAAAAAGAATAGCAGGGCATTTTTCAGGTGATGCCCGGGAATGGAGCCGCTCTAACATCCGAAACGAAATTCATCACATCAGTTTTGAGCTCACAGGTAATGAATTGATCGCATTAATATTAGAATCTCAAGAGATACGAAGATTGTGGCCAAAATATAACCAAGCTCAAAAATATAAAGTTGAAGAGTGGGGTGTGTTTGGTTATGAAGATCGAAATGGTTTCATGCGTTTTTCTGTGAATGTTGTTACTAGGGGATCAATGCCTTTAATCCGATTTAGCTCGAAGGGCGATGCATGGAACTTCTTGTGGGAAAAAGTTCGCGCTTTTGATCTGTGCCCTAAACTTAGCGGTTTGCAATTAGCAAAGGGCTTATGCTTTGATTACCAAACCGGCGAGTGTAACGGTGCTTGCATGGGCTTAGAGACAATCGACAAATACAACAACCGTGTTAATAAAGCCATTCAATCATTTAAAGAAAGCGGCGAAACTGTTGCCATCATTGGCCGTGGCCGAAATGTTGAAGAGCAATCGATGGTATTGGTAGAGAAAGGAAATTATATTGGTTTCGGATTTTTTGGTCAAGATATATCTATCTCTGATTTTGAATCGGCAAAGACTTACGTACGCCACAGTGTTGAAACACCCACTGTTCAAAACCTTATTAACTCATACATAACTAATCCACGCGGCACTTCTTTAATTATGCTTTAGCACAAAACTACATACTATGAATGAAGTGTTTCAAATGATGAAGACTGCATTATTGGAACACTTAATTTTGATTTCACATTATATGAAAAATTGCTTTTTGTTTTTATTTCTCCTCATAGTGCTATTTTCATGTTCTAAGAAAAAGATAACAAAGTCAGAAGATTTTGATTCCGGTATTGAGCTTGCTGAAGTAACCAACGAAAAGCTAGAAGAGGTATCAGGTCTAGTTGAAAGTATCCAAAACCCTGGTCTTTTATGGACACATAATGATAGCGGGAATGCGGCAGAAGTTTTTTTAATTGACAAGAGTACAACGATTATACTTACCTGTAAACTGAAAGGAGTTAAGAACCGTGACTGGGAAGATATAGCCGTTGGACCTGGACCGATTCCCGGCAAAAATTATGTTTATGTTGCTGATATAGGAGACAACTTCGCACAGCACGGATTAAAATATATCTATAGGTTTGAAGAGCCCACCTTAACACCAGGCATAAAAGAAATAGAGATTACACAAATTGATAGAATTACTTTCCAGTTATCAGACAAGGAAAAAGATACTGAATGCTTAATACTTGATCCTAGCACGAAGGATCTGTATGTTGTCTCTAAACGTGAAAAACCTGTTTACGTATACCAATTAAAGTATCCCTGTAGCACGACAGAAAAACTCACAGCAATTTCTGTTTTGTCATTGCCCTTAACCCAGATTGTAGGAGGAGATTTTTCTGCAGACCGTAATGAGTTAGTATTGAAGAGTTATGATGAAATTTATTATTGGAATATTAAAGATAACGAAACTGTAATTAATGCCTTAAAGGTAAAGCCAAGAAAACTAACCTATAAACAAGAACCACAAGGTGAAGCATTTGCATGGGCGCGTGATGGCTCAGGATATTATACAATTAGTGAAAAAGTTAAAGGTGAGAAGAGCGCTTTAACTTTTTATAAGCGGGCACGAAATAAGTAATTAGGAATTGGGCATTGAGGCATTGGGGTGAATGTACATACATATGCCGTCGCTTGTCAATTTCCGACACTATAGTTTTATAAGAGATAGATTATAAAATGCCTTGCGCTTGCATAGCTCTTGCTACTTTGAGAAATCCAGCAATATTAGCACCGATCATATAATTTCCTGGTTTTCCATATTCCTTAGCGGCAGCAAGACTTGCATCATGAATGTTTTTCATAATGTTTAAAAGTTTTATATCCACCTCTTCTTTCGTCCAACTTAAGCCCATGTAATTTTGAGTCATTTCAAGACCTGACGTAGCTACACCGCCAGCATTAGATGCTTTACCTGGTGAATACATAATGCCATTATCAATTAAGATGTTAATGCCCTCAATGGTTGTAGGCATATTAGCGCCCTCTCCTAAAAGTTTAATACCATTCTTAACTAAGTTGTTGGCATCTGTCGCGCTTACTTCATTTTGTGTCGCGCAAGGAAAAGCGCAGTCTGCTTTGATATCCCATAATGCATTTAAATCAGCATTTGAATCGGTGTCCTTATAAACAACGCCTTTATAATTTTCGGCATACTCTTTAATTCTACCCCGCCTGTTGTTTTTTAAGTCTTTAATGAATTCTAACTTCTCAGTGGTAAAGCCAGCTTCATCGTAAATAAATCCATCAGAATCAGATGCCGTTATAGCTTTACCACCTAGGTGTATAATTTTCTCAATGGCATATTGTGCCACGTTGCCAGAGCCTGATACTAAACATGTCTTACCTTTAATTGAATCTTTTTTCTCTTGTAGCATGTACTCCGCAAAATAGATAAGTCCGTAACCGGTGGCTTCAGTTCTTATTAAACTTCCTCCCCAGCCAATTCCTTTTCCCGAAAGTACACCTGTAAATTCATTCTTAATTTTTTTATAAGCTCCAAATAAATATCCAATTTCTCTCCCCCCAACACCAATGTCTCCCGCAGGTACATCAAGTCTATGACCAATGTGTCTTGACAATTCACTCATGAAGGCTTGACAGAATTTCATAACCTCATTTTCTGATTTACCTTTTGGATCAAAGTCAGAACCGCCTTTACCACCGCCCATGGGTATGCCCGTTAACGCATTTTTAAAAACTTGTTCGAAAGCAAGAAATTTTAAAACACTTGGTGTTACAGACGGATGAAAACGCAGTCCACCTTTATAAGGTCCGATGGCACTATTCATCTGCACACGATAACCTCTGTTCACTTGCACTTCACCTCTGTCATCTAGCCATGTCACACGGAATGATATAAGCCGTTCAGGCTCTACCATACGCTCAAATATTTTAAGTTTTCTAAACTCTGCATGTTTATCAAGCACAGGTATTACAGAAAGTAGCACCTCATCAACAGCTTGTAAAAATTCAGGTTCGTTAGAATTTCTTTGTTTTACTTTTTCAAAAATTTCAGAATGTGACATAGAAAAATATTCAATCATTTAAGTATTCAAAATACAACGTTAATCTGGTAAATAAGATTTTAGCCAACCATAAACCCAAGTGCCAAGTATCGCCGCAGCAAATGTAACGATGGTAACTGTGTAGCCCACGCCAATTTGTGCATAGAGAGGCCCGGGACAAGCACCGGTTAATGCCCAGCCAAAACCAAAGATGAGACCACCAATAATTACACCATGGTGATATGGCTTTTTAATTTCTTCTACAGGTGCTCCATGAATGGTATGAATGTTCAACTTCCGTATCAATAATACACTCAGCGCACCAATTGGTACTGCAGTCATGAAAATGCCATACATATGAAAGCTTTGGAAATGAAACATCTCCTGAATGCGATACCATGAAATTGCTTCTCCTTTTGTAAGCGCAATACCAAAGACAACACCAACAAGTAAGTATTTTATATTCTTCATAACGTTAAGATTAATGGCAGTACAAAATGACTCATCAAAATTCCACCAATAAAAAAAGAAGCTGTTGCTAATAATGAAGGCCATTGTAATGCAGATAAGCCAAGGATGCCATGACCGGAGGTACAACCTCTTGCATAGCGTGTACCGAATCCAACCATGAATCCACCAACAATCATAAGCAAAAATCCTTTCAATGTTACTAACGATGTCCAATTGAACAACTCTTTAGGCATTAACCCGTGGGGTTTATTCAAGCCATTTGAAGCTAAGTATGCAAGGTTATTTTTTGAAAGATCAACTTTTTCTGGATTGGCCAGTAATCTACCGCCAATAAATCCACCTATGAGTATACCGATGACTAGATACAAATTCCAACTATCCTTTTTCCAGTCATATTGAAAGAACGGTATTTTGCCTGGAGAGCAAGCTGCACATAACTGCCGAAGTGTTGATGATACGCCTAATTTTTTGTTTCCCAGCAACAATAAAATAGGAATCGAAAGTCCGATAATAGGCCCTGCAACATACCATGGCCAAGGTTTGTAGAGAAGTTCCATAGTTTTAAAAAAATTAATTATAAGGAGATAGACAATGACAAGGTAAAGTATTTTAATTTTCAATCGAATTAGAGATTGATACAAATGAACAAATCTAACATTGCCATCATTGGTGGCGGAAATTTAGGTGCTGCAATAGCGGAAGGACTTATTAAAAGCAAATTCATTTCACCAGAGAAGATAACTGTTACAAGAAGAAACGTGGACGCATTAAAAAAACTGAAATTAGCGGGAGTAAATGTTACTGCTGACAATGCGGAAGCTATTCAAAATAGCACAGTGATCATTGTTGCACTTAAGCCGTATAATGTAAAAGAAGTTCTTGAAGGCTTGAAGGAAAACTTTGATGCCAAAAAACATATTATCGTGAGTGTAGTAACGGGTGTATTGGTAGAAGAATTAGCTGCTATTGTTCATTATGGCGTTCCCATTTTCAGGGCGATGCCAAACACTGCTATTGCTATTCAAGAATCGGTAACCTGCATCTGTCATCAAAGTGCTAGCAAGGAACAAATAAATTATGTAACAGACCTATTCAATCAACTTGGCATTACTATTTCTATTGATGAAAAACTGATGGACGCGGCAACGGTTCTTGGTGCTTGTGGTATTGCCTATGCATTGCGTTTTATACGTGCAGCCACCCAAGGTGGAATAGAGATTGGCTTTGATGCTAAAACGGCCAACCTTATATCGGCCCAAACGGTGAAAGGTGCGGCAGAATTATTATTGAAACTTAACCGACATCCTGAAGAAGAAATTGATAAAGTAACCACACCAAAAGGCTGTACCATTGCCGGCTTAAACGAAATGGAGCACCAAGGCTTTAGCTCATCACTCATCAAAGGCATTTGTACATCGTACGAGAAGATTGGGAAGTAGAAGTCGATGGTCAATAGTCCATAGTAAGATAGGCTACATGGCAAGATCTACTTTATGAAGTCGTTATCGGGTCTCGGACGTTTTATCTACGCACCATTGACCATCGACCATGGACTAATCAACATCTTCGTTTAATTTTATTCTATGCGCGAAACACTTTCAAAATATTCAACTCAGATTTCCGAACATTTTTATATGGCAATCATCTTGATGGCCGTCATGTTTATTGCTTTCGTCGCGAGTTTCCTGCTATTTAAAATTGTGTCTGCTTTAGTAAGACGATTCTCTGGCTCGTCATACCAGCTTATTAATAAACATTTGGGTTTGCCGGTAAGGCTTTTACTTACCGTATTGGCCTTAAACGTTGCACAGAGTTTTTCTTATTTTGACGATTTAGAAAACACCTTTGTAAATAAGTTGATTTATCTGTCGCTTGTCTCAACACTTGCCTACTTACTAGTTAAAGTAACTGAATTTGCAAGAGACCTTTTATATGAACGTTTTAATGAAAATACTACTAATAACCTTAATGAAAGGAAGATAAGAACACAGCTAGACTTTCTTCAGAAGGCAGGATCTGTATTTATAGTTCTTATAGCCATCTCAGTTGCGTTGATGAGCTTTGATCGGGTAAGGGAGTTAGGAACAAGCTTAATTGCTTCAGCCGGTATTGCGAGTATTATTATAGGTTTCGCGGCGCAAAAATCTATTTCAAATTTATTAGCCGGCTTGCAAATTGCTTTTACCCAACCCATACGCTTAGATGATGGTGTTGTAGTTGAGGGTGAATACGGCACCGTTGAAGAGATAACATTGACCTATGTTGTAATTAAGGTCTGGGATTCGAGAAGGTTAATACTTCCTATTTCTTATTTCCTTGAAAAGCCATTTCAAAATTGGACACGCACTTCTGCTGATTTATTAGGCACTGTTATTTTGTATACTGATTATAGTTTACCTGTAGATAATATTAGAAAAGAACTAACCAGAATACTAGAACAACCAGCGGTAATGAACTTGTGGGACGGAAGAGTTGCGGGAGTGCAGGTAACGGATGCGACAGAATCGACCATGCAATTGCGTATTCTATTAAGTGCTACCGATTCAGGCAAAGCTTTTGATTTGCGATGTTTAGTAAGGGAGAAAATGATTGTCTTTATAACTCAAAACTTCCCGAATGCCTTACCAAAAAGAAGATTGTCTGATAATGTTAATCCATTGAATTAAATTAACATAAAATAAGACTTTAGATTTACCGTTAAATTATGGAGCTTAAAAATGAAAACAGGTAATAAAACACAATCGCTCTTATTTTGTTTGATCATGATCGCTTTCTGTAAATGCGGGGAGGAGAAAGTTGATGTGCCTGTAATAACTTCTTTTACTCCGCTTAAAGCAAAGGTGGAATCCGAGATTACCATTAATGGTATAAACTTCAGCCCTATCGATACTTTGAATAAAGTATACATAAATGGAGTCCGGTGTCCATTAATTTCATCGTCGTCAAATAGAATTGTAACAAAAGCACTTTTAGGCGTAAATACAGGAAAGATTTCAGTAACAGTAAATAGCCTTTCGGCAAGCGCCACGAAGGATTTTACATTGATCCCTCATAAGTTTAATGTCAATCCAATGGAGGGCAGTATTGGAGATGTAGTTAATATTTCCGGATTAAACTTTACAGAAAATTTAATGGATAGTTTTAACGTATTTTTCTATGACAGTATACGTATAAAAGCGACCCCCTCAGTTACCGGATATACAACTGATGATGCTACAGGAATAACAAGCTTTAACGTTACGGTACCGACAGGCGCAAAAACGGGAAACCTCACAATAAGATTAGGACCTGTGGAGGTTGACAGTGACAGCATCTTTACGATCGTTGATTAATTCGCTATATCACAGGAAATAGTTATAACACTCCTGTAATAAATATAATAAGCGCTACAAGTACGCCCACTACCAAAAGTATATGTCTTTTTGTAATCATTAACCTGTAGACAACCAGAATGTGCAGGAGGTTGCAACAATAAATAAAGTATCTTATTAGAGTTAAAGTTTACCTGGTCTTCAGAGTGCCAATAATCATCTCAGCATGAACACGTGAATTTTCTATAAACCACTTGTTAGTTTTTAGACCACCACAGATTACGCCCGCCAAAAACAAATTGTGAACATTGGTCTCCATGGTACTTTCATCATACATAGGCGTACTGTACTTATCATCTTGAAAATGAATTCCACAAGCCTTCATAAAATCAAAAGGCGGCTGGTAGCCTGTCATAGCAAGTACAAAATCGTTTTCAAGAATTTTTTCACCTTCTGGCGTTCGAATTTGTACCTCAGTCGGTGATATTTTTGTTACTTCTGAATGAAAGAAAGCTTTAATTGACCCTTCTTGGATACGATTCTCAATATCAGGTTTAACCCAATATTTCACGGTTTCACGTATGCCGCTTTCGCGGATAACCATGGTGACTTGTGCGCCCTTTCTCCAGGTCTCAAGTGCCACATCAACGGCAGAGTTGGATGCACCCACAACAACTATTTTTTGGGTAAAGTACGGATGGGGCTCATCATAATAATGCTTAACCTTAGGAAGCTCTTCACCAGGAATGTTGAGGAGATAAGGTAAATCATAGAACCCCAATGATAGTATTACTGCCTTTGATTGATAGTTGCCCTTTGACGTAGTTACATAATGGATATCATTTTTTTGATAAACACTTTTTACCTCTTCATAGAGCTTAACATTTAATTCCCAGCTTGAGCACACCCTTCTATAATACTCAAGTGCTTCAGCGCGAACCGGTTTATGTGTGTGCGAAATGAAAGGTACACCACCTATTTCTAATCTATCTGATGTTGAAAAGAAGGTCATGTTAAGTGGATAGTTATAGATAGAGTTGACCAGGCAACCCTTATCTATTATAACATAGCTAAACCCTGCTTTCTTAGCTTCAATGCCACAAGCTAGCCCTATGGGGCCTGCACCGATAATTATAACATCAAATTGGTCCATGGGCTATATTTATCTAGCGTATCTGTTCTCGTATGCCTTCACGGCCCACTACAATTAATCTATCTGTAGCAGCAAAGATGCCCAACCTTCTCGTTCATCCCTACCAACCTCTTTCATTTTATAACGTGCTGCTTCGTTTAGTAAATCCTGAATGTCATTTGTATAAAAACCACTTAATAGTAAGAGTCCGTGGGGACTCAGATACCCAGCATACTGGTACATCTCGCTCACAAGAACGTTCTTATTAATGTTGGCTAGAATGATATCGAAGGTTTTTTCAAAAGTAAAGTCACTAAGCTTACCCAATTGCTGATTGATATTTTTGCAGATGTTTACGTCAATGTTTTCTTTACCATTTATGATACTCCATTCGTCAATATCAAAGGCTTCTATTTCTTTGGCACCTAGTTTAGCAGCCATGATAGAAAGAATGGCGGTGCCACAACCCGCATCCATTACACGCTTGCCTTCATGATTTATTGTCATCTGATTCTTCACCATGAGATAAGTGGTTTGATGATGCCCCGTACCAAAAGACATTTTTGGTGTAATCTCAATTTCATAGTCATACTTTTTATCAGGATGATGAAAATGAGCGCGAATAAGACATTTATCTTCTACATTAATGGGCTCGTAACTTTCCTCCCAGATCTTATTCCAGTTTTGCTTTTCAATTTTATCGAATGAATATTCAATAGGTGTTAAGGTTGTGTATTTGGCTTTGATATCGTCAAGAATGAGTTGATCGAATTTATCCTCTTCCGTATAAGCCTCGAACCCACTTTCAGTTTCCATGAACGTATTAAAGCCAGCTTCACCAACTTCTGCCATGAGCATTTCAGCGAACTCTTGGTTACAGATTACTTGTAGGCGTGTGTAATACATTGTATTTTCTTTAGAGGCTGCAAAATGCGCCTAACTAAGTACAAAACAAAAGAGCAGCACCTTTTGGATGCTGCTCTTTTATATCTGATAAAAATTTCTAATTCGTTCCTGCGTCTGCTGGCTTTTCGTTCACCACACCTTCTAGTACATCTTTAATGTCAACGCGCTCACCATCTTTAAACGGTACAATCCAAGCATCTTTAACACCCATTTCACGCATATACTTTTTGAATACATCAGCTTCCCAATAGTCACGGAAAAGGCCAATTGTATAACTCTTAGTTCCATCTTCAGACTGTTGACCTCCGAAGTTTGGGTTGTTTTCCCAATACTTTGATAAGTCTTTATTTTTAAAAGCACCAATCTGAACTTTGAACACCACACCTTTGGAATAATCCATAGAGTTAACCACAGGCGTTTCTTTAAGTTGAGCGAGTTCAGAATTTGCAGCAATAACCTGACTGCGCGCTTGCGTTAATTGGTCTTCAAGCTCAGTGATTTTTGAATCTTTTTCACCCACACTTGATTGTAACTGGGTAAGTTTTGAATTAAGAGATGCTACCTCATTCTCCGCCGCTTCTTTTTCATCTATTAATTGCTTTAGACTTTCTGGAGATTTAGAAAATTCTTTAGCTTTTTTCTTCCACTCTTTCTTTTCTGTTTTAGAAAGTTGAGCGAAACTGTAAGTCGACGTGAGCATTAACGTCAGAGATAAGAAAAGTATAACTATATTTTTCATCTTATGTTTGTTAAAATCAAATAAAAGTACAAAATATTTTTTAATAAATGTATCATTCAAAGATTCGAAACAACGAAGTAGAAAGTCATACTTGAGATCATTCGTAGCTTATCATTAGTTCTCTAAGCTCCCTACCATTTTTTCTGGTCTTACCCATTCATCAAACTGAGCTGATGTTAGTAACCCAGTTTCAACAGCGGCTTCACGCAGTGTCTTGTTTTCTTTATGCGCTTTCTTAGCAATTTTGGCGGCGCTCTCATAGCCAATATGTGTATTAAGTGCAGTTACTAACATCAATGAATTCTCTAGATGTTGTTTAATAATAGCATGATTGGGCTCAATACCCAAAGCACATTTTTCATCAAATGAAACGCAAGCATCACCAATCAATCTTGCTGATTGCAAAACATTAGCAGCTATAACGGGCTTGAAAACATTCAGTTCAAAGTGACCCATCGATCCACCAAACGACACTGCAACATCGTTACCTATTACCTGGGCGCAGACCATAGTTAAAGCTTCAGGCTGGGTAGGGTTTACTTTTCCAGGCATAATTGATGAGCCAGGTTCATTATCAGGGATAACGAGCTCACCTATTCCACAACGAGGGCCAGAGCTTAACATACGAATGTCATTGGCAATTTTCATCAATGAAACAGCAGAGCGTTTCAAAGCGCCAGACAATTCTACCATGGCATCATGGGCAGCAAGTGATTCAAATTTATTAGGGGCTGTTATAAAAGGATATCCCGTAAGGTCTGCAATTTTTTTAGCTACGAGTACATCATAACCCTTGGGGGTGTTAAGACCCGTACCCACTGCGGTGCCACCCAACGCAAGTTCACGAACTACCTCAAGTGAATTCTTTATAGCACGGATGCTATTGTCGATCTGTTGAACATAACCAGAAAACTCCTGACCTAGCGTCAGTGGGGTAGCATCCATAAAGTGAGTGCGCCCTGTTTTTACAATTAGTTTAAAGTCTTCTGACTTTTTAGCAAGGGTATCCCTTAGCTGTTTCATGCCAGGAATAGTTATCTCAACGGTTTGTTTATATGCAGCAATGTGCATAGCTGTTGGAAAGGTATCGTTAGAAGATTGAGATTTGTTTACATCATCATTTGGATGGAGTACTTTCTTTTCATCCGATAGCTGTCCTCCGCTTAACACATGCGCCCGATAGGCCACCACCTCGTTTACATTCATATTACTTTGCGTACCTGATCCGGTTTGCCAAATCACCAATGGAAATTCGCTATCAAGAATTCCCGTTAGGATCTCGTCACAGACTTTACCTATTAAATCTTTTTTATCAGCAGGTAATACGCCAAGTTCATGATTAGCTTGTGCGGCAGCCTTTTTCAAATAGGCAAAAGCATAGATGATTTCCTTAGGCATGCTTGCCTCGGGGCCAATTTTAAAATTGTTTCGTGAACGTTCAGTTTGTGCACCCCAATATTTATCTGCGGGCACCTTAACTTCACCCATGGTATCTTTTTCAATGCGGTAATTCATAGTTAGTGTATTTGGCGTAAAATTAGAAAAAGCTTATAAAGAAAATGCTCTGAGAGTATCAGAGCATTCACTTTTATGAATATTGGCTATCAATCTTTGAAGAACTTATCCTCATCAAAAGTTTCTCCCGTACCTTCTGTCTGTTCTACTGACTTCGGAATAACACCAATCTCAAGGATCTTAAATTCCGTACGTCTATTTTTTTGACGTCCTACCGGATTGTCAGTTCCATCAGGATTTGTGTTGCGTGCCATGGGTCTGTTTTCTCCATACCCTTTGGCAACTAAACGCTCTTGCGCAATTCCTCTATCAATGAGATAGTTTACGGCAGATTCAGCACGTTTTTGGGAAAGCGTTCTGTTGTAGTCTTCTTCGGCAATACTATCGGTATGTGAGCTGAGTTCAATTATTATTTCAGGGTTATCGATAAGAAGTTGAACAAGTTTGTTCAATTCTACCGCAGCATCAGGACGTATATCATATTTATTAAAATTGTAATAGATGTGGTCAAGCACAAATATTTTATTGAGCTCAATTTTATCGAGCACGATTAAAGTATCTAAAGTGATATTCGTTACCAGGTCTTTTAGAGTTTTGGGGTCAACCGATCTTCCTTTGGTACTATAAGTTTCACGTTTTACAAGGTATCCTTCAGTCTCACCAATTAAGTTATAGTCTTCGTTTTCGTAAACACGAAAAAGAAATTTGCCATCATTACCGGTAACGTAGTCTTGCAATACGTCGCCCTTAACATCAATTAGCGTGACTTTAGTATTCGGTAAAATCTGAAGCTTGCCATCTTTATTATTAGGTGTGTAACTGATACCCTGTAGATAATAATTTATAACCTTAAGATCAGGATCTTCATTTATGAAGGTATAGATGTCATCATCACCTTTTCCCCCTTCACGGTTAGAGGTAAAGAAACCCCGGTCAGGACGGAATAAGAAAATTCCAAAATCATCGCCTGTTGAATTTACAGGTTGGCCTAAATTCTCAATGGTGGTTTTTCCATTGGCTCGGTTTACAGTGAAGATGTCAAGCTGACCAAAACCGGGATGACCATCTGAAGAGAAATAAAATTTCCCATCCTCTGAAACATAAGGAAACATTTCATCGGCGGCTGTATTAATTTCTGTTCCTAAATTTCTAATACGACTAAAACGGCCGCGTGTATCCATTTGGGCAGAGTAAATGTCGTTGCCACCATATCCACCTTTTCTATTGGAAGAAAAATATAGTGTTCGGCCATCTGAACTAAATGCGGGACTCGAATCAAAGCTTCGGTTTTTTGCTTCAGGGTCAGTCTCGCTCCTTACTGTCGTATTAAGTCCGGGCGCAGGAATGGGTACCGACCATACGTTATTTCTTAATCTTGAAATGTATAAATCAACATCGACACCACCTTTTTTCTTTTCGGTGTTACCCTTTGCGAAAATCATAGTTTTACCATCAGGCGTGAAAGTAACACAGCCTTCATTTCGAATGGCATCGTTAATATTAGAAGGAAGAGGCTGTAACGTTGCAAGGTCTACGTTAGCCCCACGACTGGCAACTTTGTAAAGATCACTAAATGGCGTACCTGTAGCTTCATATATTTTTCCAGTGCCTCGAGATGAGGTAAAGTATAACTCATCATTGATAAACACAGGAGAGTATTCACTAGAAGGCGTATTGAGTGCTTCTAAATTCTTAATGCGATAATAGCTTGGTTTTTGGAGTAATTTATCAACGTAAGCAATCCCATCCAGTGCTTCATTAGCACGGTCTTTCATTTTCTCATCGGTTGTACGAGTAATGATTTCATCTAATTGTTTACGTGCCTCATCGTATTTACCATTTGCTTTCAATGATTGAGCATAGTAAAATTGAGTTGTATCTTTATTAAAGCCACGGCCTCCGGCCTTAGCATAATAGGCTTCTGCTTCTTTAATACGATTAGATTGCCGGTAAGATTCTGCAATAAAATAATTTGCCTTTGCAGGATTGCGAGACATGGTTTTTTTATATAGGCTTATGGCATTTTCATATTTACCAAGATTGTAAGCCTTAGTAGCTTTTTTTTCCATACTACATGCGAACATGAATAAGGGAATGACTAACAATAAAAATCTTACCTTCATAAACCGATTAAAAATGATGTATAAAACTACAAAAATATCTATCCACTTGTTAAACATATAGATTGAACTATCTAATTGGTTAATGTTTCATGAACCAGATACCGTTTAAGCCAGGTATCTCCAGCAGGCAAAAGCCAATTTTTATCCATATCACCTTTGGTTGATATGAGATTATTAAAGACAAGCGTATTTTTGCCCCAAAGCCCTTCTGCACTTTTTTGTTTTAAGCCAGCAACTGGAACTAGCAATATATCTTCTTCTATACCTTTAAAGGCAACCGTACTTCTGTTTAGAAAGTCAATATTGATTTGCTCACCTAATTTTTTCAAAACCCTAACTGAGCCATCAATTGAACAACCGCTTGCTGCATTATAACCTTCATCAGCTGCCAAAATTAAGAACTGATTATACAAAATAGTAAAAGAGGTTTTCATCGGTTGACCATGAACTTCCCATTGTGTTGTAAACGATGTAAGCTCATTGGAAATTATATCTTGCTCAGAAGAAGATAGTTTTCTAGTTGATTGATATATCCACAGTCGCGCATGAGCTGGAAGGGATTCAAAAGGAACAAACATTAGATATTCTTTTATTTTACATTAAGATAAACCTTGCGCTTCGGCGATAAGTTCTGCTAGATCTTTAACTACTACATCGGCTTCTCGCTCTTTATTCTTTACGCCGTCGCTCAACATCGTCATGCAAAATGGACAAGCAACTGCTATGGTGGTTGCGCCTGTTGCAAGTGCCTCCTCAGTCCGTTCTACATTAATGTCTTTTTTACCTTTTTCCGGCTCCTTAAACATTTGTGCGCCACCTGCACCACAGCATAACCCTGTTGTGCGACACCGCTTCATTTCAATAAGGTCAGCATCAAGCGCCTCCAAGACTAAACGGGGAGCTTCATAAATATTATTGGCGCGTCCTAGAAAACATGAGTCATGATAGGTTATTTTCCTGCCTTTAAAAGATCCGTCTTCCTTCATCTTCACCTTTCCATCATTTATAAGCTGTTGGAGAAAAGTAGCGTGATGGATTACTTCATAGTTTCCACCCAATTCAGGATATTCATTTTTTAAAGTATTGAAACAATGTGGGCAAGCCGTAACTATTTTTTTAACACCATAGCCATTTAAAACTTGTATGTTGCTCATGGCCTGCATTTGAAAAAGGAATTCATTGCCAGCTCTTCTTGCGGGATCTCCGCTACAAGTCTCTTCATTTCCCAACACAGCAAACTTAATCTGCACAGCACTGAGAATTTTTACAAAAGCTTTAGTTACACGTTTATACCGTTCGTCAAAAGATCCGGCGCATCCAACCCAGAAAAGTACTTCAGGTATTTCACCTTGAGCGACCATTTCTGCCATTGTTGGAACTTTGTATTGAATTTCAGACATGCTTTTTATTTTTTAATCTCGTTTGCCCAATTAAATCGATCGCTTGGTGGAAACTTCCAAGGTGCAAAACTAGTCTCAATATTTTGAAACATCGAATTCCATGCTGCGGGAGAACCCGACTCCTCCATGGCAACATACCTTCGTAACTCAATAATAATTTCTAAAGGATTGATTAAAACAGGGCAGGCTTCAACGCACGCATTGCAACTGGTACAGGCATTTATTTCTTCCTTCGTTATATAATCGTGCAATAAAGTCTTACCATCATTCAATCCTGGTCCGCCTATAGAAAGACTTTTACCTATATCTTCCATTCTGTCGCGCGTATCCATCATAATTTTTCTTGGAGACAATTTTTTGCCGGTAATATTAGCAGGACACTCTGAAGTACAACGTCCACATTCCGTGCAGGTATAGGCCTCAAGTAAGTTATTCCATTTCAAATCGTTTACATCTTTTGCGCCAAAGCGACCAGGTTCTGCGGGTGGTGTTGCTATTACATTGGCAGGGGCTAGGCCCAACATCGATTTTACTTCATTAGTTACCACAGGCATGTTATTCAGCTTGCCTTTTGGCTCAAGTTTAGCAAAGTAGGTATTTGGGAAAGCCAGAAAAATGTGAAGATGTTTTGAATACGTGATGTAAACAGCAAATCCTAAAATGCCAATTATATGGAACCACCAAGCAAAACGTTCTATGAACATTAATGTAGATGTTTCAAGGTTTTGAAATATTGGTATAATAAAGGAGCTGAAAAATAAAGAACCTGTTGCCGTCGTATAATGGCTATCTCGTGTTTGCAAAATTTGATCAGCAGCATTCATGCTAAGTATAGCGCACATCAAAACTACTTCTGTAATTAGAATGAGATTAGCGTCTAGTTGTGGCCACCCCTTCATCTCTGGTGTCCAGAATCTTTTAATTTTTAAAATATTTCTTCTGGATAGCATAATCACACAAGAAATGAGTACGCCCAAAGCGAGGAATTCAAAAATATTCATGGCTACGTTGTACAGACTGCCAAGATAAGGGGCAAAAATTCGGTGCGTACCGGCAAACCCATCGATAACAAATTCTAGTACTTCAAGGTTGATGACGAGAAAGCCAAAATAGATGAAGAAGTGTAAAATCGCCGGAATAAAGCGCTTAAACATTTTTTTTTGGCCAAACGCAACGAGCAACATATTCTTAAAACGCGCTGTAGGCCTGTCGTTAATATCATTGTCTTTCCCTAGCCTAATATTATTCCTTATTCTAAGCGCACGCTTTCGGATAAAATATATAGCTATCCCCAATAATAGTATGAATGCCAGGTGTTGAATCATGTTTATAAATAATAGTGTCGACTTAAATCTAATAAATACTAAACCAGTTTGCATGAAATATAAATTTATATACTTTTGTGCCCCCCACAGCATGGGGATGGATTAATGGTGATGTAGCTCAGTTGGTAGAGCAAAGGACTGAAAATCCTTGTGTCGGGGGTTCAATTCCCTCCATCACCACATCAAAATACCCTGTCTTAACACGTTAAGACAGGGTATTTGTTTTTTATTCAGGCTCAAATTATTTCAAATTCATCAGATTTAGATAAAGTATCCAGCTTTATTAACTTTAATTTTTTTAAACCATTTTTCATGTTTCCCGAACTTTCGGAAAATACGTATCAAATTCTAATTATATATCTCGCCCAATGTGCAATGGGTGTTATCATATTTTTCATATTCAGGTATTTCAGTAAAATGTACATTCGCAGATTTTTGCGTTCGTGGTCGCGTAGTTGGCTAGCGTTTTCAGTATATGCTTTGTGCACAGCACTGCTTTTATTCAGTTCTGATGGTGAACAAAATATGCTTGTAATCAGCCTAAGTTTCTTTGCCCAGTTAGGATGTTACTCGCAGATCTTTCTTATTCTGATAGGTGCTTATCAATTGGTTTATGAAAAACCCATAAAAAGAAGGATACACCATGTGGTAATTGTTGCCTCTATTCTGCTAGCACTTATAACAGTATTGGCGTTTAGTCAAAACCCAGATGCAGTGGCAGGCCAGTACTTATTGCGTATTGGCACACGGACTGTACTACCAGCATGTGGTTTTCTTTTGGCGGGAATAGTAGTTTGGTCTCATCATAAATTTACAAAAGGGTTCGGCCAGAAATTATTAGCTGTTGCTTTTGTACTTTTTAGTATAGACCAATTTATTTACTTTGCTTTTGTAATCGCTAATCTTTTAGACATTCCAATTAATGTACCGGGTTATTTAGGTCTTATTGACCTTTTGCTAATATCAGTGATGGGTCTGGGCAAAGTAATGTGGCTACTAGAAGATGAACGCTACAAATTAAACAAGGCTAATAAAGAGCTAGATATTTTTTTATATAGTACATCGCATGATTTACGAGCACCAATAGCTTCCATTCTCGGCTTAACCTTTCTTGGAAAAGAAGAGTTGCAGGAAGAACGAGCACGTACTTTTATGCAGCTTATTGAAGATCGAATCAAAAAGCTTGATATGGGCATTGCAGATATATTGACGCTAGCCCGAAGTAAAAAATTTGATGTCAAAATGGAGGATATAGATTTTGATGCCTTACTTCAAGATACCGTTCAAGATGTAAAGTTCAATAAAGGCGCCTCCTCTATTTCATTAGTGTATGAACAAAGCCTGCAAAATCATTTTATTTCAGATTACCATCAAATGAAGATTATTTTGGGAAATCTGATTTCCAATGCTGTAAAATACCATAACCCAAATCAAACAGATCCTTATATTAAAGTAACCTTTATCAAAAATGTAGGAAGTATCCAAATTGCAGTGGAGGATAATGGACAGGGTATTCATCCTGACAGTATGAATAAAGTTTTTGATATGTTTTATCGCGCTTCTAAAAACACAGAAGGCACCGGCTTAGGTTTATACATTGTGCAAGAAGCACTTAAAAAAATAAAAGGAAACATCTCATTAAAATCTGAATTTGGAAAGGGCAGTACCTTTACGCTCGTCATCGAAAAGCCTGAATTTGACTAACTAAATCTTCTCACCAATTAGATAACGCATTCGGTTCCTCACAAAAGAGTTTATTAATCGAATCCCATTTGAATTGAACATACTTAAAATCAAAAATTCGTCTATCCTTAGTTTAGGATAACTGCTTACTTTCTGAATCCACAATCCATCTTTTCTCTCATGGAGAATATCATAGACCATAACATGATCTGGAAAGTATTCAAGAAAGCAGGTTAGAATCTTATTCTCATCACTCTTAACAGGTATGAACCTTTGCGTTCCTTTAATTTCTTTGGTAAGGTCTCTGAATGAAAGAATTATTCTCCCATGCTTAATTAGTTTATGAGCACTCAAATGTACAAGTGCATCAACATCATCTATAGATTCTAAATGAGTTAATGTATCTCCCATACAGACGATTACCTCGGCGCTACTTTTTTGAGATCGGAGAAATTCAAGAATATCGCTTTCCACGACTTCAATAGGGAGATTTTCTATACGCCCTACTAATTCATTAAGTAACTGTAGATTGAAATCCACGGCGGTAACACTGAAATTCAGTTTTGCTAATGAAATGGTCTGCAAGCCATGGGCGGCCCCTAAGTCAAAGGCAATTTTCGTGAAATGGGGAAAAATGCCCATTTCACGAAAAAAATTTTCTTGTTGTAATTGGCCCTCATTAAAATCTCCCAGCATCCAAGAATAGAAATTACCTAAGTGGTTGTAATAATGGTCTTTGACGCTCATTGGTTTGTGTGTGGTTACGTTTTTGTTTTACAAAGGAAGAGATTATCCTAGTTATTCTTTAACTTCAATAAAAAGCTTTTTTATGAAACGAATTATGATTTCAATATGCTTTGCCCAGTTTC
Source organism: uncultured Cyclobacteriaceae bacterium (assembly GCA_964235605.1). Lineage (GTDB taxonomy): Bacteria > Bacteroidota > Bacteroidia > Cytophagales > Cyclobacteriaceae > DATCRE01. Next base: position 102,227 of record CAXSCR010000001.1, on the reverse strand, counting down.
TAACCATCTCGATAAATGCACAAGTGATTGGAAAGATTTTTCCAGACATGGCCGCAGAAACAGCTGAAGATAAAAAGGTACAGTTACCACTTCAAGTTAAAGGTAAATATACATTGCTTGGTCTTGCCTATTCTAGAAAGTCGGAGGACGAACTTAATACCTGGTTTCAACCTGTGTTTGAAAAATTTATTCAGAAAACCACGGGCATCATGTCAGGTTTTGGCTATGATGTAAATGTATATTTTGTACCCATGTTTACAGGCGTTAATGCCGCGGCAACAGGAACAGCCAAACGCCAAGCGTTGAAAAACGTTGACCCGCAATTATTACCCTATATTCTGTTTTATAAGGGTGAGTTAAAGCCTTATAAAGACGCGTTAGAGTTTAAGAATAACGATACACCGTATTTTTTTGTTTTAGACCCTGGCGGTAAGATTGTTTATACAACCTCGGGGAAATATTCGGATGATAAAATGGATCAGCTTGAAGAAGTTATTGAGTAGTGATATCAGGAAATAAAAAATAATGAATTTTCTTGCGCTCCTTGCATTAGCACTAGCACCTGGCTTTGGTATTGGAATTTATATTTATTTAAAAGATAAACATGAAAGAGAGCCAGTCCACCTGCTTTTAATCAGTTTCTTTTATGGCGTATTAAGCATTGCCATCGCTATTTCTATAAGCTACCCAGTAAATCTGTTGATATTTACGAATGAGGCAGATATTATTGATCAATTTTATAATGCTTTTTTTAAAGTAGCACTTATTGAAGAGTTCAGTAAATTCATTTTTGTTCGCTTCATTCTTTTTCGGAATAAAAATTTTAATGAGCCATTTGATGGCATAGTCTATGCGGTTATGGTAAGCATGGGTTTTGCTACCTTTGAAAATATTATATATGTTTTTGATGAGGGTTTTGTTGTAGGAATGTTACGTGTGTTTACTGCGGTGCCAGCACATGCAACATTTGGTGTATTGATGGGTTATTTTTTAGGTAGAGCAAAATTTGACCAAAGTAAAGAACTATATTTTAGTGTTATTGCCTTATTGATACCTATGATATTTCATGGCGGATATGATTATTTCTTATTCATATCTTATATTCCCGGTATTTGGTTCGGAGCCTTTGCCTCTTTGGTCATTGGGGTAATGTTATCACGTAAGGCAATTAAATTACATCAATCAGCTTCACCTTTCATCATTACTCAGAATACGGCACTGGAAAAAAATGAAGACAATGAACCTTTAGGGTGACACACTTACTGTAATTTTCTTAATAGCGTTTGCTTAAAGAACCCCTTATTGATCAGACTTATTAAATGTTTGGGTGAGGGGTCAATCTGATATAATTTTTTATCTTTTAAAGATATGCTATCAACTTTAATTTCACGTGATAGCCTTTGTATGAAGTCACTGAAGTTATTGTCCTCATGATCCATTTCCATATAAAGGAGGTCACCATTTTTTTCTTGTTTAATAACCCTAACATACCACTCCGGTTTTTTATGCATACTAAGGAAATAGAATCCTTTGTAATATTTTAGGATGAGACTATCACTAAGCAAAGCTTCGTCACTAGACATAGAGCCAGTGCGATATCCTTCAGCACTTACTTCAAGTGTGTCTTTCATATAACCATTGTCATCTCTCAATAGATAATTGCCTTGAAGCGACCCTGGAATCTGTTCAAGCGTTTTTTTACCTTTGGGTTGAGGCTCTTTAAATGATATTTCTTTGCAGGATAAGCACCAGCAGAAAATTAATACGAGACGGAGGGTTTTCATATGTATATTGTCGAGCTTTTATTAAATAGAGGCAGAATAAACATGCGATAAATTTTGCAACTTGCAAATAAGATTTACAACTTTTGTTTTAAGGTTTGTGTCTAATTACAGGCGTTATGTTTGAGTTATGAAATTGCGGAGAAGCTTTTATCTTATTCTTTTAACCTCATTGTTCTTAGGGGCTTGTTCTCTCTCTAATGATGAAGATCCTGGAATTAATGTTTTATCTACTTCCTTTGATTTTAATGAGTCAAAATCTGGTTGGGAAGGAGATTTTGCTGACTATAAAATCGTAGATTCAACCTTAAGCGAACTCGAATTTTCTTATGGCTCTTTGCCAGATAATATATCCAATAACAAAGCATTAGCGCTTTCTGGTGATAATAAAGGCGAACATCTTTTTATGTTCATTAAGAAGAAGATATTAGGTCTTACGCCCAATACTGAATATACAATTGTCTACGATATTGAATTTGCATCCAATGCACCGTATGGTAGTATCGAGGCAGATAGCGTGAGTTTAAAGGTAGGAGCAACCGCCTCAGAGCCGAAAAGAATTATAGATGAAGATTATTACAGGCTGAATATTGATAAAGGGCTTGGGGGTATTGGTGGCTCAGACATGGTAGTTATTGGCAAAATTGGCGTTGAAAACAGCACGCAAACTTACGATCTAACCACAAAAGGCAATACAATATCATCTGCTTACCCTTATTTTGCAGTTAAGACAAACTCGCTGGGTGAGGTTTGGCTTATTATAGGTACAGATTCTGCTTATAAGGGCCGTACTAAAATATACTACTCAAAGGTTAATGTTATTTTAAGTGCCTCTAATTACTAATGTAAGTGCCTCTAATTACTTATGTAAGTCCACCCGTAACGTTAACTTGCTAAATATTTCCCATACTACCACACCGAGGCAAACCGAAATATTAAGTGAATGTTTGGTTCCAGTTTGAGGAATCTCTAGTGCCATATCAGCCAGAGCAATTACATCATCGCTAACACCATTTACCTCATTGCCAAAAACCAAACAATATTTTTGATTATCATCAGGTGTAAATGTTTGAAGAGCAATGCTTTCGTTTGTTTGTTCAACGGCAAGAATTCTATAATTAAGCTCCTTCAAGCGTTTTATCAACGTGGCCGAAGTTTCTGCATACTCCCAATCAACAGATTCTGTGGCTCCAAGTGCTGTTTTTTGAATTTCTCTATGGGGTGGCGTTCCCGTAATTCCTGTTAAATAAATCTTTTCGATTCTAAAAGCATCTGCAGTACGAAAAGCAGAACCTACATTATGCAAACTCCGAATGCCATCCAAAACAATGCATACAGGTAATTTATCAACCTTTTTAAATTCATCTACAGATATTCGTCCGAGTTCGTCTAGTTTGTACTTCTTCATCAATCATATAAAAGAAAACACCATCTCTTGTTGGATGGTGTTAGTATTGGAAATTAATTTGATTAATTGTCGAAATCAGGATCGTAACTAGGATCTGCCGTACTTTTCGCATCATAGTCGTCGTCATCAGCATCACTTTTAGTGGCAGCGAGTAAATCGTCCTCGCCCACAGCTATCGGATCATCATCAGTTGACTTATCAAACTCTTGCGGATTGCCCGATTCTACATCATAACCGCCATCGCTATTTTTCGTGGCCGGAACCTTTACTAAGTAAACTGCATCATCAGTTTCAAGAGGAAACACAAAAATAGGCTCCTTTTTTGCATTCATGATGCGTGTAATGGTACTTTCATACCCACCCGGGTATTGATCCTTTATTAAATCCTTTAAATCCTCAGAAAGATTCTCGAGGCTTTTAATTACACGTTTTTTGCTCACCGCCATAGTTTAATTTACAAAGAAATTCCGCTGACAAATACCACAAGAAATTAATTAGAAGGCAAGAAAATTTTCAAAATTCTTTGGTGCTATCGAAGATTATTTTTAACTTTTCAGACCAATAGTTCCAAACTAACCCAGCACAATATTGAGATAGACCTCTACGTTACCTAAAAGCAAAGACGAATGATTGATAAAAGATTAAGTGACAGCCAGCTTGTGTCGCTCTATCAAAACGGTAACGAAGAAGCTTTCGAAGTGCTCCTTTTCAGACACAAATCGAAAATTTTTACGGCTATATATCTGATTGTTAAAGATCGGTATGTTGCTGAAGACCTTTTGCAGGAAACTTTCATTAAAGTCATTAATACCATCCGGGGAGGACGGTATAATGAAGAAGGGAAGTTTATGCCCTGGGTAAGCCGGATAGCGCACAACCTAGCCATTGATCACTTTAGGAAGCTTAAACGTTATCCTGAAGTTGTGTTGGAGGATGGTAGCCGTGTTTTTGATTCCATGGAATTTTCGGAAGAATCTATGGAGTCTGTTCAGATGAAGAAAGAGAACCATAAAAGGTTAAGAGACTTCGTTAAAGAACTACCGGTTGAGCAAAAACAGGTGTTAATTATGAGGCACTTTTTGCAAATGAGTTTTCAAGAAATTGCAGAACGTACTGATGTTAGCATCAATACAGCGTTGGGAAGAATGCGCTATGCGTTAATCAACCTGCGTAAGAAAATGGTACAAAACAGAGCCTATGATAAAGACTTTTACCAAGAACGATCTAGTCAGGTATATTTACCAAGAGACTACGGAGAAGGAGGAGCGGGAAATTAGTAAAGCAATTATTTGCGATCCTCAACTACAGATTCTATACAATGAACTTTGTATAGTGAAAAGAGAAGTAGATAAAATACGTGTTGAGCCATCGGCTGGTACGGTGCTTAACATATTGAGTTTCTCCAAAAGTCTAGAGCAAAAGCATACATAGAACTATTATTGATATTTACGTTGTTCAGTAGAGGTGGGCTTGCCGATTAAGGGTTTTCATTATATCGCTGTGAGATTTATTTCACAGCGATTTTATTTTAGCCCTGATACAATACCTCAAAAGATTGTTACAATCTTCACAACTCTATATAGTTGATTTTCTTTCTTTGCAGCGTGAAAGTTTTGATCCTGCATCAGCATTTTAATATACCTCAGCGAGGAGGATCCATCCGTTCATATTACTTAGCAAAGGCACTAGTTGATAAAGGAATTCAAGTAGCTGTTATTACAGGTTATAATGGAAAGCATTATTTTAAAGACGATTTTGAAGGCATTGAAGTTCATTATTTACCCATACGGTATAACAACAATTTTGGCTTCACAGCCCGGATTACTTCATTCATTAAATACACCCTAGCAGTTATTCATAAGTTTAAAGAGATTAAGGATGTTGATCTGTGTTATGCTATTTCTGTACCCTTAACTGTAGGATTAGCTGCAATGTGGCTTAAGTTTAAATATAAGATTCGATATATTTTTGAGGTGGGAGACCTCTGGCCGGAGGCCCCGATACAAATGGGGGTTATTAAAAATCATTTACTAAAGCAGATCTTATATAAACTAGAAAAATCTATTTACAATGAGGCAACTTCTATTGTGGCCTTATCACCTGCCATAAAGGACGCTATTGAAAAAAAAGTTAATCAAAAGAAAGTCCACCTTATACCTAACATGGCGGATACAGATTTCTATGCACCTTGTAAGAAACAGATGGTATTGGAGAAAAAATTTGGTGTTGAAGGAAAGTTTGTTGTTTCTTATATGGGCGCGTTGGGTTTGGCTAATGGATTAGATTATTTTTTGGAATGTGCACGCGCGAGTCAACGTGCTGCTTTACCTATCCATTTCATTGTATGTGGTGACGGCGCGATGAAAGAAAATTTAAAACGATCTGCATCACGTTTAGACTTACTAAATCTTTCTTTTATTCCTTTTCAAAGTAGGCCAGGCGTGTATGACATTATGAATATTACAGACGCTGTTTTTGTGTGCTATAAATCGGTGCCTATTCTTGAAACCGGATCGCCCAACAAATATTTCGACGGGCTAGCTGCGGGCAAACTCATTATCATAAATTTTGGTGGTTGGATTAACGAAGAGATAGAAAAAGAGAAGTGTGGGATTCAAGTTGACGCCAGACAGCCTAATGATTTTGTAAAAAGTATCACGCCATTTTTATCAAATCTGAAATTATCAGAATACAGTAGTGCCGCGCGCGCACTTGCTCTTAGAAAATATACACGGAAGGATTTAAGTGAGAAATTAGTAACAATAGTTTTGGAAGAGGGCAATTCAATAAGAACTAGGTTCTAGGATTGTCTTTGGATAAGTGCCTGTGCAAAGCCATTCAATATTTCTTTTTTATGATCAGGAAGACTTAAATTCTCTAGATTTTTGAATCCTAAAGAAAAGTAATGTGCCACCTTTTTTTCCGCCAGCGCGGGTATATGCAAGCGATTATAAATCGATTTAACGGCATTTATTTTTTCCTGCTTATTAAATTTAGGTTCGTCTATCCAAGAAGATAATTCTTTCTTATCTTTTCCCTTAGCCTTCTCTAAAGCTTTGATAAGCAACCATGTTTTTTTATTAGCAAGAATATCACCACCTACTTGTTTGCCAAATTTCTTTGGGTCAGCGTAGGCATCTAACAAGTCATCTTTCAATTGAAAGCCAATGCCCATATTCACACCAAAATTATATAACAACTTTCTCGTTTCATCATCAGCGTTTGCAAGCATTGAACCTAGCTCAAGACTAAAACCCAATAAGACCGCAGTCTTTAGCCTAATCATGTTTATATATTGTGCTTCCGTAACTTGTTTGATAGTTTCGAACTCCATGTCGAACTGCTGGCCTTCACATACGCCTGCTGCACATTGATTAAAAGCTTTAATAACAGTCTTGAAGATTGCGGCATCTAAACCTCCGAACATTTCATAGACCTTTACCAGCATTACATCGCCTGAAAGAATGGCTGTATTCACATTCCATTTTTTATGCACCGTAGCTTTACCTCTGCGCAATGGTGCTTTATCCATAATGTCATCATGCATCAATGTAAAATTGTGAAAGGCCTCAACCGCTACTGCGTAAGGGACAATTTTTTTTACGTCGTCTTTGAAGAGTGCATAAGATAGAAGTGTGAGCATGGGGCGTAGGCGCTTCCCACCAAAGCCCATCAAATAATGAATAGGCTCATATAATGACACAGGCTGCTTGCCGTATTTTTGTTTTCTGATTTCTTGTTCAATCCAGTTCTGGTAACTGGCTATGCTATTTGGCATCTAATACTTTTTTTTCGGGAAAATAGAACTTTCAGCAAAAACCAAGTCTATCAGCCGTTTATCAATATCTGTTTTCTTGACACGCACTTCCAGCTTGTCACCGAGTCTGTAAACTTTGTTGGTTTTCTTTCCAATAATGCGATAATTCTTTTCATCAAATTCATAAAAGTCATCATCCATATCTGCTAAACGGATCATACCCTCACACTTCGTTTCAATGATTTCTACATAAATTCCCCATTCGGTTACACCCGTGATAAGACCGTCATATGCTTTCTTTTCAGCACTTGCCATGAACTCAACTTGCTTGTATTTAATAGAAGCACGTTCAGCATCCGCAGCGCGTTTCTCACGCTCAGAAGAGTGAATGCATTTTTCTTCGTAGTCTTTTTTATTTACCGAATTGCCCTTTTCTAAGTAATGTTGAAGAAGTCGGTGAACCATCATGTCAGGATATCTTCTGATAGGGGAAGTGAAGTGTGTATAGTGGTCAAACGCTAAACCAAAATGTCCTTTCTCGTCTGTTGTGTATTTTGCTTTGGCCATTGAGCGTACCGCAAGTTGCTGCAACACGCCTTGTTCAGGTTTGCCCTCAATCGCATCCATTAAAGAATTAAGGGATTTTGATATAGAGCTTTCATCAACATTTACCTGATGACCAAATTGTTTGGCAAACATGGCAAAGTCTTTCACTTTTTCAGGATCAGGGAAATCATGACTTCGATATACGAAGGTGTTTTTCTCTTCACCTTTTTTCATCTTGTAAACAAAAGTGGCTACGTACTTATTAGCCAAAAGCATAAACTCTTCAATGAGCTTATGTGCATCTTTTCTTATTTTAGGAATAACAGCAAGTGGTTTTCCATTTTCATCCAATTTGAATTTTACTTCTGCAGTTTCGAAATTAACAGCACCATGCTTAAAGCGCTCTTTACGCAGTATTAGTGCCAGATCATTTAATGTTTTAAGCTCATCTGCATAGGGACCTTGGGCTGTCTCAAGACCTGTTTGAGCTGATTCATAAGAGAATCTTTTATCTGAGTGTATAATGGTTCTGCCAAACCATTCGCTAATCACTTTCGCTTTAGGATCCATTTCAAAAACCGCTGAGAATGTAAGCTTGTCCTCGTTAGGTCGTAATGAACAAAGGCCATTCGATAGTCGCTCAGGCAACATCGGTATGGTACGATCGACAAGATAAACAGATGTTGCGCGATCGAAGGCTTCCGTTTCTAGTATAGAGCCTGGTTGGACATAATGTGTTACGTCAGCAATATGTACACCTATTTCATAATTGCCATTTTCAAGTTTTTGGATGGATAACGCATCATCAAAATCTTTGGCATCTTCGGGATCAATTGTAAACGTAGTAATGTCTCGAAAGTCTCTGCGCTTTTTTATTTCTTGTTTGGTAATCTCATCACTTATCTTTTCAGAGTCACTAACTACATTTTCAGGAAATTTAAATGGCAAATCAAATTCTGCCATGATGGAGTGAATCTCTGCCTCATTCTCGCCTGCCTTACCTAAAACATCAACAACTTTTGCTTCCGGGCTTTTATCGCCTTCCGCCCAAGCGGTAACTTCAATAATTACTTTATCACCACTTTTTGCATTGTTAATATTTTCAGGATAAATAAAAAAATCTTGATGCACTTTGCGATAATCCGGCACAACAAACGCATAGTTTTTCGACAGTTCCATTTTGCCGACAAAACGACTTCTATTTCGCTTCAGCACTTCAATTACTTTTCCTTCGCGGTGCTCGCCATGCTTGGTTGAGAACATGATAATTTTTACAGTGTCACCATCCATAGCGGAGCCAAGATCTTTACCTGTTACATAAACATCTTTGCGATCCTCCCCAATTTTAATGTAAGCAAATCGCGAGCTCACATGATCTACAATTCCTGTAAACTCTTCGCCTTGAGCAGATACAAGGCTTCGCTCTGCTTTATATTTTCCATTACTTTGTACTTGTATAACACCTTCTTCGTCGAGTTGATCGAAAATAAGTGTAGCACGTTTAATTTCGTCTTTCTTTTTGATTCCCATTTTTCGGATAATCTCCTGTATATCGAGGCCACGGCCACGAGGCTCGCTCAATAACTTTATTATGGATGCACGGATTTTTGCTGAAGGATTCTTTTCCTGAGATGATTTTAATTTTTTCTTTTTACCCATTCAATTGTAGCCTGTAAAGGCCATGTTATGGTAAGTCTTATGACTTACGCAGTTATAATATTTTGATTATGCATTAGCGGATGACATTTCATTTTTAAATACAGTTGCGCCAGCACAACTACATCTCGAATACAATACTCTTGAATTTTTTGGAGATTTTTATCCTTATAGTAAACGCCATTTACTTGACTTCCATCCATGTCTTGTTTACTAGAAGGAATTGAGAAAATTGCCGCTAGTAAATCAAGGGAAGTATAATGTTTGTAATCACCAAACTTCCACATCTCTAAAGTGTCAAGATGCGGAATTTCCCATGATTTTTTTCCTGAAAGATTAAGAACAGGCGGGAGGCTTATGCAATTAACAAGCATTCGTCGACAGATATAAGGAAAGTCAAACTCTTTGCCGTTATGAGCACATAGTTTTAAGGTTGATTGATCAAACTTATCTAACATGGTTTTGAACTCCTTCAATAGTTCTTTTTCATCATCACCATAATATGACTTTGTTCTCAAGGCCAGTTCGCCGGCTTCATTATCAAAGAATTTTCCCACCGAAACACATATAATCTTGCCAAACTCGGCATAAATTCCAGCACGCTGATTATATAAGGCCTCATCGGTATGTTCTTCTTCTCGCCTTAAAAAGCTTGCTTTGCGTGACCATTGCACCTTTAGTCTCTCATCAAGGTTATCAAAATCTTCTGTGGCGGATACGGTTTCAATGTCAAGAAAAAGTATATCGCGTAGTTCGGGCGCCATGCTGGGATCTTTATTTAAAAATAGTAATTAGAAAGCCTTAATCAATGTTCTCAAGAATGTAAAACCCCTTCCATGTCAAGCTCTTTTATAAATGTTAGATTCTGCTCACTGATAGTCTCAGGCACAAACACAAAACGCTTATCAAAAATTTGTTTGTCGATGTAATAACTCACCCAATATTCATTATTGAGATGGAATACGGCTGGATCAATGGGTTCAATTAACGTTGCGCTATTGGGAGGTACCGTCTCCAAAAAGTGACGCAAGGTAGATGTCTTTTGCTGCTCCCCATCTTTCTCACCATATCCCTTACTTGCCACTAACGTGTTATCGATAGGGTGTTCATTGTTATTAATGAGATAGACGCCCCATTCCTCGCTTTCTCCAATAACCTTTCTTCGAGCAACAGCGAGCGTCACATTCTTAACCTCGGGTATTTGAATATCTTTAATCATACAAGCATTCCAAATTGTTCAACAATCTTTTCTTTCAATACATTCTCAACAGAGCGCATGTCAACCTCCTTACCTAGCTCTTTTTTCATCGATGTTACTGACTTGTCTTCAATTCCACAAGCAATAATATTCTCGAAATAATTTAAGTCGCAATTTACGTTAAGCGCCAAACCATGCATTACGGCCCAACGGCTACTCTTTACGCCCATAGCACATATCTTTCTTGTATTAGATTCATTAGGCTCAACCCACACCCCCGTTAACCCAACAACACGGCCGGCATAGATATGAAATTCTGCCAGTGTTTGTATCACCGATTCTTCTAATAAGCGCATATACCTATGGATGTCGGTGAAAAAATTTTCAAGGTCTATTACCGGGTAGCAAACAAGTTGGCCCGGCCCATGATACGTAATATCGCCCCCTCTGTTAATGTGATAGTATGAAGCGCCAATCGATTCAAGTTTATCAGCTTTAACCAATAAATTATTTTCCTTACCGCTTTTCCCAAGGGTATATACGTGAGGATGTTCACAAAAAATCAAATAGTTATAGGTGGGTTCCTGCTGATCTTCCGGTAGGGTTCTATTCTCGGCCTTTATAGTAAGAATGCTATTGAACAATTCGGTTTGATAATCCCACGCCTCTTTGTAATCTTTAAGCCCCAGGTTTATGAATTGTGTTTTCTTATTTAGTATTAGATTCATTTTCTTCCAGCGCTTCAGTTGCCTCATTAGGCATAAAGTAATAGGTAATGTTTAGGTTGATGATATCATCGTAAGTTACTACGAAAAGATCGCCTGGCATTGCGTAATAACGCTCATCTAGGTGGCGTTCTAAATAACCAACATTATGCTGATTAGGTCCTAAATCATCTTTTAATTTTCGACGGTATACATTTCGGAGATAAATTCTATCTAGTCCGTTATCTTTTGATAAATAAAAGTTTTGTAGTGTACCGCTATAAATCATGTTTCCCTCACTAGAGTTAACCACTACATCCACTTGAATCAACGCAATTTTTGAAGCGTCTACATTTTTAGTCAGATAGAGTATTTCACCGCTAAACAAATAATGCCATTCGTTTCCAAAACGCAAAAACTGCAAGTATAGATCTAGTTTATATATTCTGATTATTTTCCGGAGAATAATGCCACTGGCAACACTAACAATGAGCAGAATGAAAGTATAGAGCAAGAAGAATATTAAGCTTCCGCGAATAATGGTAAAATCAGCGTCCTTGTTACCTGTTACAAGCTGGTAAACAATATCGAGTCTGACACTGGTATTTAGAATACGCTCTACAAATAGAATGGCAATGAGTTGAAAAAATAAGGCAGGAACGAGAGCCCAGAAAATTTCTTCTACGGCCGATACTTTAAAAGTAAGTTTTGCATAAGTCCCCTGTAGATATGAGAACCTGAAAATCAGGCCTGGGGAGATTAAGATGAATAAAAGGATTGATCCAAAGACTAAATTCATTAATGAGCTTTAGTCAGTATTATGGCTTCATTCTGTTTAATGTTGATACACGTGCTAATCTGAACTCTTTTCCATCCACTTCAATTGTGGTCTTTTCTATGTCTTCAGGATTAGAACGTTCAGCGAGTATGGCTTGCATAAGCTTAATCGAAAGCTTTCGATCATCTAACATTCTTTTTACTAGTTTACTCATTGGTGCTTGCATAAGCCAAAAAGTTTATTTTACCCGAATCTACTAACGATAGATGCTAAAAACAAGTTCTTTAGCATCTTGTTGTAATGTTACTTCTTATTAACGTAATCTTCAGAAAGTGGTTTAGCATTTTTATGTACTAATCTCACCAATACAAATTCACGAGAAGCCACGTGAAATGTTAGCTATATCTTTGTCAGAGCGGTTTTACTTAATGAGTTAATTGTAAATTCGAATTAAAATCACATTGAATGAGTGATAAAATTAGAACGGGAAACAAAGGCGAAAATATGGCTGCTGATTTCTTACGTGAAAAAGGATTTGAGATAGTGGCCCAGAACTATCGTTTCAAGCACGCTGAAATTGATTTGATTATTAAGAAGGGAGAATGGATAATTTTTGTGGAGGTAAAAACTCGCAGTTCAACTGATTTCGGAGAACCAGAAGAATTTGTAAATGATAAAAAGGCGCGCAAGATTTTTGAAGCAGCAGAAGAATATATCTTCTCAAACGACTGGCATGGCCATATTCGTTTTGATATTGTTTCTGTTAAACTCGGGCGTGAGGTGGAGATTGAACATTTCGAGGACGCGATAAATTAATTATCAATTGTCAATGTGCAGATGTGCGAATTGGCTTACGCAAGAATACGCTTAGATATGATCACACGCGGTTGCCTAGTATGGGGTGTGGAAGTAAGTAGATCAATACATGTCAATAATCTTTCGCAGAGCCTAAATTTGCACCGATAAATTAATTATCAATGTGCAGATGTGCAAATTGGCTTACGCAAGAATGCGCTTAGATATGATAACACGCAGGTTGATTAATGTGGGAGGAAGTTTATCGAACATGTCGATGATCTTTAGCAGCGTGAATTTGCACATCTGCACATTGACAATTGATAATTAACTTACTATTTCGCTGCCATTTTATTATTTCGGTAAATCTCTTTACCCTTTTCGTTCCATTCAGCTTTTATGTAAGGCTTCACGCTTTTATCAAAGGGTTCTTTTGAGTAGGTGATTATTTTCTTACGCTTGCCTGTTTGATAATACTCTACCCAATCACCTACTTTTTGATCCCATTTGTATTCACCAGAAACGGCCATTGTTCCATTTTCATGAAATGAATAATAGTAACCTTCTCTATCACCGTACTCAACAGGAGTAATCTCTTTCATTTTCTTTCTTACCTGGGGATCATAGTAAGTCACCACTGATTCTTTAGGCCAACCACGGAAATATTTTTCTTTATCTACAAGCGAGCTATCACGACTGTATTTCATCCACCGACCATGCTTGGTTCCTTTATAAAAAATACCCGCCTCCAAAAGAATATCCCCTTGCTTCTTTTTATAAGGGCCATGTAGAAGAACACCTTTTGCTGGATCAAAAGTACTTGTCTTACGAATCTCACGACGGGTATAATCATACCACCAGATATCACGAACAAAGGTCTGGGGCTTTTCTGGTTTTTTTAGATAGAAGAAAGTTTCATAGGTCACCTTTTCGCCAAAGCCCTTGCGTGTAAATCCCTTTTTTGTTTTTATACCATAGAAAACTTTCTTTTTTACTTTTTTCTTTTTGGTAGTATTGATGGGCTCTTCTTCTTTTTGAAAATCTAGGCTGGCAGGTCTATCGACCGTGAAACTTTGTTCTGCTGGTTCCTGATCTTGCGCAAGAACACCTTGAGTGAAAGCGATTAAAAACAATATAAGAAGCGTATAGCACTTCATAAACATGAAATTCTTTGAAAAACGAAATTACTTAAAAATTAGTATAGGTAGGATTGTGATTGGGGCATAATATTACCATGATCCACTACTTCCACCACCTCCAAAACTTCCACCACCTCCAGAGAATCCTCCCCCACTACCACCCCCACCAGTCCAACCTCCACCTGAAGTCCATCCTTGACCACCAGTGGTATTTTTATTTGTGCTTGCCATTTTTTTACTAAACTCTTTGCCCCATGGTGATCTGTTTATTAGTGTTCTTAACACCGGGAACCCAATTGCATAAATGCCTAGCGATATAAGGCCACCAACCAGTCCAAAAATTATAATTGGGAAAATGGCGTAAAATGGTGTTAGAAACGCATACATAAACCAACCGCCGAAACCGGGGACAAATAGCCCTATAAATGTGAAGATACTCAGCACGCCGAAGATAAAAATGCCAATAAGTATTCGTTGTTTTAAGCTTAACTCTGCCGCTCCGACATCTAGTGTTTCATCAGCTTTGTACTCACCACCAATAGCACTTATCATTTTATTTATACCAATGGTTACGCCAGCATCGTAGTCGTTTTTGCGGAAATTTGGTGCCATTTCATTTCGTATAATGCGGCTACTTACGGCGTCGGTCAAAACACCTTCTAAACCTTGTCCTGCTTCAATGCGCATCTTGTGATCGTCAATGGCGATAAGTAGTAAAGCGCCGTTGTCCTTTTCTTTTTGGCCAAGCCTCCATTTCTCCGCTACACGTAAAGCGTAATCCTCAAGAACTTCCCCATCTAACGAAGAGATAACTAAAATAGCAATTTGATTAGAGGTAGAATCTTCGTAGGATTTTAATTGAGATTCCAAATTGTCAACAGTTTGTTGAGAAAGAACATGCGCATCATCATGTACGTGCAATCCCCATAGTTCTGGCAAGGGCTTTTGTGAAAGCGCCGAAAGAGTAATTATTAAAATTAAAAAAGTTAAAAGGTTTTTCATTTACACTTATCTTAATGCTTTACCATGAGTCACTGGATCCACCACCACCGAACCCGCCACCACCACCGAACCCGCCACCACCGCCGAAACTTCCACCACCACCTGAACCCCATGAACCGCCACTGCTACTACCACCAAATCCACCAATAAATCCGCCGCCTGATGACCAGTATCCACCGCCTTTACCGCCGCCGCCTTTTTTTCTTGCAGCAATGATGATTATGATAATGACAATGATAATTGTGGCTAACGGAGATCGCTTTGATTTTCTCCCCTGCATTTGAGGAGGGTCATCGTTTTTATATTCTCCTTTAATTGCTTGTATAATTGCAGTGACTCCCGCTTTAACGCCATTATCATAATCTCCTTTTCGGAAATAAGGGCCAATTTCATTTCTATTGATTCTACTCGAAAGCGCATCTGTAAGAACGCCTTCTAGTCCATAGCCTGATTCAATGCGTATTTTTCTGTCATTAATGACAATAAGTAGAAGTACACCATTGTCTTTTTCTTTCATGCCAAGTTTCCATTCTTGGTGTGCTACTTTTATAGCATATTCTTCAAGGATCTCTCCTTCAAGCGAAGGAATAATTAAAACAGCAATTTGATTTGAAGTTGAATCTCGTTCTGCTTGTAACACCATTTCTAATTCTGCTTTCGTACCAGCAGAAAGGACATTGGCCTCATCATGCACCCACACACCGCCATGAGGGGGAACCGCAAGCTGAGCATTGGTAATTATCGGAAGTATAAGTATGCAAAACAAAAGATTGACGCAGCACATGAACGTACTATAGTCGAATGTTCTACGAAAAATTAAAAGTTGGGTGAATCTCATTGACACCATTGACACGTTAATCTGCACATGAATTAATCAAATTCTTAAATCGTCTCTTAATTCATTAACATCGTCGTCGGAGATACGAAAGCCCTTTTCATATAGAATTTCTCCACTTCGTTTAATAGCACCCTCTAATCCTTCAATAATTTTTCCCATTCTGATATTACTTACCAAGTCGCTTACAATTTTATCCCATTGCTTCTGATCAACTACTTTGCTTATTCCGCGATCAGCCATCACGATTACCTCACGCTCAAAGAAGGATATAAAAATCATAATGCCTGTACGATGGCGCGTGTTAAAAACTTCTTCCTCGAGAAAAGCATTTTCAGCGCGTTGGCGAGTCGAATGATCAAGGTGACGTTGGCTTACCAACATGCGCATAACAGGCTGTACAAAATTCGGAATCACAGCGCCAAGAATTCCCCCCAGAATTACGACAAAGAAAATAAACACGGGGTCGTAGTACAATGTTATGCTTGCATCATGAATTACATATCTATCTAATAGAATCATGAGTATAAAGGCAAAGGAAGCACCAATGATTCCGCCTTTATAATTTGCAATGCTATAATACCCGCTCTTTTCTACAATAACAGGTACAATCTCGCCGGAAATTTTGCGTTCGGCTTCCTTCACAGCAGTTTTTATACGCTGTAAATCGCTTTCTGTAAATCGTTGTTTTAAATTCATAGTAAAAGGTATTACTGTCAAAGATAGCGAAGGCACCTCAAATATCTACGTATTGAAAAAATGTTATCAGAACACGCCTGTTTTTATTTTTCTGGCCTTTATGCGTTAAGCTGGGTTACAATTAGAAAACTTACAATAAATAACAATAACCAAGAAGTCACCTTTCCAGGATGCACTAAGTTATGTGCCTGATTAGGATATTGCCAGGCGCCTAGAAATGTTGCTGCATTTTCTGCTATCCAGATAAAAAAAACCCGTTAATAGAAAGGATATTTTAATCGGCATATAAAAAGTCTGCTGCGCAATTGTAAAGATGACTTTCGTTTTCCAGTAAATAACTATAAGCCTATAAGAATGAAATACCTGATATCGAATATATATGATGTGAAAAGAAGTTAACACAGATCAGCGCACCAGTTACAAAATTAATGGTTGACGATGGAAAATTTGTATGGCGCAGAATTAGGTCAGGAGTTCTGAGTTTAAGAAGTAAACGGGGAACATTCGGTGTTTACCGGAGCTCTTTCAAATATAGTTGAATGGTATTCTCCAATCCAAAATACAAAGCATCACAGATTAACGCATGACCAATGGATACTTCATCTAAAAACGGCAGGCTTTGTTTTAAAAATCTCACATTATTTAAATCCAGATCATGGCCTGCGTTAACACCTAATCCAAGTTTATGAGCAGCTTTACTAGCTTCTATATAAGGAGCAACTGCCAACTGTTTGTTTTTGAAATATTGATGTGCATAAGGTTCAGTGTATAACTCAACCCGATCGGCTCCAATTTTAGCGGTGCCTTCAACCATTAATATAGAAGGGTCAACGAAAATGGAAACCCGAACACCTTGCTTTTTTATTTCGTCCACAATTTCCTTTAGCATACTAGCATGCGTTATGGTATCCCATCCTGCGTTTGATGTGATGGCATCGGGTCCATCAGGAACAAGTGTAGCTTGTGCTGGTTTCGTTTCACGAATGATCTGCATAAAACGGGCATCTGGGTATCCTTCAATATTGAATTCTGTTTTTACAACAACTTTCAGCGCACTTACATCTTGGTAACGGATGTGACGCTCATCAGGTCTTGGATGCACAGTAATACCCTGTGCGCCAAAACGCTCACAATCTGTAGCCGTTTTTATAACATCGGGATTATTTCCACCGCGTGCATTCCGGAGTGTGGCAATTTTATTAATATTGATGCTTAGTCTGGTCATTGTGTTAGAATTAATACGCCGTTTTTATTGGCTGACTAAAATTAGCTTCGAAATTAACATTAACTAAAAATTTTATGAGCCTGAAACTACAAATTGATAGCGACATCAAAAAAGCAATGCTTGCAAAGAATAAAGAAGAGCTTGAAGCACTACGAAGTATTAAATCCATGATTCTTCTGGCGGAGACTAGTGGTACCGGCGATGTGTCATCAGATGTAGAAAATAAATTATTAATGAAGGCGGCTAAACAACGCAAAGAATCATCGGATATATTCTTACAACAGGGGCGTCGAGATCTAGCGGATAAAGAAATTGTACAGCTTGAAGTAATCAATCGTTATCTACCAAAACAACTTTCGGAAGAAGATATAGCTACAACTGTTAACACTATAATTAACCAGGTTGGTGCGAAGGGGCCGCAAGATATGGGTAAGGTAATGGGCGTTGCAACAAAACAACTTGCCGGCCAGGCTGATGGTAAAGTAATTTCAGAACTTGTAAAAAAATTGTTGACTTCTTGAGTGGGATAGATATTACTTTAATTATTATCATCTTGATAGGCGCCTATACAGGTTATAGAGAAGGCTTTATTATGGAGTTGGTTTCTTTTACTGCTATCGTTCTTGGCATTCTTGGTGGATTTAAACTCATGGGCAAAGCTATGTTATTGTTAGCGGCCAAATTCAATATAGATAAGACTGTATTGCCTTACATCGCTTTTGGCTTTGTATTTATCAGTATTGTTATTGGTGTTAGTTTGCTAGGTAGATTAGTAAAAGCTTCTATTGATAAGAATTTTCTAGGGCGTGTGGATCAGGCAGCAGGGGCATTTTTAGGGCTGCTTAAAATGACCTTTATGGCTAGTGTCATGATCTGGATCGTAAGTTCATTGAAGTTTAATAAAGTGGAGAGCTGGACAGAAAAGTCTTGGGTATATCCAAAAGTAGCAGTATTTGCCCCGCTTGTTACGAAGTGGATTGGCAAGATTATTCCAGTGTTTAAAGATATTTTTTAAGATAAACTTATAGAAGTAGAGTTTGTCCGCATGGACACACTATACGCATTTCAAAATCACAAATAATTCACGACATTTTTTTGGTGATGGATTTTTTAGTTACTTATTGCTTAGAAAACTGGTGAAAATGCCAATTACATTAAAAGAGGAGAAAGAGTTCAAATTTGTTGATGAAGGAAAAGGCGAAGTGCTTCTATTACTTCATGGCCTATTCGGTGCCTTAAGTAATTGGGAAGGTGTTGTAGATCAGTTCTCGAGGAACTATCGCGTTGTTATACCGATGCTTCCCATATACGATATGCCCATACGCGAAGCGGGATTGGAAGGCTTACGTAAGTATGTGGAGAATTTTGTTTCACTCAAGGATTTTTCTGGTATGATTATCATGGGAAATAGCCTGGGAGGCCATATTGCACTAATGTATGCGTTAAAGAATATAGAAAAAGTTAAAAAGCTTATTCTTACCGGAAGCTCCGGCCTTTTCGAAGATTCCATGGGCGGATCATATCCGAAAAGAGGTGACTATAAGTATATTCAAGAGCGTGTTTCTTATACATTTTACGATCCTTCCGTAGCAACAAAAGACTTAATTGACGAGGTGTTTGAAACAACCAATAGTATACCTAAATGCTTGCGTATTGTTGCCATTGCTAAATCGGCTCAGCGTAACAACCTAGCGGATGAAATTCCAACTATTAAAGTACCTACATTATTGGTATGGGGCTTAAATGATACCATTACCCCACCCATGGTTGCCCATGAGTTTAACCGTTTATTACCTAATGCAATCTTAAAGTTTCTGGATAAATGCAGTCACGTTCCGATGATGGAGCATCCAGAAAAATTTAATGCCTTGGTTGACGACTTTTTAGTTGATTAACGTATATAATTTAAAAACGAGTGATAGCAGAAGATCTAATAAACCAAATGATCCCTCCCTTAAAAGGATCGGACGAGGCTCACAAAGCAATTGTTTGGATGGAGGAATTTAGATGCAACTTCATGCCCGTAACCGAAGATGGCAAGCTTATAGGCTTCATATCCGAAGATATCATTCTTGAAACTAATGATATAGAAAAACTTGTAAGAGATTTCGATTTAGCAGGCGTGAACTGTTACGTACACCTTGACACACACTTTTATGACATTTTAAAAGTTGCTTCAGATAACAAACTACAAATGGTTGGTGTGATAGATCAAAATCAAAATTACTGTGGCGTTATTACCGTACAAGATACCCTTACCTCTTTTGCTCAAACGGCGGCCGTTCAATTGCCTGGCGGAATATTGATTTTGTCTATGAATCATATTGATTATTCATTGGCAGAGATAAGCCGATTGGTGGAGGAAAATCATGCTAAGATATTAAGCAGTATTGTAAAAGAAGATCCACTTGATCCAGGCAAGATTAGACTTACGCTGAAGATTAATCAAATAGATTTAACCAGAGTTGTGGCCACGCTAGAACGTTTTGGTTATAAAGTAATAGGTCGTTATCAGGAATCGAGACCAGCAACAGATGACAAAGAACGAATTGATATGCTGCTTCGTTACCTTGATATATAATTAGTTAGATAACAATTAGACTTGAATAAATTCTTATCGTAATTATCTATCTACCATTAACCCGGCATTTTTTTAGATTAGGCATCCTTGTATCTTTAACCTAAAATTCCCACTTACCATAAACCCTAACTCAATATCAGTATGAAAATTGGTGTTCACGGAAAGGAATTCACACGCCAATTAGCGCCGTTCATAGAAAAATTTTTCCAAGTTCTCCAACACCATGAGGTAGAGGTTTTTGTCTCTTCTGATTTTGGTCGTTTTCTGAAACTTGCATCACTCAAAAAATTTAAATTCAAAATCTATCAGCCCGGCGATAACCTTAAAAATTTAAATGCTTTTTTAAGCATCGGGGGTGACGGGACTCTTCTCCAATCAATCACACACATAGGCAAAACAGAAACACCGATTTTAGGTATTAATACAGGACGGTTAGGATTCTTAGCAACCATAAATAAAGAGGAGGCGCAGGAGGCATTAACACAAGTTATAGCAGGAGCCTACAAATTAGATAAACGAACGCTCTTACGCCTGCAAACCAACAAGGAGATTTTTGGTAAATTAAATTTTGCGCTGAATGATTTTACAGTCGTAAAGAAAGATACCTCATCTATGATTACCATTCATACTTATTTAGATGGCGAGTTTTTAAATTCATATTGGGCCGATGGTATTATTGTTTCGACACCTACAGGGTCAACAGGTTACTCCTTGAGTTGTGGGGGTCCCTTAATATTTCCCCGCTCAGGAAATTTCGTAATAACTCCGGTAAGTCCGCATAACTTAACAGTACGCCCAATTGTAGTTTCTGATACCTCTGAGATTTCTTTTCAAATTGAAGGCCGAAACAAGAAATTTTTAGTCTCATTAGATTCTCGAATGGCAACCGTTGATAGTTCCGTTAAATTAAAAATTGTAAAAGCTGATTTTAAAACTAACTTGATCCAACTAGAAGGACATCATTATTTTAAAACCTTAAGACAAAAGCTAAATTGGGGATTGGATATTCGAAATTAATTTTTAATATATTTGTAGTTCACTGATTTTTAAATACTTATTTAGTGAAATGAGAAAGCTCCGTTACCTCATAATTGCATTCATAGTGCTTGCATCAACTATTGATGGTTATGCACAGATGAATAGGCGAAATGTAAAAAAGAATAATAGGCGTATATCGCATTTCCGGGGAAAGAAATCGTGGTTTGGAAAGGAAAAACGATACAACGCTGTTGGTATTTCTTTTAGTGCCTTAAATTATTATGGAGATATAGCCCCTCGTCCAAATAGAGTTAGCACTGATATTTCATTTACAAAACCTGCACTGGCCATATCCTTTACGCATCGATTTGGCCCGCGGTACTCTATTACTGGCTCATTTATGTATGGAACGCTAAAGGGTTCTGATGCAAAATCTGCTTCCCTTGATGAAGAAAATGCTGCCCGCATTTATAGAAATCTTTCTTTTCGTAATAGAATCAAGGAACTCTCAGTGATAGCCACACTCGATTTATTTCAGAATCAATCAACCTATATTAGCCGTGTAAAATGGACGCCTTACCTCTTTTTAGGTGTTGTAGGATTTTTTCATAACCCCCAAGGTAAAGCGCCCGAGACGGATCTTAACGGAAACCCACTACCACAAGGTGGCGAATGGGTAAAACTTCAACCGCTAGGTACTGAAGGGCAGTTTGCAAGTTTAGAAGCTACAGATGCAAATTATGGTATTAAAAAATACAGAAGATTTCAACCTGCTATACCATTTGGGATTGGCGCTCGTTTAAGGCTAAATGAAGTTATGGACTTTGCCTTTGAATTTGGATTTAGATACACGTTTACGGATTACCTAGATGATGTAAGTAGAAATTATGTAGACCTGGGTGTTTTTGGCTCAAATGAATTGGCAAAATCAATGTCGTACAGAACAAATGAAATATTTGAACCGGCAGAACTTCTCACTTATACCGGACGCGATGGCAAAGTTTATTTGGCTAAGGCGGGATACGGCAGTGAGTACCCAGATAACATTAGAGGGAATAAGAATGACAAAGATTTATACATGGTAACAACTTTTAGGCTTACTTATATACTTGGTAAAAACTTTCATCGGGCTAAATTCAGATAATGCGTTTTCTTTTATTTACATGTATTTTAATATTATCGCTCTTCTCATTTCAAATGGGCTTGGCGCAACGAACAGAAGTTGGTTTTGGATTAGGTACATTCAATTATACCGGAGATCTGGTTCGAAACTACAACTTTGCCTTTTCAAAACCTGCAGCCACTGTTTTTTATCGCTCTAACCTAAGTCGAGTAATTAGTTTCAGGGTTTCACTAACGGGTGGCAAAATTGGGGCGAGCGACAAGAGACCTATAGACGCTCATGCAGCAGCTCGCAAAGCATCATTTAATCTATCTCTTCTCGAACTTTCAACAGTAATGGAGTATCATTTTTTGAACTGGCATAATGATAAAAAAATTATGAGGTTCACGCCTTATCTTTTTGCTGGATTAGGCCTTTTTACAATCTCAGGTAATAAAACGAAGTCTGCAGAGTATAGCAATGTTCAGACAACAATTCCTTTTGGAGTGGGATTTAAATACATCCTTAATCCTAAGTGGTATGTGTCTCTTGATCTAGGAATGAGAAAAACATTTTTTGATTACCTCGATAATGTTTCAGGTGGCGATGGGCTTGATAAGGCAGATCGTAATTATGGAAATCCATTTGACAATGATCACTACTATTTTTTAGGTGTTACACTAACACATACATTTTACACCATCCCTTGCCCATCAAGTCCGTACTAGCGTATTGCATTTCTGTAAATTAAAGAATCAACACTCGCCGTATTCAAAGAAATAAAACTAATTTTGAACTCTGTGGCTTCTTACAAGGAACATATCGATTTAAATAATTTACCACGTCATGTTGCCGTTATAATGGACGGCAATGGTCGGTGGGCAAAGAAAAAAGGTGCTATGCGCATTTTTGGACACCGTAATGCTGTTCAAGCTGTGAAAGATATTACTGAGGGATGTGGGGAACTTGGAGTTAAGTATCTAACACTATATGCTTTCTCTACCGAGAACTGGGCCCGGCCAAAGGAGGAGGTAGATGGCCTAATGGAGCTGTTAGTTAATACCCTCAGACAAGAGATTAGGAGTTTAATGGATAATCAAGTGCGCCTTATTACCATAGGAAACACTTTACATTTACCGGGAGATTGTCAGAAAAACCTGGCCTGGGCAATGGATCAGACCAAAGGTAACAATGGACTTACGTTGATTCTTGCATTAAGTTATAGCGGACGCTGGGAGATCATTGAAGCCGTTAAAGCAATCTCTGAGGATATATTAAAAGATAAATTGAAACCCGGTGATATCACCGAAAAAGTTTTAGAAAACTATTTGCAGACTTCTGGCATCCCTGATCCAGAGTTGCTCATTAGAACAAGTGGTGAGTTACGGGTAAGTAATTTTTTGTTGTGGCAGATAGCTTATAGTGAATTATACATTACTTCAACTTTGTGGCCTGATTTCAGGAAAGAACATTTATATGAAGCTATTTGGGCATACCAACAACGGGAGCGTAGATTCGGCAAAACAAGTGAACAATTGAACCCAGTATCTTAAATGAGGCATTTTTTATTTTTAATTATATTTCTTCTTATAGGAATAAGTTCATGGGGTCAGTTTAGAAAAAATCGCACCAACACGGCTGGAGGTGAAGAAAGTGGACTTAATTATGCGAGCCCCACGGAGTATACCATTGCTGGTATTGAAGTTACCGGACTTAATGTTTTAGATAAAAATGCCATGATCTCACTTACGGGTTTGCGCATTGGAGATAAAATTAAAATCCCGGGTGAAGGTATAACAGACGCCATTCGTAAAATGTGGAAACATGGACTAGTGGGTGATGTAGCGATTAAAGTAAGTAAAATAGAAGGGCTCAGTGTCTATCTTATTATCATACTCTCCGAACGACCGAGGCTTACTGATTTTTACTTCACCGGTTTAAACAAAGGCAAAGTAAGCACCCTAAAAGAAGATCTAAAGCTGATACGCGGCAAGATTGTAAATGACGCCATGATAAGGAATACCGAACTGGCTGTAAAAAAACACTTTGTAAAAAAGGGATTCTTAAATGCAGAAGTTAAAATTTATCAAGAAAAAGATACGTTAAATCGAGACGGTATAAAATTAAAAATCGCCGTTAATCCAAAGGCAAAAGTTAAGATCAATAAGATTTCCTTTGAGGGTAATGCCTCCATCACGGACTCTAAACTTAAAAGCAAGTTGAAGAAAACCAAGGAGCGTCCGCGTTTTGTACTCCATAGAACCTTAATATCTGAATTAATCCATTTTAAACCTGGTAAATTTTTTACGTCATCTAAAAAGGTTAGCTGGGCTGAGACCAAAGAATTTTTTAATGATAACATAAAACCGAATCTCTTTACCAGTTCTAAATTTATCAAGTCTGATTACGATGATGATAAGCAGCTAGTTATAGATTATTATAACTCAAAAGGATATAGAGATGCTGAATTTGTTTCAGATACAATTTACAACTTCAACGGCCGGTCAATCAATATTGACTTTGTTATATCAGAGGGGCCTAAATACTATTTCAGAAACATAATATGGACTGGCAATTATGTATATACCGATAAGACCTTAAATTCAGTATTGGCTATTAAGAAAGGTGATGTCTATAATAAAGATAATATAGACAAGAAATTAACATTTAATCCTAAAGGCCCAGACATTAGCGGTCTTTATATGGATGATGGTTATTTGTTTTTCCATATTAATCCTGTGGAAGTTGCAGTAGCAGGTGATTCTATCGATGTCGAAATGCGTATTTCCGAAGGTGAGCAAGCTACCATCAATGAAGTTACTATTACAGGTAATGAACGTACGAGTGACCATGTTATTCGTAGGGAATTAAGCACGTTTCCTGGACAGAAATTCAGACGGTCAGATATTATTCGTACGCAACAAAAACTTGGACAATTAGGTTATTTCAATCCACAGAATGTAGGGCAGAATTTAGTACCCAATCCTGCAAATGGAACAGTTGACATTAACTGGGAAGTAGAAGAACAATCCAATGATCAAATTGAATTGTCAGGAGGTTGGGGTGGTTATTACGGTTTTGTGGGCACATTGGGTCTTTCATTTAATAACTTCTCAATTCGTAATATACCACACTTTAAAAATTGGAAGCCACTTCCAGGTGGAGACGGTCAAAAACTTTCAATTCGTGCGCAAGCAAACGGAGCCTCTTATCAAAGCTATAGTTTATCTTTTACAGAGCCTTGGATGGGAGGGCGTAAGCCGCACTCATTTAGTGTTAGTTTAAACACCTCGGTACAGCGCAATTTATATAACTATGCCGCCGTCAAGAACGATGGCAGTAGCACATTAAAAGTGCATAGCATTACGCTAGGTTTAGGACGCTTACTTGAATGGCCAGATAATTATTTTACCCTTACAAATTCTGTATCTTATCTGCGTTACATTCTTCAAGATTGGAATTCAGGACTAGGATTTGATAATGGGAATGCCAACAGCGTGACTTTTAATACGACACTTGCTAGAAATAGCATAGATAATCCAATGTACCCTACACAAGGATCTACGCTATCCTTAAGTGTTACACTCACGCCTCCCCACTCATTATGGCGTAACCTTGATTATTCAGATCCAAACCTTTCTGCAGCAGAAAAATATAAATGGATTGAATTCCACAAGTGGATGTTAGACTTTAAATACTATTTACCTTTAGATAGGAAGAAGAAACTTGTAATTGAGGCGAAGACGCATTTTGGTTTCATTGGATCATATGGTAGTAAAGCTGGGATTGGCCCTTTTGAAAGATTTTACTTGGGTGGCTCAGGATTAGCAGGTGGATTTAACTCCTTCTTATTAGGCCAGGATGTAATTGGTCTTCGAGGATATAATGATAACTATGTAACACCACCTTTATATGGACAATATGGAAAACAACAACTACCAGCAGGCACAGTACAAGGTGGTATTGTATATGATAAGGTAGGACTTGAGCTAAGATATCCAGTTTCAACGGGTAATGCAGCAACTATTTACGGATTTGTATTTACGGAAGCCGGTAATAATTGGAACAATTATCAGGAGTTTAATCCATTTGACCTGAAAAAATCAGCCGGGGTAGGCGCAAGAATTTTTATGCCGGCCTTTGGTCTTATTGGTTTAAATTGGGCGTATGGTTTCGATACGTTACCAGGGTTGGGTGGAAAAATTAGTGGCTCACAATTTCACTTTACTATAGGCACTCAAATCAGATAACTTATGAGGATTTGTTTATTAGCGATTTTTTTTATCACTTTCGGCCTGAGTGTTGTTAAGGCTCAGAGATTCGGCTATGTAGATACCGATTTTATTCTCAACAAAATGCCTGATTATAAGAAGGCACAAGATGAGGTAGATCAGTTGTCGGCAGGCTGGGAGAAAGAAATTCAGGACATGGCAAAAAAAATAGAAGCCATGTACAGTACAATGCAGGCCGAACAGGTCCTTCTTACAGATGAAATGAAGAAGGAACGAGTAGACGCAATTCAAAAACGTGAGGTTGAATTGAAAGAGTATCAAAAGAAAATTTTTGGATTTGGTGGATTGTTATTTCTAAAAAGACAGGAATTAATTAAGCCGGTTCAAGACAAAATATGGGATGCAGCTGATAAGGTAGCAAAGCAAAATAACTTAGCCATAATTTTTGATAAGGGCGGTGAATTAGTAATGATCTATACAGACCCTCGATATGACTACACAGATTTTGTGTTGGAGGAACTAGGTTTTGGAGATCCGAATGATAAGGTTAAAAACTAAAAATTGTAATAATAAACTGTGATGAAAAAATTTATCTTACTTGTAGTGTTTGGTTTCATAGCATTTGCATCAAATGCACAAAACCCTGTTAAAATTGGTTACGCTGACCCAGATTATATTCTAGGACAGCTACCGGAGGCTAAACAAATAGATGCAGAATTAAAATCACTTTCTACCCAACTTAAAACTCAGATTGATAGTAAAGTGGCCGAGTTTCAGAAAAAGGTGAAAGATTATCAAGATAATCTTAATACAATGTTGGTTCCTGTACGTGAAAATACGGAACGTGAATTACAACAACTTCAACAGAATCTTGAAAAACTCCAGGCAGATGCTCAGACTACTGTTCAGAGTAAACAAACACAATTAATGCAACCTGTTTATCAAAAAATAGGAAAAGGCATTGAGGAGGTCGCAAAAGAAAACCAATTTACATTGGTGCTTAGCAATCAGGTAGGTGGGCTTGACGTTATTTTGTATGGTGAGGAAAAATTGGATGTTTCTGATCTTGTATTAAAGAAACTTGGCGTTACACCTAAGCCGGTAGAAGCAGTACCTGCTGCTAATCAGCCAGCAACCAACACCACAAAGCCAAATACGCCTACTAAAACTAAGTAAGCATATATTATAAGATATTGAAAGCCTCTGCAGTTGCAGGGGCTTTTTTGTTACTTTAGATTATGGTTTATCCACCAATTCTACAAAAGGGAAATACAGTAGGCATAGTTGCACCTGGCCGAAAGATGCAACGTGAGGAGATAATTGCCGCCGTTGAAATTCTCAATGCTTGGGGAATAAAGGTTGTGTTGGGTGCCAACTTATTTAGTAATAAACATAGTTACTTATCGGGTACTGATGCAGAACGACTAGCAGACTTTCAATCTATGGTTGATAATAAAGAAGTGCAAGTAATTATATGTGCACGCGGAGGTTATGGATCGACTAGGTTTTTGGATGCAGTCAATTTTGATTCGTTTAAGGTAAATCCAAAGTGGGTAGTTGGTTTTAGTGATGTTACCGCTATTCATTTGAAATTATTTTCCATAGGTTATCAAAGTGTTCATGGTACAATGCCAATACTATTTTCGAATGTAGCATCGGCAAGTTCAGTGGAGAGCTTACGAAAAGCTTTATTTGGTGATGCTATTAACATCTCAGCAAACGCTAACGCGTTTAATAGGCATGGAGAAGCAACAGGCAAAACGCTTGGCGGAAATTTGTCTCTTATTGTTGATTCGTTAGGAACTGGGTCTGAACCAGACACGGCTGGTAAAATTCTTATTTTAGAGGAAATAGATGAATATTTATATAGGCTAGATCGAATGATGGTTCAATTGAAACGTGCGGGTAAGCTTTCAAATTTAGCCGGTTTAATTATTGGACACTTCACAGACATAAAGGATTCCGAATTAGGGTTTGGAGAATCCTATGCGCAAATTATCTCTCGTGTGGTAAGTGCGTATACTTACCCTGTAGCATTTGATTTTCCTATAGGTCATGATAATCCGAATTATGCTTGGCGGCACGGCGGATCGGCAACGTTACGAGTTAATAACACGGGTTCAAGTTTGGTCTATCTCTAATGGATGAGATATTGTACCAATGCATAGCAGCCTAAAACCAGCATAACAAATCCAGGAACTCTTTTAAGCGTCTTGCTTTGTTGAAATTGCAAGGCAATCTTTTTCGCAGAATATGCAAGTAAAACAAGTAATGCAAAGGCACCTAAAGTAACGCCGGCAAGGTAGCTATGTAACTCTATTTTGGTTGATAAATCTAGCCAACGCTGTTCCTTTAGATATAGCGTTACAGCAATCCAGAAAGGCATAGCCAAAGGGTTAAGAATTCCTAATACAAACCCTCGTCTAAAACCACTGTTATTTAATTTTTGAGATAGTTTTGAAGGCTTGTTAGCGGACCAGAGATTAAGCAAGCCTAATGTTATCATTACAAGAGCTGTAATCAACTTAAAGTTCTGCACCACCACGGGTGTAGACGTAATCAAGCTTTGAAATTCTACGGCGATCCAAGCATAAGGATATTCCATTAGTGACGCAGCCAAGGCAAAGCGCCATGCAATATTTGTTTTGTTTTCAAGACCAAGTTGTACAACGCTTAAATTAATTGTGGCTGGCGGAACAGAGCCGATAAAACTGAAAAAGAAGGATAAACAAAAAGCGATTAATGCTTCCATATTATGTAGTAGCAGTGGCAGCTTTGAATGTTTGATAGTAAGATAATGCTTCCTTTGCTGTAATATATCTCACGCCGCGTTTATGATTTTGTTTTGCTATAACGAAGATGTTATGCCAATGTTTGAATAAGGTACGTATGGCTTTAAATAAAGAATAGCCAGGCTGATAGATATGCGCGGGCTCAGCTCCACATCCATTCAATTCCATTATTTTAATATCTCCATTATACAAATCTTCTAATGTGTTGCAACGCAAATCAAACCTTCCGAAGTAAAAGCCATCAATCTGTTTACTAATTGAATCAAATTGTTTTGAAAGCTTTTCATTGATTAGATCATTCCGATTAATGAATGTCGTCCCTAAACAATGGTTGCCAATAGACACCAATTCGAATACATTGTCCTTTGGAAGTACAAGATCAAGTTTATCCTGGTAAACTTCCTGCAGTAGGTTCCATTGAAGTTTAGCACGATCCTTTTTAAGGATAAGGTCTTTTAATGAGGAATGACCATCACCTGTAACAGTTAGCATCTCTTTCATAACTACAGAAGTGATATGACCAGATGCCTTTGCAGGAAACCTGGTGTAAAAAACGCCGAACTCTAATGGAAACGATATAAATTCCTGGGCTATAAAATCGATTTTTATTTTTTTTAAATAGGCTTCGATATCCGTAAAAGCCGTAATCTTCTTTACCATAAATCCACGCTCTCCTATATCTGGTTTGAATATGAGTGGGAGTTGGAGATTGTTGTCTTTTAAAATTCCTTGCACTTCAACTGGAGTTGATGAAGCAGCAATCAATATTGATTTTGGAATATATTGGCTGGGTATCATGTTTAGGATTTCAAATTTGGATTCGCCAAACATACCGCCCATCGCGATGCCCGGATTGGTTGCTGAGAAAAAAACAATTGAACGAGCTCTTAAGGATAGCCAAAAAAAATAGAAGAAAAGTGGAAATTGAACAATGCCAAATGGCCAATACTCCCAGCTTTTTAGTTTGATAAAGAAATTACTACGACCTACTCTACTCCAAAACGACATGTCTATTTAGTTATGCGGGCCGGGACCTCTTGTTTATGGCGGATAGTTGAGGCTGCAATACCAAAATCGCTAGGCAGTTTAACATAAGGGCATACCTCTCGAATGCCGATTTTCATAATCGCCATGTGATGTACTGCATGTTCAATGTTATAGACTAATTCACGGGTAGCGCTTGTATGAATTGTAACAAAGTCGTCATCCGATAGGTCATATCCAACCTCAAGTTTTAAATCTTTGTCTTCGTTCAGCAAGTTTATAAAATCAGTTATGCGATTAATTGTTGATAATGCAATAAACTTATCGTTCTCAATTATTTTATCATGTCCACGTTTATCATAATTGATAATGCCTATTGAGCAGCTTTGCTCGAAGCAAATGAAGAACTCTAAGGTATGACGCAGATGCTGACCAATCGTTGATTGACTTAACGATGTGGATGGCTTAATAAAGTCTTGTTCACTAATCTGAGTTACTAGATCAGCCAGCTGGGACAGAATATGGGTACAAGCTTTTTGAAGATTCATGATCATACAATAAAGTAAATAAAATTTTAAAACTTATAGCGCGTACGCCCTTATGTCGGCATTTTTTCAATAAGGTTATGCTTGATTTCTCAAGCGTTTGATTTAATAAAAAATTATTGAAGATTTTTTTATTATGTCAGTGTTTCTTTGAGCAATTTCCAAACCAATTCCGGTTCATAACCTTTTTGCAATGCGTACTTAGCAAGCTTATCACGCTTTACAAAAATATTCTCATCAGGAAGAAGCTCGCTCTTTTTATCAAGAATATCAGACAATGTCTTGTTATACTCATCATCGCCGATTTCTTTCAATCCTAATTTTATACAGTTTTTGTTTACGCCTTTTCCCTCTAGTTCGTGAACAATTTTAATTCTTCCCCATTTCTTAATTCTAAATTTGCCACCAGCAAAAGCTTTAGCGTAGCGCTCTTCGTTTAAGAAGCCTTCTGTTATTAGATAACAAAGAATTTCATCTACATCATTTGAGTATAGACCGTACTCATAAAGCTTATTTCTAACTTCTGTGTGAGCGCGCTCTTGGTATGCACAATAATGTTGAATTTTTTCTTTGGCTTGAGAAGGAGTTAATTTTTTCATCCTCGATAGCAGTAAGCCTAAAAGTCAAATGCGTTTTACGATGAACTCTTAAGTAAGCCTTTATTTCTTAAAATGCTTGTTAAGAATTTACGCTCATTTTCGGTGTTAAAGATCTTAAACGGCAGATAGATCATTTGTGCCTTGTTCACAACCAGTAAAAAGTAATCCTTACCAACGCTAGCATTTTTTATTTGATCCCACTTTAGTGGCATGCCTTCGCGTGGATTGATTTTCATCAAGATTTGTTGGCTGCTTATTTCGTAGGAGAATCTTTCAAAAAGCATTTTACCTTGTTCAAGTTGTGTGACACCATAGAATTGAATCCACCAGAATAAAAGGTAAAGTCCGAGACCTATAATGGCGCCTATAAACCACCAAATGCTAGGTATCCAGAAGAATAATAAACAAATAGCAAAAGCAGCAGTTAGCGCAATCCAGCCCTGTTTCATCAATACACTTTTAAGTGCTAAGTTTATATAGGTCTTCTTTTCGAGCTTGTAATTTTTTGTTTTAACGATCATATAAAAATTTCTCTGTTTTATTCAATAAAGTGGCCGTGCGTTAAAAAGCTTTTAAACTTAAATCTATACTCTTAACTGAATGGGTTAACGCGCCTATGGAGATGAAATCAACCCCACATTCTGCAATTTTGCGTATTGTTTCTTCCGTAATGCCACCGCTAGCTTCCGTTTTATAACGACCATCAATAATTTTTACGGCTTCCGTCATATCAGCATTATTCATATTGTCAAGCATGATAACATCAACGCCGCCGACACGAAGTACTTCACGAACTTCTGCCAGGTTACGTGTTTCTATTTCGATGCGAAGATTTTTGTTGCCGGCGCGAAGATAATCTTTTGTTTGATTGATTGCCTTTTCGATTCCACCGGCCATGTCAATATGATTGTCTTTTAGCATAATCATATCATATAAACCAATTCTGTGATTTTGCCCACCGCCTATTAGCACCGCCCACTTTTCAAGCAGCCTAAAATTGGGCGAAGTTTTACGAGTATCTAAAATCTTAGCTTTGGTTCCAAGAATACATTTTGTAAAGTGTTTTGTTCTTGTTGCAATGGCACTCATACGCTGCATACAATTTAGAACCAACCTTTCTGTACTTAAAATAGAACGTGCAGGGCCCTCGACGGTAAATGCGATATCTCCTTTTTTGATCTCTGACCCATCCGTTAAGGAAACTTGAACCCTGAGGTTGGGATCAAAATGATGAAAAATTTTCCAAGCTAGTTCTACTCCGGCAAGTATGCCGTCTTCTTTCACTAATAATTTCGCCTTACTTATAGCCTTATCAGGAATTGATGCCAACGTTGAATGATCTCCTTCACCAATATCTTCCAACAGAGACGTGTTGATAAAAGTTTTTAAAAATTCATCGGTTATATAGCCTGGCTTCACGGTGCAAAAATAGACCGCATATGATAAGGATTTGCAGAAAAAGACTAATTTTTTGAAGGATGGGTTTATTCTTTTACAAAACTGATTTCATGCACCAATTGGGCATTATTTACGGTTTTAATCTTCATAAAAACTCGGTAAGTACCGTCGCTGGTCTTATATTGTCCAATGGCGAAAGGCTGTCCGCCTTTTGAAGATCCCTGGTGAATAATAGCAAACTCCGTGGGAGAATGTTGCTTAAAGAAATCACGAAACACAAATTCTGCCTGTGCTTTACTGTAAGATTGAACTTTCCCGTCGATGGTAACATCCACGGTTTGATTGAGGTAATTTGCAAGTTCTTTTGCGCTTCCTGCCTGAATTGTTTCTTTAACTTGATTTATCACATCGGCTTGTGCAAACAGATTTAAGCTTTGCAGCGAAAGCAGGATAAGAACCAAGAAATTAATAGCCGTGTTTTTTTTCATGTCAATAGCAACTGAGGGCTAAAATTATGCCATTGTTGAAAGATAATGAAATTAATTGACGGAATCACTTCACCGCAATCGATTACAACTGATATCCCAGATTTAGCACCTATAAATACTTGAAGCGCATTATATTTGCGCCGCGAAAGCGCTTGAAACCATGAATTACATGAATAAGAAAGTTTTACTAATGATTTTGGATGGTTGGGGCATTGCCACCAACAAAGACGTATCTGCAGTTGATAAGGCTAAAACCCCTTTTATAACTTCTTTATACAACAAATACCCTCACAGCAAACTAGAAGCATCTGGCTTAGCTGTAGGATTGCCGGTCGGCCAAATGGGTAATTCTGAAGTAGGACATATGAATATTGGTGCGGGTCGTGTTGTTTATCAGGATCTGGTAAAGGTTAATAAAGCCGTAGAAGAAAAAGAACTAGATAATAGCCCGGTTCTACTTCAGGCTTTTGACTACGCGAAGAAATTTAATAAGAATGTACACTATATAGGTCTTCTTTCTGACGGCGGCGTACATTCTCATATCGAACACCTAAAAGGTCTTATAACTATTTCGCATAATAATGATGTAAAGAATTTATTTATTCATGCATTTATGGATGGCCGTGACACAGATCCAAAAGGCGGTGAGTCTTATATGCGTGATTTGCTTAATCATTTAAACCGTACTTCCGGAAAAGTAGCGACAATTATAGGTCGGTATTTTGCCATGGATCGCGATAAAAGATGGGAGCGTGTTAAGTTGGCCTACGATGTAATGGTAAATGGGATTGGTGAAAAAATATCCGATCCAATTAAAGCCCTTCAGCAATCTTATGACAGCAACGTAACAGATGAGTTTATTAAACCACTTGTAGTTGTTGACGAGAATCAAAAACCTGTGGCATCTATTAAAGAAGGTGATGTTGTGCTTTGTTTTAATTTTAGAACAGATCGTGGCAGGGAGATTACAGAGGTTCTTACCCAGAAAGATTTTCCAGATTTTGGCATGAAGAAATTGCCACTATACTACATCACGCTTACTAATTATGATGACTCTTTTAAAGATGTAAAATTGATTTTCGATAAAGACAATCTAGAAAAGACGTTGGGTGAAGTTGTGGCGACTGCCGGTAAAAAGCAGATACGAATTGCGGAGACTGAAAAGTATCCACACGTAACATTCTTTTTCTCTGGCGGAAGAGAAGAACCTTTTATTGGTGAATCAAGATTACTTTGTCCATCACCTAAAGTGGCAACTTATGATCTTAAACCAGAAATGAGCGCACATGAGATAAAAGACAAAATCATTCCTGAGTTAGATAAAAATGAAGTTGATTTTATATGTCTCAACTTTGCGAACCCCGATATGGTTGGCCACACAGGCGTTTTCGAAGCAGCGGTCAAAGCTGTAGAAACAGTTGATTACTGCGCACAGCAAGTAACTGAAGCAGCTTTAAGAAATGGATATGCTACTATTATAATTGCAGATCACGGCAATGCAGATATGATGATTAATGATGATGGCTCACCCAATACGGCGCATACAACAAACCTTGTTCCTTGCATTCTTGTAGATGATACTTATAAAGGACCATTGAAGGATGGGAAACTTGGTGATCTTGCGCCAACCATTCTAACGTTAATGGGTTTAAATATACCAGCACAAATGACAGGCAATATTCTTATTGGTTAAGTTGATACAAAAGGGCAACATCATATCCTCAATAGAAGGTGCGACACGTTTGATGTGTGCTTTAATGGCATATATTTTACTATTCGCATCGTGCGATTATAAAAGGGAATTGAAATCGCATTACTATTATAATATTGACAGTTTAGTTAAAGCGCAAGTTCAATATCTCCCAAGCGTTAGCGCCGAGCTCACAAAAACTTCAATGCTGGGAGAAAAGTCAGACGTAAGCATCATAGTACCGATCGATACTTTACTATGGTCTACTGAGCTAGATATATTCAGAGAGCTAGAAGATATAAATAAGCCCATCAATCGAGGGTCGTATGTGGTCGATCATGGTTTGAAAGACCCACAGAGTAATCTCAACATTAAATCTTTTAAGGGTGTTAATAAACAAACCGTACAGTTTCTGAAACTTTACTATCATAACACGCTACCTAATTTAAGGAAGATTGAAGCCCGTTATCACGAAGAGAATTCGCTTTATAATAGTGCGAGAATATTAACGATGCAGTTTTCTCCCATTAACAATAAAATGATCCTTACATCATACACGATAAAAGGTGGTCAAAAAATGTTTATGGGCGATTCAGTTCAGTTTTCAATTGAAGGTAAAATTAGAATCAAATAACATTTACTGGTTATCATAAAACCGGTTATCATATATGGCTAAACGAAAGAGCAGCGAACCGATTACCGCAGAAGAAAAAAGGCCTATTGACAAATCGAGTCTTAAAAAACTGTTAGGCATTTTTAGATTTATGCTTCCCTATAAAAATTTATTTATACTGGGCTTATTATCATTGGGTCTATCCACGTTTACCATTTTAGCTTTTCCTAAATTAGCTGGTGAACTTCTTGATGTTGCAATAGGTAAATCAAACTACTTCAGTACAATAAATCAAGTAACCCTTGCTTTGCTTCTTGTGCTATTCTCACAAAGCATTTTTTCATTCATACGAGTTTATACGTTTGCGTTGGTTAGTGAACGCGCAATGGCAGATGTGCGCAAAGCAGTTTATGGCAAAATAATCTGGTTACCGCTAACATTTTTTGATAGCCGTAGAGTTGGTGAATTGATGAGTCGCCTTACTGCAGATGTGGGAACGCTGCAGGAATCATTCAGCTTTACTTTAGCAGAATTTTTACGACAGTTTTTATCATTGATTTTTGGAACGGTAATTATCTTTTTCCTTGCGCCCAAGCTTACTGGTTTTATGTTGGTGACATTTCCAATTCTGGTGATATCAGCATTGGTATTTGGAAAGTACATTCGGAACCTTTCTAAGAAGACACAAGACAAACTTGCAGAGGCTAATGTTATTGTTGAGGAATCATTACAATCAATATCAGTTGTAAAAGCTTTTACAAATGAAGTGTTTGAAATTAACAGGTACACAAGAGCTTTACGTGATGTAGTTAATGTCGCCGTACAATCAGCTAAATACAGAGGCTTGTTTATTTCGTTTGTGATCTTTGTTTTGTTTGGTGGTATTGTGGCTATAGGATGGTTTGGGGCAAGATTAGTTCAAGCCGGAGATCTAAAAATTGGTGAACTTTTCTCATTTGTTATTTACACTTCTATTATAGGCTTTTCCATTGGTGGGCTGGGTGATATTTACACACAACTTCAACGCGCAATAGGTGCGTCTGAACGTGTGCTTGATATGTTGCATGAAACAGATGAACAAGAGATTGAGCATAATTTCATAAATCAAAAACTAAACGGCCAGATAGCTTTTGAGCATGTTTCTTTTTCATACCCTACTCGTCCTGACTTTTTGGTACTTAACGATTTAAATTTTAAAGTAGAGTCCGGCGAAAAAATTGCTTTGGTGGGCCCAAGCGGATCTGGTAAATCAACCATCATTAATTTATTGATGCGTTTTTATCCCATCGGTAATGGAGCAATACAAGTGGACGGTAAAGAAATAACTGGATACAACCTTACTTCATATAGACAAAATCTTGGTATTGTTCCTCAAGAAGTAATATTGTTTGGAGGAACCATAAGAGAGAATATTCTATACGGTAAGTCTACTGCAACCTTTGAAGAGGTACGCATGGCAGCAGCTAAAGCTAATGCGCTTGAATTCATTGAGAGTTTCCCTGATAAATTTGAAACCATTGTTGGCGAGCGAGGTGTTAAGTTATCAGGGGGTCAACGTCAGCGAATTGCTATTGCACGTGCGATTTTGAAAGACCCAGCAATTTTAATTTTAGATGAAGCAACAAGTTCACTAGACGCACATGCGGAGGTTCTAGTACAAGAGGCGTTAGAGAAACTTATGGAAGGAAGAACAACTTTTATTATTGCTCACCGACTAAGCACCATTAAAAAGGTAAACCGTATTTTTGTAATTAAAGATGGCAAACTTGCGGAAATGGGTTCGCATGCTGAACTTACACATCGAGACGATGGTATTTATAGTAACCTGTTAAAATTGCAATTACAATAGGATATGGATGACTCTTCAGATCAATTGCTGAAAGATTTTCGGCTTCGAACAACAACGAGCCGTCAAAGTATTCTGCACCTTTTTCTTGAAAAAGAGCACGCATTATCGCATAACGACATAGAAAATGCAATTGACAATACACTAGACCGAGTGACGGTTTACAGAACTCTTAAGACCTTTTTAGACAAAGGCCTCATACATAAAGTTCTTGATGATGAAGGCAGTTTGAAGTATGCACTTTGTAATGAGGCTTGTACCGTAAAAGGTCATCATCATGATCACGTTCATTTTAAGTGCATAAAGTGCGGTCAAACAAATTGCCTCCAAGTAGAAGTGCCTGAAGTAAAGCTCCCAAAAGGATATAAGTCTAACGAAATCAATCTTCTAATTCAGGGCATTTGTGAGTCTTGCAACTAAGTTTGTTAGATTTTCTTTTCCTTAACCATTTCGAGAAATCGATAACGTCCACTTTTTGGGATAGAAATATATTTGTAGTTTTGACATTGAAGCCTATACTTATGATTTTTAGGTTTTAGCTTAATTATAGGTAAATAATTATCATTTGCAATCAGGAAAAAATATACTTTTGTTTTCTCTTTTCGATAACGAAAGGGAGATGATCCTTTTTGGAATTTTTGGGGTAGTTATTATAGTTTTTCTTGTCCTCGATTTAGGCATTTTTCACAAACAGGCGCAAAAAATTACTACGCGTTCTGCATTGATTCAGTCTATCTTCTGGGTGTTGATATCTACATGTTTTGGTTTTTTTATTTACATCTATGACGATAGTGGAGCAACCGGGGCGGTAGAATATTTTTCTGCCTATTTAACAGAGTATGCACTTTCGGTTGATAACATTTTTGTTATCCTGCTCATCTTAAAATATTTTAAAGTTAAAGATGAATACTATCATAGAACATTGTTCTGGGGAATAATAGGTGCCATTGTATTCCGTGCCTTTTTCATTTTTGTTGGCGAGTTTCTTATTCATAAATTCCATTGGATACTTTACATCTTTGGTGTCTTCCTTATCTATTCTGGCATAAGAATTTATTTCGAAGATGGAGACGAGAAAATCGAACCTGAAAAGAATCCGATACTGAAATTTTGCCGTAGATATTTGCCAGTAAGTAAGCAAGATCACAGTGGTGACTTTATGGTTAGGGAAGAGGGTAAATGGTTATTTACTCCATTATTCCTAGTTATTATTTTGATAGAAACTACAGACTTAATTTTTGCTGTTGACTCTATACCGGCAGCTTTTGCTATAACACAAAATGGATTTTTAATTTATACTTCTAACATCTTTGCAGTAATGGGTTTAAGAGCCATGTTCTTTTTATTGGCGGGCGTCATCGATAAGTTCTATTTACTGCAGAAGGGTTTATCTATCATTCTTTTCTTCATAGGCGCAAAAATGCTGCTTGATATATGGTCGATTGAGATTAACGTCTACCTTTCATTTTCGGTAATTATAGCAACGCTTACCTTATCAATTATTTTCTCAGTGCTTATACCACGTAAGAAGGAGTTGGAGAATTAGTTATCAATTATCAATGTGCAGATGTGCAAATTGGTGCGCTTGATATGATATTACTCAAGAACATAAAATTTATGCAGCGCTTAAATACAGATATAGAACTGAATTGATCTGCCTATCAACACGCCTAATTATTTCTTACGCCTCAACCATAAAAATACGCTTCGGGAGCATCTTCAAAAGCACTGGAAGTGTTAGAAAACGTTGAGGTAATGAAATGGCACCGAAAGTTGGAAGCGTTTTAAGGACCTGGATAATGTCATAACGAATTCTATTTTGTTCTTCATTAGTTAATTCATGAGCGCGTGCCTTCTTGAGCAATTCAACTTTGTCTTCACTTTGAAATAGTTGTTTTATTAAGCGACTCTGATTTTTATCAATGATTTTGGAAACCCGCGCAATAAACTGCTCACTCACATTTTGATAGTCGTGGGTTTGCAGGAATTGCAATTGCTCCCAGTGCTCTAGCACAAAACCTTCCATAGCAATCATACTATTTTCAAGATCTTCTTCATTAAAGCCGAGGTATGCGCAAAAACGATTCAGAAAATCTTGTTCAGATTTTTCAACCTTTTTATCTGCCCAAATAGTTAGGATCGCCATTTCTAAAAAATATTTCTTCAGAATCCAGGAGTTTTCAGCGGGCAGGTTGATATCCTCTATAGCAATCCCTTTTTCAAAGATCATTAATGATTCCTTCCGCTTCTCAGCAGGAAGATCTGTACTTTGAAGGAAGTACTCGAATAATGCCTTCTCTTCAATTGCAATTTCTTTATTGGCATGAGCAGCTGCAGCAATTACTTTCACCACAGAAAATCGGAGCTCGTCTCGTTCGTATCTGAAGAAGTCAGCTACAATGCGGTCTGTGTTGGTATGAATCCATTGGCCAAAAATGAAGACATCTAAAAAAAGCAGACTGTTATGAAAGTAAGATGACCAGAAGTTTCCTTCTAATTCACTTGTAAGTTCAATTCGTTTATCAAGAATTTTTTCCGCTAGCTCAACCGGAGATTTCTTTCTCCCGAATAATGTTTTAACAGGCGTAGCGACTTCAGGAAAAATATTATTATAAAAATTACCAATGTTCTCTAGTGTCTGTGATATTACATTAGAGACCTCAAAAGGGTTGCGAACTGGCTTATCATAGAAAAGAAGTGAACTGCTAATTAAGCTTTCTGCCAGCAAAATTTTCTTTCTTTGTTTCTCACTTAACTTTTCTAAATGTAGAAGGTCTAATTCGCCAACAGATTGGCCGTACATGAGGCCGGTTGGTTGTATGATGCGATATAAAGAATGTTCAGGGTGGGATGACTTTCTACCCTCGTCAGTGGTAAGATCTTTATGAAGTTCCCTGCGGAAATCTAAATAATCTTGGAGCCATCCGTTTTCGTTTGGTTTCATATTGGGATTTGGCCTGAGTTTAAATTTTTTAGAAATTATGGAAACACTATCCTAAGAGGGCTTTCCAACCTTTAGTTTCTAAGGTTTTGGCAACAGACTCTACTTTTGTTTTAAGAGACTTTTTAAATTTATCAAGATTTTTGCCAACCGTTTTATCCGTTGCTCCAATTATTTGCGCAGCGAGAATGCCCGCATTTTTTGCGCCATCTAAAGCCACGGTAGCAACGGGCACACCCGATGGCATTTGTAAGATAGAAAGAACTGAATCCCAGCCGTCTATCGAGTTTGATGACTTAACAGGAACACCAATAACAGGCAGCGAGGTTAATGACGCAACCATGCCAGGTAGATGTGCTGCGCCACCTGCACCAGCGATAATAACTTTTAAACCTTTACTGCGCGCAGCAGTAGCATAGTCAACCATGCGTAGTGGCGTGCGATGCGCCGACACAACGGTCAACTCATAACTTACACCAAGTTCTTCCAACACTTCTGCTGCCTCTTTCATAATTTTAAGGTCTGACTGACTGCCCATTATAATACCGACAATTGGTTTAACCATATCAAGCAATGACTTTAAGTGTTTGTTTTACAAAGTCGGCTTTCTTTTTCAGACTTTCAACATCTTCGTCTACAATTGTAACATGTCCCATCTTGCGAAAGGGTTTTGTAATTTTCTTTCCGTATAAATGAACATGAACACCTGTAATCTTAACTACCTCTTCAAAGCCCTGATAGCGCGCAAGTCCGGTATGTGCAGGCTCGCCTAACAGGTTAACCATTATACTAGGTAAAATTAAAGTAGTATCGCCAAGTGGTAGATTAAGGATAGCACGTAAATGCTGCTCATACTGTGAGGTGCAATTCGCCTCGATAGTTTGGTGTCCGCTATTATGCGGCCGAGGTGCGACTTCATTAACAAGTAACTTACCTTGTCTTGTAACGAACATTTCAACGGCCAACAAGCCTACCATTTTTAATTCAGAGATAACTTTTGTAGCAATATCATCGGCCGCCTTAAGAATAACATCATCTAATTGCGCCGGTGCAAAAAGGTACTCTACCAAACTATAGATTGGGTTGAATACCATTTCAACAGCTGGATAGGTCTTAATCTCCCCTGATATATTCCGTGCTACAATTACTGAAATTTCCTTTTCAAAATCTATGCATTTTTCTAGAATACCTGGCGCATCGAATGCTTTTTTTAAATCATCTTCTGTTTTTATTATTTGTACCCCCCGACCATCATATCCCTCACGACCAAGTTTATTTACGGCAGGAAGAAAATCTTTATGCTTCTTTACTTCGGCAGCATTTTCAACAAGAAGAAAATCGGCGGTAGGTATTTCACAATCACGATAATAAATTTTTTGTGAGCGCTTGTCTTGTATTAATTCAATGATTTCAGGCTGCGGAAATACTTTTTTTCCGAGTTTCACTAGCTCCTTCAACGCAGCCGTATTTACATTTTCAATCTCAATTGTAATGATGTCACAAGCTTGACCAAACTTCATTACTGTATCAAAGTCTGTTAATTTACCAACATGAAATTCACAGAGTGAGGCGCAGGGTGCGTTTATATCTGGATCGAGTACTGAAAAAGAAATATTGTAATCAATACCGGATTGAATTAGCATTCGGCCGAGCTGGCCTCCTCCTAAAATACCCAATTTGAAATTTTGTTGAAATGGAGTGTTCAAGGAAATAAAGTTTAGTCGCGCAATTTAAAACTTGTTTCGCATTAATAGAACTAATACCTATTTCTTGTAGAGCTTATTGCATAGGCTTAAATTGAGGCTCGCTATTTTAACTGCTATCAATTAAGCGGATATTTAATCTTGGTTCTCAAGAAATCAGCTGTGTAGCCCTTTCCTTTTTTAACCATTTCCTCTGGTGTGCCGGTAAACAGTAAAGTACCGCCTTTCTTTTCGCCACCTTCAGGGCCTAAGTCAATAATCCAGTCAGCACATTTAATGACTTCTAAATTGTGTTCGATTACAATAACTGTATGCCCTTCATCTACCAAAGCATTGATAGCTTTGAGAAGTTTGGAGATATCATGAAAGTGTAAACCTGTAGTAGGCTCGTCAAAAATAAAAAGAATGTTTTTCGAGTCTGATGAATTTTTACCTAAGAAGGAAGCCAACTTTACGCGTTGTGCTTCACCACCACTTAATGAATTCGATGATTGCCCTAGCTTTACGTAACCAAGCCCTACATCAAATAGGGGAAGAATCTTTTCATAAACCGCTTTCTTGTCTTTGAAGAATTGTAGTCCATCTTCAACAGTCATGTCTAGTACATCGGCAATATTTTTTTCGTTGTATTCAATCTCTAATACTTCCTGCTTGAAGCGTTTTCCATGACAACTTTCGCATTTCAGATAGATATCCGCCATGAATTGCATCTCTACTTTTATTTCACCTTCGCCCTGGCATGTTTCACATCTGCCACCTTCAACATTAAATGAAAAATGTGAGGGTTTGTACCCACGTTGGACAGAAAGTGTTTGTTCAGCATATAAATTTCTAATCGCATCGTAAGCTTTTACATAGCTGATAGGATTAGATCTTGAAGATTTACCAATCGGGTTTTGATCAACAAACTCCACTTGCGTAATGCGTGACATATCGCCTTCTAACTTATCGCACTTGCCTGGTGTTTCTCCTACCGTACCGCTAAGTCTACCAACTGCGGGATACAAGATTTTCTTGATAAGGGTTGATTTACCTGAACCACTTACACCTGTAACCACAGTTAAAACACCAAGTGGAAATTTTACTGTCAGATTTTTTAAATTGTTTTCGCGCGCACCCGCAACGGTTATTGAATCAGTCCACCTACGTCGCATTGCGGGGATGACTATCTTCTCTTTTCCACTTAGATAATCTGTTGTGTGCGAAAGACTTTTGCCATTAACGCTTAGTTCACTCAATGTTCCCTGGAAAACTAAATTACCGCCGTGACTTCCGGCATCGGGCCCAATGTCTATGATCTGATCTGCAGCACGCATTATTTCTTCTTCATGCTCAACAACAATAACGGTATTGCCCATATCGCGAAGTGATTTAAGTACTTCTACCATACGAGCTGTATCTTTCGGATGAAGCCCTATGCTTGGTTCATCCATAATATACATGGATCCAACAAGCGCACTGCCCAATGAAGTCGCTAATTTTATGCGTTGAAATTCTCCACCAGAAAGTGTGGAGGTTACACGGTTAAGTGTGAGGTATCCTAACCCAACTTTTGCCATGTACTCCAAACGCGATCTGATCTCAGTTAAAATTCTATCGGAGACTTTCTTTTCATAATCAGGTAGTTTAATGTTTTGAAAAAACACCAATGAATCTTCAATAGGCATCAGTACAATATCAGTAATTGAAGTATTCACAATTTTTACATATTGTGCATCTTTTCGTAAACGCGTACCACGGCAATCGGGGCAGTTCGTCCTTCCGCGATAGCGAGAAAGCAAAACCCGATATTGAATTTTATAAGTTTTACTTTCAAGACTCTTAAAAAAACTATGAATGCCTTCGAAGAAAGTATTTCCATTCCATAGCAAATCAATCTCTGCTTGTGTTAATTCATTGTAAGGGCGATGAATCGGGAAATTAAATTTAATGCCATTTTTCAGCAATGGCTTTTGAAACTCACTCATGGCTTCGCTTCGCCACGGAGCAATAGCACCTTCATAAACAGAAAGGGATTTATCTGGAATGACTAAGTCTTCATCTATTCCCAAAACTTTTCCAAAGCCCTCACATGTTTGGCATGCACCAAACGGATTGTTGAAGCTGAAGAAGTTCACAGAGGGTTCAGTGAATTTCATTCCATCTAATTCAAAGCGGTCTGAAAACGTTAACTGATCGTAGCCTTCTGCATATACCGTACAGTCACCTTCTCCTTCGAAGAAAGCGGTTTGCACGGAATCAGATAAACGAAAAGTGGTGTCTTCATCATTTTTGTTTACAGAAGCCCGATCAATAAGTATTTCGTATTTATCTGTATTGACAACTTTTTTTGCAACTCCTTTTTTCTTTGGGCCTTCAACAGGTGCTAAAAGTTCTTCTATGAATTTAACCTCACCATTTACCAAAATGCGTGCAAAACCTTTGCTAAGCAATAGATTTAATTCATCGTTGAGCTTACGACCTTGTGTAATGTGCAAGGGACAAGCGATCATAACACGCGTGCCTTCCTTAAACTTATTTATAGCATCAAC
The DNA here is from genome assembly GCA_964235605.1 of uncultured Cyclobacteriaceae bacterium. GTDB lineage: Bacteria > Bacteroidota > Bacteroidia > Cytophagales > Cyclobacteriaceae > DATCRE01. The sequence goes on along the minus strand of CAXSCR010000001.1, from coordinate 57,681 downwards.
AACATCTGTAACAGTATCTCGCTTTACTTCATTGCCACTAATTGGTGAGTAGGTTATACCAATGCGCGCAAAAAGTAGCTTCAAATAATCATAAATTTCTGTGGTCGTTCCTACGGTTGAGCGTGGATTTCTGGTATTTACTTTTTGCTCTATCGCGATAGCAGGAGAAACGCCACGTATATAATCAACATCAGGTTTTTCCATACGGCCAAGAAACTGACGCGCATAAGAGCTCAAGCTCTCAACGTACATGCGTTGGCCTTCTGCGAAAAGTGTATCAAAGGCAAGGGATGATTTTCCAGAACCTGATAGACCTGTTATAACTACTAGTTTGTTTCTCGGAATAGCTACACTTAGATTTTTGAGATTATTAACTCTGGCCCTTTTAATAATGATATATTTTTTGGGATCGAGTTCGTCTAAATATGAATCGTTAATCACTGGCGGTTGGCTCACGTTGTTCGAAGAATATAAAAGTCAAAATAACGCCGATTAGTTCACAATTCCTTATCTAAATAATCTTCATTCAGCTAAAGCTCCCTATTATCGATTCAAACTATTTATATTAGCTTTCGCAGTAGTTTTAATTTGCGTATAACTTGGATTTCGAAAGAAGTTATAGTCCCTAACTATTTAATTAAGAGAGCAATTGGGTGAGAAAAAGAGTTTGGATTTTCTAAGAGGGATTGCCATAATGAGGGTTTTGTTCCGGCATATTGAGTCAAATTCAATATTGAATTTTATTGGATGGGCTGGGGTAGATTTATTTTTTGTATTAAGTGGGTTCCTTGTTTCAGGATTAGTATTCAAGGAATATAAAGCCGATGCAAACGTGAGATATACAACTGGTTTTAATTCGTAGGGAATTCAAAATTTATCCTCCTTTATATGCTTTTATTATTGCGTCAATCATTTTAAAGTATATTCTGAAACATGATTTCTACGATTGGTCAATAATATTAGCGGAAGTATTTTATCTGCAAAGTTATTTCCCAGCATGGATGAATACTTGATACTTGAACACTCTCTGTAGAAGAATATTTTATTTTGCACCTGCTATTTTTGCATGGTGGGCTAGAAGATCAAATAAATTGAGAGTAGAAAGTTCCGCCATGTTCATCTTTCCGCTGTTCATTTTATGAATGCGGCAGTTATAGTTCATTCAAGTTTCTTAAGCTACGCGATATGTTATCTCCAAAGAAGTTACCTATGTCTTATGCCGGATGTAGGACTTAGTTTGATTCTATCTGAATAACAAAGATTCTTCATTGTATTTCCTTTAAATAAAAGAAATAAAGAAGCTGCATTAACCTAAATTTGCAGCATGGAAACGAATTTAAATACCCAACACGCTGCCTTCTTAAAAAACCTTTCAATTGATGCGTTTAATGAAATGCAGGTAGCTGTTATTGAAAAGGCTACTTCGCATGCTAATCTGATGCTCTTATCGCCGACAGGCTCAGGGAAAACGTTGGCTTTCCTAATGGCGATAATAGCTAAGTTGCGTGCTGAAGAACGTTCGGTACAAGCGCTTATCGTTACACCATCGCGTGAATTAGCCTTACAAATTGAACAGGTTTTCAAAAACATGAAAACTTCATTTAAAGTAAGTTGCTGCTATGGTGGCCATGACGCTAAAATCGAACAAAATAGTTTAAGTGAGGCACCAGCAGTTGTGATTGGAACTCCAGGAAGATTAGCTGATCATATTTCACGTAATGCTTTTGACGCATCAAGAGTTAAAATCGTTGTACTTGATGAATTTGACAAGTCATTGCAAATGGGCTTTCAAGATCAAATAGAGATTATTTTTAGGGCCCTTAACGGGAAGCAACAACACCTTTTAACGTCGGCTACAAACATCGACGTTTTACCAAGCTTCCTGCCATTTAGAAATCCTGAGCCTATAAATTTTTTAAGAACTGAAATTGAATCAAAACTTCAATTGAAACTTGTTAATACAACCAGTGCAGAAAAGGTTGAAACACTTATGCGTCTAGTTGCCGGATTTAATCAAGAAGTTTGTCTTGTGTTTTGTAATCATCGCGAAGCGGTAGATAGAATCAGCGCGCTTTTTAAAAAGTATCAGTTTGAGCATGGAATTTTGCATGGTGCTATGGAGCAAATTGATAGAGAAAAACATTTAATCAGATTCAGGGGCGGCGCACATAATGTACTCATTGCTACAGACCTAGCATCACGCGGGTTGGATATACCTGAAATCAAGCATGTAGTGCATTATCAATTACCATCGAATGAAGAAGCCTTTATCCACAGAAACGGTCGCACAGCACGCATGCATGCGGAAGGCGAAGCATACTTAATATTAGCAGACGACGAAGTGCTTCCAAATTATATCGATAAATCAATTGATGTGGTTCGTGTTAGAGAAGAGCTAAAGTTACCACCTCAACCCAACTACGCATGCTTATACATAAGTGGAGGAAAAAAGGAGAAAATTAGCAAAGGTGACATTGCCGGATTGCTAATGAAAAAGGGAGGCCTCAAAGGAGATGAAATTGGTTTAATAACCACCTTAGACCACTCTTCTTACGTGTCAATTAAACGCTCTTTAGTGGAGGATACACTCGCTAACATCAAAGACGAAAAACTTAAAAAGCTAAAAGTCAAAATCGAAATTGCAAGTTAATTTAGGCATTGGGCAATAGACATTTGGGAGATGAGTAGTTGTTTAGTTGCTCAATATCATTAACTATTTCGTTTTAATTCTTCACTCAATTCCTTGCGCTGCCGCGCTTTTATATTAACGAAATTAAGTTGTTAACTTTTAACCCTCTTTATGGCCAAACATATGTCGGCATTAACATACCCAGTGCCTAATACCCAGTCCCCAATGTTATCTAGGATCTAGAATTAAATTGATTCGCTGGATGCAATCATCAAAATGATATTTTGATAGTGGATCAGATGAGAGCAACAAGCCTTGTGTAATTTTTGTCTTTAGTATTTTTAGTTCTGCGCGGGCAAGTGGTCTGATGTCTGATTGGCTTATGCCAACTGCAGTAAAACCTGACGTTGAACGCGCGCTTGTAGGCGCAACTTTGTTCTTCCTTCATTAAATACTCCAAACGTTCGATGTAACCTCGTTGTAAATTTCTTCTGTAGATGTCTGTTGGTTTACCTGTGACAGTTTCTGACCAGATGCCGTTCCTTAGGTCAGCGAGAAATTCAATGGGTGTGTACGCTTGTTTGCCTTGCATAGCTTCGCCTTCTATTAAACGCGCTAGGCGACTTGGTTCCAGCAGTGCATTAATACTCGTAGTTTGTTGATTCCTTATTCTCTCAACAGCACTAGCATGTTCTATTTCCTAAGAATGTTTTGACCAAGCAACCAGGTCGTCGTTATAAATGTCTCTTTCTGTAAATGAGCCATTGCTTCTTTCTGAATGTTTTTAGGTACAGGCGTGTAAACATTATCTACTGGTTCAACGGGCTTTGCGTTTTCTTCGCTTTTCGACCTTTTCTGAGCCAATGCAGAGATTGATAAGGTTATTAGCAGGCTTAGTAACAGGAGTAGTGAACGTATAATTTGTACAGGGAAAGTTATCATTAGAGGAGTTTTATTTTTTATTATTGCGCTACATTACAAATAGATTTCAACAATTTGAAGTGCCAGGTTTATAGTGGCTATAGAAATTGATAAGCGGATAAAGTTTTAAGTTTCAGATCATGGCGGAATGCATAATCAGGAAGGGTCAGAAAGAAGATTTAAACAGTGTTTTATTACTTGTAAAAGAGCTGGCGGAATATGAGAGAGCACCTCAAGAGGTAATTAATACGGTTGAGTTGATGGAGACTGATGGATTCGGACCGAATCCGGTTTATGGACTTTTCGTTGCAGAATCTGAAAAGAAAATAGTAGGCATATCAATTTATTATTATCGTTACTCTACATGGAAGGGAAAGCGTCTTTACTTAGAAGATATTGTAGTAACGGAAACACAACGCGGAAAAGGCATTGGTAAGTTATTATTTGAACGCACCATGCAACAGACCATAGAAGATGCTTGCAGTGGTATGACTTGGCAAGCGCTAGATTGGAATGAACCTGCACTTAATTTTTATAGAAAGTATAATGCAAAGAGTGAGGCGGGTTGGTTAAACTGCAGCTTAGAGTCAGATCAAATCAAAAATATACTTACGCTGTAATTATATTATACTTGTTGAAGCAGCGTACGGAATACAACATGTTTGTTGGCATATCTTTTACGATGTTCCTCCACGAGCGTGGGGGCAAACACATCAAGATAAGTTTGAATATTGTCTAGGGTTGAAGCGAAGTACTGCACACTATACGAAATGGTGCCATCCTCGTTTTCGTGAAGTATCCTGTATATTTTCGAATCAATAAAAACCCCTGTTCTCATCATGGACGGAATATAAGTTTCGCGCATCCACACGAGCCAATCTTTTTCTATTTCTTTATCGATGCCTATGGTTTCATTGTATAATAACATCGCCGTCTTTGGTAAAGGATAATGTAAATGTGATAAGCCGAACAATAAAATTAGAACACTCTCAAATCATTAACTCCATTCAGAATTAAAAGCTTTAAGAGATAGAACAAATGTAAATTATGCTTTATCTGTTCTTCGACGTCCCGTCCATTTCTTCTTAGCAGGATTGCTTTTAGTGCTACTATTTTTAGCACCGCCACCACCATTTGATCCAGATCTGCGAGAACCGTTTTTCTTTTGAGGTGGCGCTTTCTGAATGTTAGTCATTGACGAACTCATAGCATAGGGCTGATCTTCAACAACAGGAATAGTTTTACCAATTAGCTTTTGAATGTCACGAAGAAATTCTTTCTCTTCTGCATCACAAAATGAATATGCTATTCCACTCGCGCCTGCTCTACCTGTTCTACCAATACGGTGAACGTAGGTTTCAGGAATATTGGGAATCTCATAATTGATAACATGTGATAAACTGTCAACATCAATTCCTCTCGCCGCAATGTCTGTAGCTACGAGTACGCGTGTCTTACCTGCCTTAAAATTACTCAATGCAAGTTGACGTGCGTTCTGTGACTTGTTTCCGTGTATGGCTTGTGCATGCACACCAACACTGCTTAAATCTTTTACAACTTTATCAGCGCCATGTTTTGTACGCGTGAAGACAAGGGCTGAAATAATTGTTCGATCTTTTAAAAGGTGAATCAACAATTTTTTCTTATCTGATTTCTCAACAAAGAAAATGGACTGCTTAATGGTGTTAGCTGTAGAAGATACAGGTGTAACTTCAACTTTTTCAGGATTTGTCAAAATCGTTTTGGCAAGCGTCTGAATTTCTCCGGGCATAGTCGCTGAGAAAAATAATGTTTGTCTTTTCGCTGGTAACTTTGCAATTACCTTTTTAACATCATGGATAAAACCCATGTCAAGCATACGATCTGCCTCATCCAATACAAATATTTTTATATGCTGAAGATGTACATATTTCTGTGACATCAAGTCAAGTAAGCGTCCAGGTGTAGCAATGAGGATGTCAACACCGGCACGTAAAGCATCTGTTTGTGATTTTTGTGAAACGCCACCAAAAATAACGGTGTGACGAATGCGAAGAAATTTTCCATACGCCGCGAAGCTTTCCCCTATTTGGATAGCAAGTTCACGCGTCGGTGTTAAGATTAATGTTTTAATGCCCGGCTGCCCTTTAACAAAAAGCTCATCTTGATGAAGAAGTTGTAAAATAGGTATGGCAAAAGCTGCAGTCTTGCCTGTTCCAGTCTGTGCACAGCCTAATAAATCTTTCCGTTGAAGTAAAATTGGGATTGACTGTGCTTGAATGGGTGTAGGTTTAGTATAACCTTCTGCTTTCAAAGCCTTTAAAATGGGCTCAATAAGTTCTAAATTTTCGAATGACATGTTTTAATATTCTTGGATATGCTTCTATTTCAATCTAAATGCCTGGGTCTGGGCTAAATGAGGATTCTTGTGCAAAGATAGGTTTAATAATTGACTTTACATATCTAGCTGACACGCTGAATAGTATAGGTTCTATTATTGAAAGGAAACTCTGCGTTAAACGATAATCCGGTAAGTTTAATGCCAATAGGCGATGTAGGCGCAATAGCGAAGTATGTTTCTGCATCTACGCGCAACTGCCCCGCGCTTATAGCCATATAAAAGTTACCGTGGTTTGTTATTACCAGACTACCTAATTGTACGCGCGTTGTTTCCTTTTCAGGATTTATTTGATCAAGAACTTGTTTTAATTTTTGAGCTTCGCCGAGTTGAACGATGTTCTTCTCTATTTCTAACTGCATCATAGCGCGGCCGGTTTCATATTTATCACCCGCGCTGCTTTTTGTCTCTTCATTCGCAGAGTTTTGCGCAATTTGAATGGCTTCCTGAGCAGTTGCTATACGTTGGGCAATGTATGTTTGGCAAAGGCTGAAAAGTTGTTGTTTTATTTTGATCAAAGTAGGTGTTATGTATTGATAAAGTAATAGATAGAATTTAATAAGAAACGTAATCCGTTAAGTACATAAAGTCATCAGCTAACACACCGTTCTTAGCGATAGTGCCTCGCCCTATGATATCTTCAGGATCTTCTATTAACAAGGGCTTTAAGATGCGATCAATAAGATCTCTACCAAATTCTTCTGATGCACTGCGTGGTAATTCGCATGGCAGATTATCGACAGCCATTGTGGTAATAAATTTATCATTTTTAAATGGGGGATGAAGGGTACCTGTGGTTGGATCGTAATCGTACAACGGATCAGGAATTGTGCTTGGCCGTGTTGTAGTCGGTATAGATCCACCAATATCACACGTGATATCAGCAATTATTTTTATTTTGAATGTAGGGTTACGCATATCTGCATGCGTGAATAACACAGGTGCTTTAGGATTCCAAAATGCCCCAGCGATAAGCACATCTGCAACATTTGCAAACTCTGTAAAGTGTGCGCTATAACGCTCAGGGTGTAAATGGAATTCTTCGCGATTAAAATGACCGCCCTCTCTTCTGTTATGATAATCTGCACTGCTAAGCTGAACATATACAGGTTCATTGAATGAACGCGTAAGAAAATCAGATGTACTCACCTTTCTTATTCCAGCACTATCTAATGTTTCCATAGCTCCTTTGCCAACACGACCTCCTCCAGTTAAAATTATTTTAATGGCTGGCAGTTTAACTTTGCGAAGTTCGATCTTCAAATCATTTACATCAAAACATTCATGGGCTCTACGCAATGAAAACTTTTTAAATCGCTTTCCGAAAGTCCATAGTGCATTGTAAGCACCTACTATACCTGCATATCTACCAAAGGCTACAAGTCTGTTGCCTTGGCTATCTCGTAAAACCTCATAGTCTATGAGTGTTATTTTTTTCTTCAACACCGTTTGTAGCAACACCTTATTATGCGATTGCTTCTTCATGGTATGCGAAAAAAATAAATAGGTCTTCCCAGAAATTAATTGATCAATAGGAACTTCCTTAATACCCATGAGTATATCGCAATCAGACACATCCTTAACCATCTCGATTCCAAGTTGCCGATACTCATCATCATTATAACACCTTACTAAGCTTTCTTGACATACAATTTGGATATGGGGAAAGCGCTGTTGAATCTCCTCTACCTGATTAGGTGTGAATGGCACGCGCTTGTCTGGCGGAACTTTTCCTTCGTTAATTATTCCAACTTTCATTTGTTCCCATTTAAAGATGGACCTTTACCATACATGTAAAATACTCTTATGCGTTACGAACTTTGCTACGCTAAATTATTCATTTTTTAAGACATCTACAGGATTAGTTAGCGCGGCGCGCATGGCGGATAGCTGGTAATTAAATAGCAATATTTGTAACTCTAAAAAGGTAGTTGACCAGGCATACATGGGAATCACTTTTAAGTTTTTAATATCAAACTTATAGTTTCTGGCTGCTAGCTTTGAGCTGCTAGCTCGAATTTTTAAAGTATTATGTTCCAGATAATATTTTTATGAGTATCCGCTTCCTGTCCTAAGTGGGCGGTGGTAAATGCGCGGAAGTTAAGCGCATCACTTTCTACAAAAGTGTAGGCCGCGCTTAAACCCTGAATCTTCATCATGGCGCCCAGCGCCACAATGAAGATTCAGGAATAAATATGATAATGATTGGTTGTGGCACGTGCCACAACCAATCATTATCGTTAAAATGCACGCCTACAATTTTACCATGAAATATACACGTAGGTTCGCGCATGATCTATGAACCATGCAAAGTGTGAATTTTGGTCTCAGGACTTCAAGCGATGCTCATAATATTTTTGTGCACAACCTACCCCTAAGTATGCTAACAAAAAAGGTGCAGCCAGCTGCACCTTTTTATAAAAATAAATATCCTAATATTATCCGTTCATCGATAACAAGAACTCATTGTTATTACGTGTTCCTTTCATCTTATTTAATAAGAATTCCATGGCTTCATTTGAATTCATGTCGGCCATATACTTACGCAAGATCCATACACGTTGTAACTCTTCTTCTCTCATCAATAGCTCTTCGCGTCTTGTGCCTGACGCAGGTACATCAATAGCAGGATAAACTCGTTTGTTAGATAGCTTACGATCAAGCACCAACTCCATATTACCAGTACCTTTGAATTCTTCAAAGATAACTTCATCCATTTTAGAACCTGTTTCAATAAGTGCAGTAGCTATTATAGTTAGTGAACCGCCATTTTCAATATTACGAGCAGCACCGAAGAAACGTTTTGGTTTATGAAGTGCATTCGCATCAACACCACCAGAAAGTATTTTTCCTGAAGATGGAACTACCGTATTGTAAGCACGAGCAAGGCGGGTAATTGAATCTAATAAGATTACCACATCATGTCCGCATTCTACCATACGTTTAGCTTTTTCTAAAACTATAGAGGCAACTTTTACGTGACGTTCAGCTTGCTCATCAAATGTTGAAGCAATTACTTCAGCTTTTACACTGCGAGCCATATCGGTAACTTCTTCCGGACGTTCATCGATCAATAACACAATCAAATAAACTTCAGGATGATTTTCTGCTATGGCGTTAGCAATACTTTTTAATAAAACAGTTTTACCTGTTTTAGGTTGTGCTACGATCATACCACGTTGACCTTTACCGATTGGCGCAAAAAGATCAAGAATTCGTGTAGACATATTGTCTCCTGAGGTACTTAGTCTCAACTTTTCTTCTGGAAAAAGTGGTGTTAGGTATTCAAAGGCAACACGATCACGGATTTCTTCAGTTGTTTTACCGTTTACTGATTCTACTTTTAATAAGGCAAAATATTTTTCACCTTCTTTTGGAGGCCGAATGAAACCGCGTACGGTATCACCAGTCTTTAAACCAAATAATTTTATTTGTGATGGAGATACATAAATATCATCCGGACTAGCTAAATAATTGTAATCTGATGAACGGAGAAAACCGTAGCCATCTTGCATAATTTCAAGCACACCTTCATTGCTTATGGCGCCATCAAAATCTTTAATATGACTTTCACGTCTTGATGGTTTCTCTTCTCTTTCACCACGCTCTACTCCCCTGTCGTTTCTTTCACGAACTTCGCGCGGTTGCGCTTCGCTGCGAATGGATTGACTAGGCTGTTCTGACTGGTGCTCAGATGGCTGCTGCTCAGATGGCTGGGGCTCAGATGGCTGCTCATCAAACCGAACTGTAGATCTTTCTAAATCAATAACATTGATTGACTCACTCACCTCATTAGATGAATTATCTTTTCGGTTTTCTACTCTTTGATTTCCCGGCGCAGTTACATTTTCGCGTTTACGTGGACGTAATTTACGTTCGGGTTCCGCTTCAGACATAACGGGTTTTTTGGTGGGAGCTGGTTCTTCTGCAGATACAGCTTGCTGGTCGAGGATTTTGTAAACAAGGTCTTGTTTAGCAAGTTTCTTGGCGTTTTTAACGCCCATTCCCTCTGCGATTTCTTTCAATTCAGAAAGAAGTCTGACATTAAGATCGTCAATCGTGTACATGTTGGTTTGAAAATGGATTTGTTTTGTGTTATGTGATTTGTTTTGTTCAGAAATTCTGGATGATGTAGTCAAATACTCGGTTACAGAAAAAATGTTGAATACGTATTAGAGATTTAATTGTAATTAAGATGGCTTGAGAGAGCCGTACGAGAATGCAATTATAAAGTAAAAATAGAGATTATCAAATTCAAGCAGAAATATTTTCAATAAAGCAGCGCATCATTCGCCCAAACCTGACACTTATCACGTAGAGACAAAATATTTTTGATTTAAATTCCAAACGCTGATAAGCAAAACCTAATTTTGACACCTTAATTTAGATATCATGCTTCAGGTTGCAACAATCCGCGAGGAGAAAAAAAAGGTTATTAACGGTTTAAAGAAAAGGAGGTTCAAAAATATTGAACAGACAATTGAAACCGTCTTATCGTTGGATCAAACCCGTAAGCAAATCCAAAAACAACAAGATGATCTACTTGCTGAGTCTAACGGACTCACTAAAGAGATTGGCAACTTGATGAAGTCAGGCCAGAAAGAACAAGCTGAAAAACTTAAAGCTAGAACTGCAGAGATCAAAAAGACAGTTGGCGAACTTAGTGCTGAACTTGCCGCAGCGGAAGAAGAGCTACAAAAAATACTCTACACGCTTCCGAATGTACCACATGCAGACGTACCAGAAGGTGGAGGTGCTGAAGATAATAAAGAGGTTCATCGCCATGGTGACATACCCACCCTTCATGCCGCTGCTCAGCCGCACTGGGAGTTGATAAAAAAATATGACATCATTGATTTCGATCTTGGAAATAAAATCGCTGGTTCGGGCTTTCCTGTATACAAAGGAAAGGGAGCCAAACTTCAGCGTGCCATGATTAACTTCTTTCTCGACGAGGCTGAGAAGCAAGGCTATCGTGAAATACAACCACCTATTGTTGTGAATGAAGCTTCCGGATACGGAACTTGCCAGTTACCCGATAAAGACGGTCAGATGTATTACTGTACAGAAGATAAACTTTACCTTATACCAACAGCAGAGGTGCCCATCACTAATCTTTACCGTGATGTCATTATAGCAGAAGATGAATTACCTGTGAAGAATGCAGGGTACACACCTTGTTTTAGAAGAGAGGCAGGAAGCTGGGGAGCGCACGTACGTGGACTAAACCGCCTCCATCAATTTGACAAAGTAGAAATCGTACAAATACGCAAGCCTGAAGACTCGTATCAAACGCTCGCAGAAATGTGTGCCTATGTACAAAGCCTCTTAGAAAAATTAGAACTTCCTTACCGTAAGTTATTACTATGTGGAGGCGATATGTCATTCAGCTCTGCCATGACCTACGACATGGAGGTTTTTTCTGCAGCGCAGCAACGTTGGCTTGAAGTAAGTTCAGTAAGTAACTTCGAAACCTATCAAGCTAGCCGCCTAAAACTTCGCTACAAGAATAAAGAAGGTAAAACACAATTATTACATACTTTAAATGGAAGTGCCCTTGCCTTACCAAGAATTGTTGCCTCTATATTAGAGAACAATCAAACACCCGAAGGCATTCGCATACCAAAAATATTAGTTCCTTATACAAAATTTGAAATGATTGATTAGTGAGTCCACAGACCACGGTCGACAGTCCACAGTGAAGATGTGTGTAACCATAATCCAGTTTATAATTTTATGATTGTGAAGTTAGCTTCTAAAGGGGGCTCAAGCTGTGGACTGTTGACCGTGGTCTGTGGACCAAATAATTCTTATGGCTGAAATTAAATCCTTCACCGAAACACCATTAATGAAGCAGTACAATGCCATCAAGGTAAAGTACCCGGGTGCGTTATTGCTTTTTCGTGTGGGCGATTTTTATGAAACCTTTGGAACCGATGCCATTGAAGCTAGTAAAGTGCTCGGTATTGTACTCACCAAACGCGGTAATGGTTCCGTTTCTGAAACGGCATTAGCAGGCTTTCCGCATCACTCGCTTGATACTTATTTACCTAAACTTGTACGTGCAGGCCATCGTGTTGCCATTTGTGATCAATTAGAAGATCCAAAATCTGTAAAGGGAATTGTTAAGCGTGGCGTTACAGAGTTAGTCACACCGGGTTTATCGTTCAATGACAATGTGCTTGAAAGAAAACAGAATAATTTTCTGGCTTCAATCTTTACAGGGAAAAATGCATGTGGCGTTTCTTTTCTAGATGTCTCAACAGGAGAGTTCTATGCAGCGCAGGGAACAGAAAACTATATACTGAAACTTATTCAAGGTTTTGCACCATCGGAAATAATCTTTGGCAAACATGCTAGAGAAAAATTCGAAATCTTGTTTGGTGAAGAGTATAGTATTTTTGCACTTGATGAATGGGTCTATGGATTTGACTATGGCTATGAAAAACTGATTAATCAATTTAAGACTGCCTCATTAAAAGGATTTGGTATTGAAGGTTTTGGCGAAGCCATTATTGCTGCGGGCGCTATTCTTCATTATCTCGAAGACACGGAGCACAGAGACACTTCACATATAACTTCCATCTCTCGTATTGACGAAGATAAATACGTATGGTTAGATAAGTTTACCATTCGAAATCTTGAGATCGTCCATTCTCAAAATGACGGTGGCGTACCGTTATTACATATTCTAGATTACACGGTTACACCAATGGGTTCGCGCCAATTGCGTAAGTGGATGATTCTTCCATTAAAAGATAAGGCAGCTATTGATGAACGTCTTGAGGTGGTTGATACATTTTTTAAAGACACCTCGCTGGCAGAAGAAATTCTTGAAGAGCTTAGGCATATAGGCGACCTTGAACGCCTTATTTCAAAAGTTGCAGTGGGCAGAATTAATCCACGAGAACTTCTTCAATTGAAACGGTCTTTAAAATGTATTGTTCCCGTCAAACAAGTCTTGGCCACGCAATCCTCCGCTGACTTAAAGAAGATGGCAGATCAGCTTCATCCTTGCGAATTCTTACTAGAGAAAATTGAAAAAGAACTTCGAGAAGATGTATCGATAGCCAGCAACCAAGGTAATATAATTAAAGATGGAATAGATGGTGAATTGGATGACCTTCGTCAGATTGCCTTTGCAGGCAAAGACTATCTCCTTCAAATTCAAAAGCGTGAAGTTGAACGTACCGGTATAGGTTCACTTAAGATCTCCTATAATAAAGTTTTCGGATACTATCTTGAAGTAAGCAATGCCAATAAAGAGAAAGTACCCAACGATTGGATTCGTAAGCAAACCCTTGTAAATGCCGAGCGTTATATTACTGAAGAGCTCAAAGTTTACGAAGAGAAGATATTGCATGCAGAAGAAAGATTCGTTGTTATAGAGCAACGTATCTTCAATGCGCTGGTGCATCATGCAGCAGACTTCATTCCACAGATACAGCAGAATGCAAGAGTAATTGCAGTTCTAGATTGTCTGCTTTCATTTTCTTTGGTAGCACGCAGCAATAAGTATTGTAAGCCGATAATTAATAATTCACTTATTGTGGATATAAAATCCGGAAGACATCCGGTTATAGAAAAGCAACTTCCTTCAGGCAATTCATATGTTCCCAACGACATCTTTTTAGATAGCGAGAAACAACAAGTGCTGATTATAACAGGCCCAAACATGGCAGGTAAATCTGCTTTACTACGTCAAGTTGCTTTAATTACTTTGCTAGCGCAGATAGGAAGTTTCGTGCCGGCAGAAAGCGCTAACATTGGCATTGTAGATAAAATTTTTACACGTGTAGGCGCATCTGATAATCTCTCAAGAGGCGAATCTACATTTATGGTGGAGATGACGGAGACGGCCAGCATTCTCAATAATTTAAGTGAACGCAGTCTTATATTAATGGATGAGATAGGTCGTGGAACCAGTACGTATGATGGCGTTTCAATTGCATGGGCCATCGTAGAGTATCTTCATCAGCATAAGGACTGCAAGCCAAAAACACTTTTTGCTACACATTATCACGAACTCAATCAGCTGGAAGAAGATTTTCCTCGTGTCAAAAACTTCAATGTGTCAGTAAAGGAAGCTGGCAATAAAATTATCTTCATGCGTAAATTGAAAGAAGGAGGAAGTGAACATAGTTTCGGTATTCATGTAGCACAGCTCGCAGGCATGCCGAATCGTGTAGTGCTTCGTGCTAATGAAATTCTACATTTCCTGGAAAAGGATAAACATAAAAATGAGAATACAAATAAACTTCGTGATGTACCTAAGCCTTCACCACAAATGAGTTTGTTCGAAGCCGATCCAAGATTCAAAGAAATTCAGGACATGCTTAGTAAAGTTGACATTAACACCATGAGCCCTGTTGAAGCATTATTGAAATTAAATGAATTGCTATCCATTATAAAAAAATAATCAACGCTATTTATTGTTATGGTTCGTTTCATCGTCATGGCCATATCCTGAGTTAGGAGCTAACAATCGTTAATAGCAATTGTTTCTTATGCTGAAAGTCACATCAACAATATTTTAATAAATCTGGATGTTGAATTTTAAGATTTAGCGACGACCTTTGTATACGAAGATTTCGTCTAAGTGAATTAACGAATTAATTAATTGTTGCTTTTGTTATAAAAACTATGAGTCAAACAACCGCCGTACCTGAAGTAAGAAGCAAGCCAATATTAAAACAAGAAATAGCTTTTGCATTTATTCACTTAATGCCATTAGGAGCTCTTTTAACGGGTGCAACTTTCTTTGACTGGATGGTTTGTATTTTTCTTTATGTGTTTCGCATGTTTTGGGTAACAGGTGGATATCACCGTTACTTCGCACACAAGTCGTACAAAACTTCTAGATTTTTCCAATTTATTATTGCGTTCATGGCGCAAACTTCTGCGCAAAAGGGCGCACTGTGGTGGGCTGCTCATCATCGCCATCATCACCGCCATAGTGATACGCCGGCCGATCCGCATTCAATGAAAGTTTATGGATTCTGGTATTCACACATCGGTTGGATTGTCGGACCAGATTTTAAACAAACAGACTATAAAACTATTGGTGATTATGCAAAATATCCTGAACTGGTCTGGTTAAATAAGCATTATTTAGTTGCGCCTACCATGCTTGCTGTTTTTGTAACGGCCCTTGGCGGGATTGTAAATGGAGGTTCAATCATGGCCATGTTTACATCTGCGGGGTTCTCTACGTTATTTATCGGATTTTTTCTTAGTACTGTGATTTTATACCATGGCACATTTTCAATTAACTCCATCATGCATAAGTTTGGGAATCAACGCTATGAAACCGGCGAAGAATCTAAAAACAGTGTATGGCTGGCACTTTTAACTTTGGGTGAAGGGTGGCATAACAATCATCACTATTATGAGACCGCTTCACGTCAAGGATTTTTTTGGTGGGAAATTGACATTACCTGGTACATTCTAAAATCTTTTTCCTGGATGGGTCTCATTTGGGATTTAAAAGGTGTTCCGAACCACATAAAGTTTTCAAAAAATAAACAACATGCACAAGAATTGCGCAAGGAGTTAGAGGATGTACAGAAATCTATATAGATTGCGCAAAAATTAGACTCCGTAGCTCAGCCGGTAGAGCAATTGACTCTTAATCAATGGGTCGAGAGTTCGAATCTCTCCGGGGTCACAAAGCATTTTTAAAAGAAGTTTGCATATTTCCAAACCCTCATTAAATTTGCACTCCCTTAACCGAAAGTTAGAGGAACAGGCGGGAGTAGCTCAGTTGGTAGAGCACGACCTTGCCAAGGTCGGGGTCGCGAGTTCGAGTCTCGTTTCCCGCTCTTTTGATCAGAACGTTTTACGTTATGGTTAATCGAAAACAGAAAGTGTGAGTATACTCACACTTTCTTCTTTTAAAGCCTTTTGTTAGTCAATATTTGGAAACAGATATGATTAACGGGTCCGCCCGGATGGTGGAATTGGTAGACACGCAGGACTTAAAATCCTGTGGTCAGTAATGGCTGTGCGGGTTCAACTCCCGCTCCGGGTACAAACCTGATGAGTATTCATCAGGTTTTGTTTTTTTAAGACTAGCAGTAAAACTATCTGCAACTAATAACAATCTAAACATCGTAAGAGAGCACAATGCCATATACTCAAGGCAATAATTTGCGTTGTAGGCATAGTAAGAACAATTTCAAAAAGTGGAACCTCAGTCTTGAAATATTAATTGTAGTATCTTAACCTTTAATTTCGTTTTACGCTGTTGATGTCTAACAATATAAAAGTTGAAGATTCTAATCCCCAGGTATGGGGCAACGAGCAGGTATTTGAAAATCGCAATAAGGAATATGGCGCTTACTTAATTCGCAAAAGTTATACAAGGTTCATTACAACGGCTTTCTCTGTAACCGTTATTCTTATCATACTTGCAATTGTCTTTCCTTTTATCCTATCGTTGTTCAATAGTAATGAAATAATAGAAGGAGAATTTAAAGGCGTAGTCTATCGTGATTTGGGTCCGCCACCACCAATTGAAAAAACAAGACCATTAAATCTGGGTACACCACCACGTGTTAAGGCAAAGGTAAAATATATGGCACCCATTATTACCAAAGAACCTTCCGATAGTACACCTACAACGGCGGAAATAAAGAAAAATAATACCGGATCTGAAACGGTTCAAAGTACTGGTGAAAGTATGATGGGAGAAAATATAGGAGAAGGCGGCGATTATACGGGACATTTGGATGAGCTGGATCCAGAATTTCCCGGAGGAGAAAGTGCCTTGAAGGCGTTCGTCTCAAAAAATATTCGCTTTCCTGCATCTGCACTACGCATGCGCCTGCAAGGTGTTGTTGTGGTTAGTTTTCTAATTAATAAAGAAGGGCAAGTTGAAGATGTTAGAACAGAGAAAAGTCTTTCACCTGACTGTGATAGAGAAGCAGAGCGCGTAATTAAGTCAATGCCACTATGGATACCTGGTCGACAAAGTGGCAAGCCGGTACAAAAAAGATTTGGGCTGCCCGTAAGATTCGATGTTAATAATACAATGGCACAAAAAAAATCAAAGTATGCTTTCTAGAAGTTAACTATAGCATACACATATAAACTTATCGACAGTTACAGACTTTTAAGCCAAAAAAATAGTTATTGGTGTTGGCATTTGATAAAATTTAGTAACCTTTAAATTTAATCCGTACTTACACATCGAATAGACAATTCAAGACTATGAGTTTAACACATATCCTGTTACAGATTACCGAAACCACAACTCAGTTAGCTACAGCCACAGAGCCGGCACCAACCGAACTCACCCTTTTCCAACTTATGATGAAGGGTGGCTTTGTCATGATTCCTATCCTGCTTCTTTGGTGCGTTGCCTTGTATTTATTTATTGAGCGCTATCTCTACATACGCGTTGTTACTAAAAAGGCAGATGCTATGATGGGGCAAATTAAAAAGTCACTTTTAGCGGGAGATGTAAAAACCGCCTCGTTATATGCTGAAAAGGAAGGCTCGGCCACAGGCAATATTATTTTAAGCGGACTGGATTATATAGGTAAACCAGTAAAAGACATCGAATCTATTATGGAATCAGCAGCCAATATTGAAATTGCTGAAATGGAAAAGAACATGGGGTATCTGGGGGTGATTGCAGGTATTGCTCCCATGCTTGGCTTTATCGGAACGATCTCTGGGATCATCCGCATATTCTATAACATCTCCCTCTCAGATAATATAAGCATAGGTATAATTGCAGGTGGTTTATATGAGAAAATGATTACCAGTGGATCCGGGTTAGTGGTTGGTGTACTAGCTTATGCCGCATATCATTTGCTAAATCAAAAAATAACTCACTATACCTTAAGGATGCAAAAAGATGTATTTGAATTTATGCGTTCCATTTTAAGTCCTGCAAAATGAAGCTTAAAAACCGAACCCAATTCCATGCAGAAGTAGCGACATCATCTTTGAATGATATCATGTTCTTTTTGCTGCTTTTCTTTTTGATCATTTCTACCGTAACAAACCCAAATGTGATCAAAGTTTTATTACCGAAATCAAAGGCAGATCAGTCATTAAATAAACAACCCATTAGCCTTACCGTAACAGAGGACAAGCGGTATTATATTAATAAACGCCAAATACCGATAGAACAACTAGAGGAGGAACTTATCAAGGCTTGCGAAGGATTGACCGAGCCAACGGTCGTAATAAGATTACCTTATACCCTCACCGTGCAAGATCTTGTTGATGTAATGCAAATTGGAGCGACAAGAAAAATAAAAATGGTGCTAGCCACAAAGAGTAAGTAGTAACCTTAATTAAATCAGCTTAATATGAGCTGGTTGCAGTAAAAAAAAAGGATGATCGTACAATCATCCTTTTTATTTTGACCATCACCGATTGGTTAGGAAACCAACTCAACGCTACGTTTTATAAAACTGGTTAAGTCAGATCCAGTAAGCATATTTTGTGAAAGAAGAGCCAGGTCATAAGCTTGTTTTGCAAGTTTCACCTTTTGATCTTCATTATCTGCCTTTAAAATCTTTTGTACAATCGTATGATTTCCGTTTATCGCTACGTTGTAATTATCAGGCATGGTACCCATGAAAGAGTATCCACCTCCACCGTTTTTAGCCATGTCTTTCATTCTGCGCATAAATTCGCTCATGGTAATAATCACAGGTAGATCATCCGGCGCCAATGGCTCCACAGCAACCGTCATTGTCTTATTGCTGATTGCTTTATTAAAGATGTCCTTCACAAGAGTTTGCTCTTCATCATTTAAGATGCTTTCAACTTTATGATCTTTATCAATCAATTTGTCTGCCGTATCACTATCAACACGTTTTAATTGCGTCTTCTCAAGTTTTTGTTCCAGCGTATTGATGAAGTGACTATCAAGCACACCGTTTAACAAGAGCACATCGTACGATTTGTTTTTTGCAGCTTGAATAAAGCTGTCCTGTTTGGCAGGGTCCGTAGTATATAGGTAAACAAGCTGTTGATCTTTGTCTTCTTGATTTACTTTCGCCTTCTCTTTATACTCTGGAAGTGTGAAGTATCCATTTTCTATATTTTTTAGCAATACAAAATCTTTTGCTTTATCATAGAATTTTTCATCACTTATCATTCCATACTTTACAAATATGCCGATGTCATCCCACTTCTTTTCAAACTCTTTCCGGTCTTTTTTGAATAATTCTGCAAGCTTATCAGCCACTTTTTTAGAGATGTGCTGATTTATTTTCTTCACGTTAGCATCACTTTGTAAATAACTACGCGATACGTTTAAAGGAATATCGGGTGAATCTAAAACACCATGTAACAACATTAGAAAGTCAGGCACAACATCCTTCACCTCATCTGTGATAAACACCTGGCGAGAATAAAGTTGAATTTTATTTTTCTGTAATTCGAAATCGTTTTTCACTTTAGGGAAGTATAAAATTCCCGTAAGGTTAAATGGATAGTCTACATTGAGATGTATCCAGAAGAGAGGCTCTTCAGAAAACGGATACAGTTCTTTATAGAATGAAAGGTAATCTTCATCTTTTAAATCAAGTGGAGACTTAGTCCAAAGCGGGGCAGGATTGTTAATTATCCGCTCAACTTTTACTGATTTGAACTGTGGCTTGCCATCTTTGTCTTCGCCATCTGGTTCATTTTTATCCTCTGTACCAAATTTTATTTCTACCGGAAGAAATTTACAATACTTTTCAAGTATGCCTTTTAGCTTCCACTCGTCCAAGAATTCTATTGAGTCTTCGTTTACATGGAGTATTACATCTGTTCCACGATCGGCTTTTGTTGTTGTAGATAATGAAAATTCTGTTGAGCCATCGCATTCCCAACGTGCGGCTTCATTTTCATCGGCCTTATAAGATCTAGAAATGATCTCAACGTTATCAGCCACCATAAAAGAAGAATAGAAGCCAAGTCCGAATTTTCCAATTATATCTTTGGCGTCGCCTTTGTCTTTGAACTTTTCAACAAACTCTGCTGCGCCTGAAAATGCAATTTGATTAATATATTTTTTTACCTCCTCGCTAGTCATGCCTAGACCTTTATCACTCACCGTGATGGTCTTTTTTTCTTTATCAAAGCTTACTTCAATTTTTAATTCGCCTAACTCGCCTTGAAACTCGCCCATAGAAGCAAGCTTTTTTAGCTTTTGAGTAGCATCAACTGCATTAGAAACTAATTCGCGAAGAAAGATTTCATGATCTGAATAGAGGAATTTTTTAATAATCGGAAATATGTTCTCCGTATGGATTGATATAGTTCCTTTTTCCTGTGTAGCTGACATAATGGTTAGAATTTAGTTATAAAGTTCTGGGAGCAAGAACTCAAAATTTATTCCAATCAATCATTTATGACAGGATGTCACAACTACGCTCATATCTAGCGGAATTATAAGATTTACCTTAGTCGATCCGAATCTCTTACCAACTTTTCGTCTTTCATAATAAAGCGATTTGCTAGAAGGTTCGATAGAATTGCCAAGAGAGGAATGTAAAATCCGATACTCAATTGCCCGGGCTCGACATGCGATTTTATTAACTGATTAACAAAATAATAAGCACACCCAACCGTAGCTGCAATAAACAAAGAATTAAGCGCACCTAGCTTTCGTTGTAGTAATCGATTCTTGTATTTTCCTATCGAGATTAAAGCAAGGGTTGCAGATGCTATTGCCATGATTGCCGTTATAGAATAGGGAAAGTATATAGTATTGGCGACTCCGTGTTCTTTAACGGTGTAATGCAGTGCGTAAAGTTCATGCGAGGCATCACTTCCAGGGTGGTAGACCCAGAGCGGAATGAAAATTGAAGCGAGCATTGCCACTACTGCAATAACCAGAAATATCGTTTGCATTCTTTGCCACATGGTCTTACTAGTTTAATTCCTTAATCTTAAATTCTGGCAAAAGTAATGATTTTGATAAGGAGTTGTAAAAACTTAAGGGATCTTTACAGTGGATGTGAGCAGTAATAGAATAAGGTAGACTCTTCAATTAATTTCTTCCTAGTTTTGTCAATTATCTGGCTTAAAGAATGAGATATCTATTTGAAGTAGCTTACCATGGCAAAAATTATAACGGTTGGCAAAGCCAGCAAAACGCCACTGGTGTTCAAACTATTATAGAACATGCCCTTTCAAAGTTGCTTCGTGCCGAAATTAAGATTGTTGGAAGTGGTCGCACAGATGCTGGCGTACATTGCGAACAACAGTATTTTCATGCGGATATCGAAAGCAGTTTTGATACAGCCCAATTAATACAAAGACTCAATTCTTTTCTACCCAAAGACATAGCTATACCCTCAATTCACAGCGTAAAATCTGACGCAAGTGCAAGGTATGATGCTACAGAACGGACGTATCGATATCACATTACGCGATTAAAAAACCCGTTCTTGGAAGGGCTTGCATGGCATTATTTTAAAGAGATAGATATCTCAACCATGAATAAGGCCGCTGCGTTATTAATGGGCGAGCAAGATTTTGAATGTTTTAGTAAAGTTCATACAGATGTAAATCATTTCCTTTGCACTATAAAAAAAGCAGAATGGAAAGAGAACGGCCATATGCTTTTATTTACAATTACGGCTAATCGCTTCTTACGCGGCATGGTTAGGGCAGTGGTAGGAACATTACTAGACGTAGGCACCGGTAAGTTAACATTGGCCGAGTTCCAAACGGTAGTTCACAGTAGAGACCGAAAAAAGGCTGGCGCTAATGTTCCACCACAAGGGTTGTATTTAATAAACGTGAAATATCCCGCAAACATTTTTATAAATAATTAGTTAAGGTGTCATGATTAAACAATTACCGTGGAGAAAGAAAAAGTAAGTAGTGGCAATATAATTGACTTCAAAGTTCTCAGACGTCTGATGAAATTTGTAGGGCCTTATAAAGGCAGATTCTATTTTCTTGTATTTCTGACTTTTGCAATAGGTGTGCTCTCACCACTAAGGCCCCTCATGATTCAATGGACGTTGGATCAACACGTCGCCACAGGAAACTATAACGCCATGGCTATGATGATGCTAGGATTGGTGGCGTTATTAATTGTTCAGTCTGTTGTTCAATATATCCATACTTATATCTCGGGCTGGATGGGCCAGCAAATAATTCGTGATATCCGATCAAAACTTTACACGCACTTAGTTAGTCTTCGGTTAAAATTCTTTGACAAAACTCCCATTGGTAGATTAGTTACTCGCACAATTTCTGATGTCGAGACGTTGGCAGATGTTTTCAGTGAAGGTCTTGCTGCCATGGTTAGCGATCTTCTTCAGTTGGTTTTTATTCTTGCTATTATGTTTGCTACTGACTGGCGGCTTTCATTACTAAGCTTATCAACGATTCCCTTATTGCTGTTGAGTACGTATGTCTTTAAAGAAAAAATTAAAGTTGCTTTTAATGATGTTCGAAATGCGGTGTCTAATCTTAACACTTTTGTTCAAGAGCACATTACAGGCATGAACATCGTTCAGATTTTTGGAAGTGAGCAACGTGAGTATGCAAAATTCAAAGAAATAAATGAAGAGCATAAACAAGCTAACCTGCGTTCTGTACTTTACTATTCTATTTACTATCCTGTAGCAGAGATTATCGCTGCCGCTGGAATTGGCCTATTGGTTTGGTATGGCGCAAGGGGGGTTATTAATTTTCAAGATACCGGTATAACCATTGGTAAACTGATAGCTTTTATCATGTATATTCAAATGTTTTTTCGGCCTATCCGAATGATTGCTGATCGGTATAACACGTTGCAGATGGGGATTGTAAGTTCCTCGCGCATTACCAGTTTGTTAGATGATACAGAACATGTGCAGCAAAATGGTACTTACACACCTGAATACGTAAAAGGTGAAGTGAGATTTGAACATGTTTGGTTTGCTTATAACGATGTCGATTACGTCTTGAAAGATATTGATATCAGCATTAAGGCTGGAGAAACCATAGCGATGGTAGGCGCAACAGGTGCCGGCAAATCATCTATTATTAATTTGCTAAACAGGTTTTATGAGATCAACAAAGGCTCTATAAAGATTGATGGCGTAGCGCTTAACCAATACGAACTAGGGCATTTGCGGAAGAATATTGGCGTTGTTTTACAAGATGTTTTTCTTTTCTCAGATACTATTTTAAATAACATAACATTAGGTAATGCTGATGTAACTGAAGAGATGGTTTGGCATGCGGCAGAGTTGGTTGGTGCACGCAAGTTCATTGAAAGACTACCAGGGAAATTGCATTATAATGTAATGGAACGAGGTGCAACTTTATCGGTGGGTCAACGGCAACTCATTTCTTTTATTAGGGCGATGGTCTATGATCCTAAAATTCTCGTTTTAGATGAAGCAACTTCTTCGGTCGACAGTGAGACTGAAGAGATGATTAGGCAAGCCATAGATAAAATGATGCGGGGAAGGACGGCCATAGTTATTGCGCACAGGCTATCAACAATACAAAGGGCAGATAAAATTATTGTGCTTGATCATGGGGAGATTAAGGAAATCGGAAATCATGATCAATTATTACTGAAGCAAGGTTATTACGCTCAACTTTACAAAATTCAATATAAGGAAATTGCAAGTTAGGTCTAGAAAGGACCAGTTGTTTATCTACAATGTAAACGATTATATTTGTTTAGATGAATTGGCAAAGAATCCTAATATTCTCTACACTGTCTGTGCTTCTTCCTGGCATGGCCTATTCACAAAAGACGCATCATGAGTCCCATCGTGAAGACAAAACCGTTTCATCAAAAAGTAGAAAAGGGTCAAAGGCAAAAGGTAGTAAAGCCAAAATTTCATGTCCCGTTTTCGCCTCTAATACATATCCATATCAGGGATTTGGCTTTAAACTTGGTGATCCTTTCGCGCTAACTTACAAATTGTATATCAGTAAACACTTTGGTCTAGCTGCAGATCTAGGAAAGGCCTCAAGCGGTTTATACAGCAGATACAATCATGAAAAGTTTGCTGATTATGTAATGCCAGATACGTTATCTGGTGGCGCTACACTAAATTATCTCACAAGTAAAGTAAAGTCTGATTGGATAGGAGAAGTTAAATTTTTATATGCGTTCAATATCAAACCGGTTTTGCAGGGCTTGCAAATTTATGTCGGATTGGGTGTTCAGGCAAAAAACTCAAGCGTACAATACAGCTATCTTTACTCAAGAGGTCTTTCAGAAAATGAGTTCGGTAGGTTTGATAGAGATCGCTTCACGATGGGGCAAACCACAATCGCTGGAATTGAATATTCATACTTTCAAATTCCAATCTCTGCTTTCATTGAAATGGAATTCTATACTGATTTTATGCATGACCCAGGGTGGCAACGCTTTCAAGGGGGCATAGGTATGCGCTATGTATTCTAGTTAGTTAATAAAATAAAAAGGGAGCCGATAAAGAGCTCCTTTTTTATTGATGCTATTTTCTTCTTAATAAGTTATTAATCTTTTTCTTGGCTTCATCTTCGGCTTTCTTTTGAACCTCTTTCGTAGTAGTCGGAGTAGTTGAAGTTGTTTTTGAAGTATCTGTCTTTGCAGGTTCTTTTTTCTTACCAAGAATACCATCTAAGATTTTTTCTGCTTCTGTACCCTTTACTGCTTTTTGAAGCGCTTTTGTTCCTTCTTCTTTAGCAGCATTTGTAACAGCTTGTTCAACTTGTTTTTTCTGATCGTCTGCAATTAGTTTTGGCTTAGGATTATCATACTTACCGCCGAGGCCAATTGTCAATGGAATGTTAGAATTAGGATCAGATTTCGTTCCATTATATTTAGAAATGAGACCATTAAACTGCGATCCTAACTTTCCAGCAGGGACATCCATTTTTAAGGAGTAATCTAAATCTCCATCAAGGGCAGTGCTGCCAGCAATGGTTGTTTTATAGCTGCCCAATTTAACGTCAAAAGGTTTAACACTTAGTTTGCCATCTTTTATTGTAACCGACATTATCACATCCCTTAAAGTAACTTGGTTGGTGTCGTCTAACTTGGTTAGCGATGTTATACCAGATAAAATTTTTGATTCTTTTAATGATGCCTGAGCGATTTTCACTAAGCCCGAAGCATTTACTAAAGCAAGTTTAGGCATCATATCTTGACCCAACTCGCCATTGAGTTTAAAGTCGGAAGAAAAGTTTCCTGTCATTAATCCAGCAATTGGGGCATATGTTTTTACCAATGAAGATGTATTAGAAACTTCTTTCATCGACATGTTTTTAATCTTTAAAGCCAGATCATATTTAGGATGGGCAAGACTAGCCGTATTGTACGTTCCATTCACAACAACACCGCCTCCCAATGTATTGAATTTTAATCCACTCAAATTGGCGATACCATTCTTAACCAGAATGTCTCCACCTGCATTCGTTAGTACAAGGTTCGACATCTTAACAGTTTTAATAGAAGATCTTAACAGGAAGTCAATGTTTTTAGGTATTGGTATAACACCTGATGTTGTATCTGTATTGGTTGTAGACTCTTCGGTATCGGTCATGAATTCATTCAGGTCAAAAAGGTTAGAAGAAAAGTTCACTACACCTTTTATAGTTTCATTCTTTCCAAGTGCAAAACCCAAATAATTTAATACAGATCCATTTACACTAAAGTCACTTTTACCAATGGTACCATTCAACTTTTGTAATTCAATTTTCTTTGGATCAAAAACCATCGAGGCCTGACTTAGTCCAACTGCTGGAAGATCTTTAGTAACGTACTTGAAATCCCTTAATGAAGCAGTGCCGCTGGTTGGCAGGCGTTCATATTTTTCGGCCTTTAGATCAGAATATTTTCCTTTGGTTTTAATATCCGCTTTCACTTTTCCTGCTAGCGTCATGCCTTCAATAGGGAATATCTTTGTCATTTTACCTAAGTCAGCTCCACCGTTAACTTTTAAGTCCCACGTGTAATCATCAAGATTTTCAAGCAGTAAGTCAGCATTGATTTTTTCGTTATCCAACAACAGTGAGAAGTTGTTCACGGCAATAAAAGTCTGTGCCATTTTACCTGATGTATTTTTAATGCTCGAGTTAAAATTTATATCCTGTAGCGGCAACGGAAAATCTTTTGATTTAGCATAGCCATTAGTCAGTGACATAGTAGCATGTATAGCTGGTATTTCTTTTTTAAGACTATCATAAACTCCCTTCGCATTAAGTTTAATAGCATAATTACCTTTCATCTCCAGCCCTTCCATCGGGAACATTTGACCCAATTCAGCAAGGTTTAATTTTGCGTTAAGATCAGCATCAACATGGGTTGGATAAATTTTGGTAATTAATGCACGTGCATCTACAGGGTTGGATCCAAAGTCAAGATGAAGTTTTTTCAGATCAACAATGGTATTTTCGATCACGCCATCTTTATTATCCAGCAATAGATCTACGTTGATGTTACTGATTGCGGTAGGAAGATCAGGATATTTAAACATGGCATTCTTTACTTGTAGCCCAACATTAAAGGCTGGCATTTGTTTATCACTAAATGTTCCTTTTACAAAGCCGTTGAAAGCTAGATCGCCTTTGGTCTCAATATTTTTGAAACTTTCAGAATAAATGCCAGGAACCAGAGAGAGTAAACTTTTAAAAGAATTATCGGGACTTTTAAATGAAATGTCCATACCTAAATCAGATGGATTCATCTTAACCCATCCATCAAAACTCATAGCAAAATCGTTGATCTTGGCGGAGTTCTCTTTGAAAGTATATTTAGATACGTCTTCGCTAATGGAGATCGTTATATCTAACTCAGCGCGTTTGTTAGACATGTATTCCGTTCCGTCAAATGAGATATTTAATGTATCGACTTTAGTTAGGGTTTTAAGATCAAATACAGCTTGCGTAAAGTCACCGCTACCGGCGTGATTAAGTCCTTTTATAGACATGATGAATGGCATAGACTGGTCGTTGTAGATTATATCGCCATTAGTTAACTCCCAATGATCTATACCAAAAGAAAACTCAGATGGTTCTTCTACTGTTTTTACAGTATCTGTTGAGGGAATAGCTATATCATAATTGGCTCTACCATCTTTAAGTACACTAATATTAATAACAGGACGAACAAGTGAAATTCCCTTAAGACGCATTTCATCGCCAAAGAGTAAATCGATCAAGTTAACTTCTACTTCAAATCTTTCAGTGGCAAACAATACTTGTCCTGCAAATGGCTTCCTATTGATAACTCCGAGGTTTGACATCTCAGCAGTTACGTTAGGAAAATGTCTAAATAGTGAAAGGCCAAAATTTGCAAATTGCACATCGGCATTTACTGATTTTGCAATTTCTTTATCTATAGCTGCCTTAATATCGTCTTTGAATAAAACAGGAAGAACTACAGCGGCAACGATAATGACTACGATTAATCCTCCTAAAACAATCAAGGTCCATTTAAATGCTTTTTTCATAAATTTTTAAATAAAATAGTTACATGGTAAGTTACAAAACGTGATTTGGATTTTCTTGCTCTCCTGCGCATTTGGACAATAATTCAATTATCTTTCATAAAGATTATATACCCAAATTGTTTAAAATTAATTCCTAACATACATTCCTTCAATGTAATGTTTTGATTTGCTGAATTCCCAAGTAAAGAAATATATTTCTAACATTGGGAATGGGAGTTTCAACATGTGTCGAAATTGATTGGAATAGCTATGTAAAGGCATGGTTTGAATATTGTAACTACCTATAAAATCTGTAAAAATAACATGAAACCAAGAATGAAACTATCACCGAAAGTTGCCCCTAAAACGAGAATGAAAACCACATTCGTATATGCGGCTTGGACATTGGGTATTGCAAGTTTTATCACTGGGCTTGCGTTCCTTTACTTTAATCTAGGATATTACGAGCAGGTCTATGCTGCAGGTTCTACTTATACATCTACTAGAACAGGAAACTGGACTACAAATAGCACTTGGACAGGTGGCACCACCCCTCCAACCACAGATATTAATGGCGACGACATTACTATTAGAACTAATCATACAGTTAATTCGGGTACGCTAACAGCCAAAAACAACGCTATTATAACCATACAAACGTCTGCGGTATTATATATTACTGGAGACTTGATAGTTGATAATAATTTTACACTAAACAATTCTGGTTCTTTGGTAATCACCGGAGACCTAATCACTAAAAACGGCGCTAATGTTACCATAAATGGCGGTGGAAATATGAAGGTTTTCGGAGATGCATCTTTTGCTCAAAATGCAATTTTAAAGGTAAATGGAACACTTAACGTTGCAGGTGCAATTACTTTCGGTGCGAATCCATCTTTTTTTGGTACAGGTGCTGTCGTAACCGGCTCAGGTTGTGGCTCATGGACAGGGGTTGGAACATGTTCAATGGGTTCCTTACCGGTAAAGCTTGTAAGCTTTAAAGCAAAAAATTACAACGGAGTTGTTAAAATCTCTTGGCAAACTGCCAGTGAAGAGAATAATGATTTCTTCACCGTATCACGTACAACAGATGGCGAAAATTATACAAGTGTTGCCACTATACCAGGTGCTGGAACAACAGGAAAACTTTCTTCTTATGAGTTTGAAGACGTTAGCCCGCTTGAAGGCAAATCTTATTATATGCTTACACAAACTGATTTTGATGGCAAAACTGAAAGTTTCTCTACCGTTGAAGTCGAAGTAGAAGCATCACCTGTTGGGTTTTCAATTTATCCTAATCCTTTGGTTGGAAATGTACTTAACGTTTCAATCTCAAATCCTGAAGAAGGTTCAGTTGAAATAAGGGATATGCGTGGTAATCCTATAATAGCTAAGGTGGTACACAATGGTGATAGCAACTTTAAGCTTAATTTAAGTAATAATTTACAGGCTGGAGTTTACTACATTCACTATAAAACAGCCACTACAGTGAAAGTTGAAAGATTTGTAAAGCAGAATTAAATGCTGAACTAGGTTTTACATTTTTTACAGATAACAAACAAAATAGGCTGCAATTTGCAGCCTATTTGTTTTTAAGGAATAATTTAACTTAGTCTGCAGTAAATACAAGATCTCCAACCTCTATTTTTTCCTCATCACTTATTAGAATACCACGTTCTATAACCGATTTTAATTCTCTCACATTTCCGGGCCAATCATACTTTAGTAAACTTTCCATGGCACTGCTTGAAAGTGTTTTTGGCTTCATCTTGTTAGCCATACTGAATTCATCAATGAAGAATTTGGCCAACATTATAATGTCATTGCCACGGTCTCTTAGCGGTGCAAGATGAATAAGGAAGCCCTGGAGTCGGTACATTAAATCCTCCCTGAATTTCCCTTCTTTAGCACGCTCTTTAAGGTTTTTATTAGTTGCAGCAATTACTCTAATATCAAGTTCAATCTGTTTGTTGCTACCTACTCGACTAATCTTATTATCTTGCAATACGCGTAATAATTTTGCTTGAAGATCTAATGGCATTTCACCTATTTCATCAAGAAAGATCGTCCCTTCATTTGCCTCTTCAAACTTTCCAATTCTGCGTTGCTCAGCACCAGTAAATGCGCCTTTTTCATGGCCAAACAACTCGCTCTCAATGAGGTCAACAGGTATTGCGGCCATGTTCACCGGGATAAATGACTTTCTTTTTCTAGGTGAATTATAGTGGATCGCATTGGCTACGACTTCCTTACCTGTTCCGCTTTCTCCGGTTATTAATGTTATAAGTTTAGAGTTCTCTACTTTCTGAATAAGTTTGATCACATTCAAAATAGGTTTGCTTTCTCCTATAATTTTATCATACTTATTTCTGTCAATGATCTTTTCTCTAAGTTCTTGAACCTCTTTACGAAGATTTGAATTAATGCTTAAATTTTTAAGTGCCTGGTTAAGTTCAACAATAACACGATCACCTTTTATAATGTAATTGTCAGCGCCACAATTGTAAGCCTCAACAACTACCTCTACTTTATCCTGGCCAGATAAAATTATGGTAGCGATGTCAGGGTCATAAACCTTTATCTTTTTCAAGATTTCTATACCTGTCATTCCAGGTAGATTGTAATCTATGATGACCATGTCAGGATTAAGATGGATATGGCCTAAAAACTCTTCGCCACTTTTAAATATCTGTACATCGTAAAGGTCATTTTGCTCTATAGAATCTTTGATGATCGTGCTATACATTTCATCATCATCGATAAAAAAAATCTTGTTGATATAATTCTTCTCCATTTCGTCCAGGATCTACTATATGTAATTCTTTATTATTTAATTTTTTAATATTTCTTCAAGCTTCGGCAAGACATCCGTATGCAATAATTCAATAGTCATTATGTGTGACTCAAACTTACTAATATTAATATCATTTTTGGCGCAGGACTCCTCCATTTCCTCCAAGTACATTTTAACCTTTGGAAGGCCAATAAGCGAATATACCGCTTTCATTTTATGGCAGAGGTTTTTAAGATTGGGCCAATCTTCTAAACGAATAAACTCTTTCAACTGCTTGATGTTTCCTGAATTCTGGGTAATAAATATTTTTATGATATTCTTAACAGTAACTTGATTATTACCACAGGCAATGTAAAGGCTTTTTAGATTAAATTCGTTTTCATCTTCTGAAGGTTTTTTAGGAACAACAATTTCATCCACATCACCCGACAAAACGGATCTGATTTTAGAGATCAATTCTTCAAACTTGATTGGTTTATAAATGAATCCATTCATTCCAGTGTCAAGGCACTTTTTTATTTCTAACTCATTTATATGGGCCGTAACGGCGATAATGGGAATTTGTGATAATGGAGCAGCTAATTCATTTCTTATAACTTTCGTTGCTTCATAACCGTTCACTTCAGGCATCTCGACATCCATTAAAATAATGTCGAAAGCGGTGTTTTTTATTTTTTCAAGGAGGATACGTCCATTATCAACTATTTCATAGAAACAGCCCATCTTTTTTAAAAGTGCTTTGCCTAGGGCCTGATTCAGTTTATCATCCTCGGCCATTATCACCCTTAGGGTTTTAAGATCCTGCTGCGACTGTGCATTTTCAGTACTCATAGGACGTTGTTTTTTTCAATATACTTCATCCTTTTCAATTGAGCCAACATTTTAAAGCGGAATTAAAGCAGAAGTTATAAAAAATGAACCGTTAGCGTATTTATTCATAACACGTAGATAGTTCACCAACTCTTAGCTCTCTTTTTCAAAGTAGATTTTGTAATATTTCCTCCCATCTTTTTCTACCCCTGGTTCAATCAGATCTTTATCGCCGTGTATATAGATGTGAAAGTTCTTATCAAGTTTAAGGATGTTTTTAAAAATTATTGATTGTTTTTTTACAGCTTGTACTGAAATTTCAAAACTCTCTTCGAGATCAATTGAGTTTTCAATGCGGTAGTTGTCGTCGAATTCTCTGAAGGACTTTATAATACCTGGATCTTGAAATACCTCTTTTTCAAATTCTTTTTTATTAAAATTGTCGCGTGACTTAAAGTATTCCATAGACCGGTTTAACATGTCTATCTGGTCAGTTTTGTTTACTTCAAATTCTTCGGCAAGTTGTTTGGTTACATAGCTTTTTGTAATGTCAAGAAAATCTTTTGTTTGATGATAATCGTCGTTACAAGTTTGAAGCATAAGGAAACTCTCCTTCCAGAATTGCGCCTCAACAGATTTATTTGCCTTGTCAACGATGCAAACTTTAAAGCCCTTCTCCTCTTCTGTTTCAAAAATTAGGCAGCCTTTATCGAGTTTATCAATATTAATTCCCTCATCATGATTTAATTCAAAATCATTATTTGCTCTATCGAGTTTTAAAAAAGCTTGTCTGTTTTCAGATTTAAATATGCCAATGGCATTGACAAGCTTATTATTTAATGTTAGATCAGAAAAGTAGGCCACAAACAAATCGCCTGACTTTATTTGTGAGTGGTTTGAAACTTCAAAGAGGTGCTTTGCAATATGAATGCTGTTAGCGTGAAAGCTTTTCGCATTCTTAAAAATATCTGAAGCAAAGTGATAGAGTGGGTTTAAATTAAAATCGCCATTCGTAAAAGTGAAATTATAATATTCTGCCGAGTTGAAAGGGGAGAGGAAATATTTGATCAGCAATTCATTCAGCTCATTATCCGCAGTTTGAAGCATTGATTTAGATATTTTTAAATCTTCACCATTTATTTTATTACCTATATGGTGAACAGAAAGTTTTTCAAGGTTTGCGGAAGCGTCGTCTATCATAGCATAGTTAAGTCGCGCGAAGGTACACGCAAGAAGGTTATGTTAAAATAAAGTTCATCGCTGCCATTGGATATGAATACATGCATAAACATTAATCAAGCTTTAATGAAGCGGGATATCACCAGGCCGCTCTCCTACAACTTCTACCCTTGGTGGAAGTAATTTATACATCACAGGTGTTACTAACCTCGATAATAGTGTTGAGCTAATTAATCCGCCAATAAGCACCAGGGCCAGTGGAGAATAAAGCGGATTGCCTTCTATAGCCAGGGGTACTAAGCCTCCTATAGCTGTAAGTGAAGTAAGTACGATTGGAACGAAACGAATTTCGCCAGCTTTTTCAATGGCTTCTTCTAACGGCACACCGCGTTCACGAAGTTGATTTGTAAAGTCTACAAGTAAAATTGAATTTTTAACCTCTATACCAACTAAGGCAATCAAGCCAATAACAGCAACAAAGGATAGTGGATTACCCGTAATCAACAACATTGAAATTGCACCGATTATACCTAAGGGAATTACGGAAAGCACAATTAGTGTACTCTTAAAGGTTCCGAATTCAAGTACTAACACTGCAATGAATCCAAAAAGGGTAATAAGAACAATGGTACCCATACCGCCAAATGACTCCTGCTTATTTTCCAATTCGCCAGCAGCTACATAGTTATACCCCTTTGGAAAAGGAAATACATCAAGTATTTTGATTACTTGATTATTCACATCTTCGTATAAAAATCCACTTTTTACAAATGACGTAACAGTTGCATATCGTGCTTTATCATAATGACGTATCAGGTTAGGAGAAGTTTCTAATTCAACAGAAGCCACTTGTTTCAAGGGTATAGCTTGGCCCGTTAGTGAGTTTATAAACAAGCGATCGAAAACATCATACATCGCCGACCGCTCACGCGGCAGCGTTACATTAATATTAATTTCATCTTCGCCTTCTCCTGGGGAGAATTGGGCAACATTAAGTCCTGCAACACCAAGTCTTACCATTTTGTCTATATCACTAATCGGTATGCCTAGCAACCCCGCTTTATCTTTATTGATTTTTACATGAAGATCTGTTTGTTGACTTGACAGCGGATTGTTTACATAAATAGTACCCGGCATTTTATTGAGGATCTGTTCAACCTGCAATGAAAGACTACGAAGTGTATCTAGGTTATCGCCGAAAATTCTGATAGCAACAGGGGCTTCAAGTGGTGGGCCTTGCTCAAAATCTTTTACCTCAATTTTAGCGTTTGGATAAAAAGAAAATTTTATACGTAGCTTATCAATGAGTTTCGTCTTATACTCAGGCTTCATATCTTTTAACTGCACGAAAAACTGTGCGTTATTAGTAGATTCACTTTTGCCTAATACATTATAATAAATTCGCGGATTTCCTTTGCCAACATTCGCGGTGAAATAGGTTATGTCTTCTTCT
Source organism: uncultured Cyclobacteriaceae bacterium (assembly GCA_964235605.1). Taxonomy (GTDB): domain Bacteria; phylum Bacteroidota; class Bacteroidia; order Cytophagales; family Cyclobacteriaceae; genus DATCRE01. The sequence goes on along the minus strand of CAXSCR010000001.1, from coordinate 24,126 downwards.
TTCCTTAGTTCACTTTCTACATACCGCGCGACGCGATCTGTTTCATTTAAACTCGTTCCGTTCGGGGTTTCAATATTAATTAAGAATTGAGGCTTTTCTGATTTTGGAAATAGACTAAAGCCAACAACAGGGAATAACATTAGGCTTCCAATAAACAAACAAAGTGCTACCAACAAAGTAATAACGGGATGGGCAAGTGCCCTATGTAATACTTTACTATAGGTACCGCTAATTCCTTTTTTCAATAAGCGAAGAAAAATATTTCCTTCCGGATTAGGATGCGTTTTTAATATGCGACTAGATAAGAATGGTACGATGGTGATGGAAACAAACAAAGATGCAGATACCGTAAAGATTACAGCCATAGGTAGGCTTCTTATAAAATCTCCAGCCGACTCAGGCATAAACACCAAGGGTAAAAATGCTAAGATCAGTGTAATGGTACAACCCACAACAGCCAAACCGATTTGTTTGGTTGCTTCTATTGATGCATCGCGTTTGCTTTTGCCAGCACGTAAATAGCGTTCTATATTTTCGATAACAACGATGGAGTCATCCACCAGAATACCAAGCGCAACAATCAGTCCGACTATACTTAATTGATTAATAGAATATCCAGCAAAATCTAACAGGAATAAACCTGTAAAGATTGAAAGCGGTATTGAAATCATAACAACTAATGCGGCACGCGTGCCTAGTGGTAACAACGTAATTGATACCAGAAGTACAGCGATAAGAAAGTCTTTCGAAAAACGTGTTAATCGTTTTGACACGCTTACTGATTGATCAAAATTCTTAACAAGCTTGATATTTGGTGGAAGGTCTTTCACAAATTTTTCTAAGATCGGATTGATTTGATCTGATACCTTAAAGATGTTTTGTCCATCCTTCTGCGCAGCAGTTAATAGTACTCCCCGATATCCATTAAGTCTAACAAGATGGGTTTCATCTTGAAAATTATTCTCCACTTCAGCAATGTCTTTGAGGTAGACAATCTTTCCGTTAGCCGAATACACAATTGTATTTTTGATCTCATTAATATTAGTGTACTCACCACTGGTCTTTACATTGAACCTTCGCGTATTCATTTGAATGCTTCCGCCCGGAATATTTACATTTTCACTCTGGAGCGCGTTAATCACATAGCTTACCGGTATATGTTGATGTGCCATTTTCTCTAAGTTCAGAGACACTCGTACCTGTTGTTCAGGGTATCCATGCGTTTCAATTTTCTTTAAAGATTTTACTTTTTCAAGGTCATCTTCTAGCTTTTCAACCGCGGTCTCCAATTCTTTATAAGACGCTGTTTCGGATAGAAGTGCCAGTTGAAGAATGCTTACATCCGTTGAAGAAAATTTAATAATATTGATGTCATAAATATCTTGTGGTAATTCTAGGCGCAACGCATTTATTTCTCGCACCATCTCCTGATACTTCTCTTCTTCATCAGAGTCATGTATGTAGTCAACACGAATAGCAGCTAACCCATCACTTATGGTAGATGATACACGTTTTATATCATCCAATTCATTTATTCTTTTTTCGGCGGGATCAATAACAAGCTTCTCCATATCAGAGGGGCTTGTGCCAGGGTATACAAATATTATGGTGTATGATGGCGCGACTGTTTCTGGATCCTCGCCTCTTGGCATGTTGAAGAGTGAATTCATTCCAAGTACCAATAATAGCACAAACACAATCAGTGTGAATTGATAATTTTTAACTGAGAATTCAGCAATCTTCATAACAGCTAACGATTAATTCTTTATGATGTGAATGGTGGAGAATTCTGTTAAGAACGCTGATCCTGATGTAATGACTTCTTTAACATCTTCTAATCCCTTCGAAATAATAGCACTATCACCAGTGACATAAGCTACAGTGATGGGTATTTTCTTCACAGACTTGTGATCATCATTGGCAATAAATACATAAGCGTTCTTACCATGGCCTTCTATTAATGCCTCAATCGGAATACCGTTAAGTGATTGTTTGGTTGATGTTATGATTTCAACTTTGGCGAAAAGACCCGAGGCTAGCTTTTTACCGTTCGGCTTTATTTTTACTTCGACGAGGTATAAGCCATTTATTTGGTCTGCACCTTCGTTGACTAGACTCACTTCCCCATCAAAGATTAAATCAGGATATGCATCGAAAGTAATTTTGGCGCGATTGCCTTTTTGAACACGTACCCAGTCTACATCAGATAAACCGATTTTCACAATCCAATTATTTTGGGCGGCTGAGTTTATTTTAAATACAGGTGCCCCTGGATGTACCTGCTCGCCTTCATTTGCAAACTTCCTTATTACTTTTCCGGAAGTTGTGGCACGGATAGTAGCAAATTGTTTGTTAAATGAATAAATGGTGTAGTTCTCGTTGGCTAACGCATAAGCAGTTTCTAAATTTTGTATTTGTTCTAGCGTAACTGCGGAGTCATTGAATAGACGTTGTCCCCGTTCAAGATCACGCTTTGTTTTTTCAAGATTATTTTTTGCTTGTGAAACTTGTGCGCCGATTTCAGTAAGATCGAGTGACGCAAGTAGCTGACCTTTGGTAACGCTCTCACCTTCATCTACGAGTACTCTTGATATGATGCCACCTGTTTTAAATGATAGCGTCGATTCTGTTTCAGTGCTTATCAACCCTGAGCTTACAATTGGAAGATTATAATTTCCATGTTTTACAGGAGTAAGCTGAACTGCGACAGCAGACTCATCAACTATAATAGTTGCTTGTTTTTCTGTTTTTTCTTCTTGCTTTCCACAGCTAAATAGAAACCGGCTTATGATAATAGGCAAGAGCATGGTAACAAATATTCGTTTCATCTTAAATAAATTATGTAAGCCTTCAAAATTGGTTTACGCTTATAAATTAGCAATGGTTTTTTGCAACGCCGCTTCTCTGCGGAGCAACTCATACGTATTAATAGCAAGTGTCATGCGAGCCGTTGTTAGTTTGTTTTCAGCATCCAAATACTCCAGCATAATAGCCTGGCCTTCATTGTATTTTGAACGAATAATTTGAAACGATTTCTCGGTACTCTTTACGCCGCTTTGCGAAGTAATGAAAGAACGTTGTGCTGCTTTAAATTCGTGATATGATTGAATAACCTGGAGTTCGATTTGCTTCTTCAATTGTTGCATTTTGTTTTCAGTAATCTGATAGTCGATTTTTGCCTGCTGCACCTTTGCCTGCTTTTCGCCACCTTTAAATAAGTCCCAGCTCAAATTGAATTGAAAGAACCAATAGCGTTGCGCGTCACTAAACTTGTATTGCGTTCCTTGATAGCCGGCATCACCAACCAAATTAATCTTTGGTAAAATAGCGTTACCTCGACTTAATGATACTAACAGCTCGTTGGCTTGAAGTCCCCCTTCTGCTTGTTTGATTTCCTGACGTTGGCTAAGCGCTGTTGTTGTGAGCTCCTTTAATGTATACGATGATGTAATGGCATTGATTGCAGACGTATCTTTTTGTATGTCTGCTGCCAGTTCACGATTAAGTAAAAAATTAAAATATGATTTATAAATAGCACTATTCTTCTCTGCTTCTTCCAGCTGCTGCTCTATTTTATTTAATTCATAATCCGTATTAAGAACAACATCTTTTGTTGCTTTATCGTTGGCAACCAATTTCTGGTTTATGGAAAGTAATTCTTTTAATAGGGTATGCGTTTGTGTTAGTATTTTGGTGGCCTCAACGCTTTCAAGGTATTGATAGTAAGCTGATGTGATGTTGTATTTTAATTCATTTTCATAAACGTTCTTTTGTGCTTGCTGCACAGTTATAAGTTCCTTTTGTGCTTTATAACTAAAATAGATTTCAGGATTGAAGACGGTTTGAATGACACGAAGTTTTGTATCATGAAAATCATTAGGTAAAAATTGCGTGCTCGCATTTTCTATGTGGGGAAAGGAGGTTGGTGTAGGACTATCGGCAGTTAATGTATTAAGAGTTTGATAGGCTGGATTCATTAGGTCGCCTACCGGAATGCTTATCTTACGCCCTCCTTGTGCCCATGAGTAAGATGTGTTTGCGGAAAGGTATGGAAGGAACAGCGCTTTTGCTAGTTGAAGATTCTGTAGGCTTCTATCGTAACTGAGTTGCTCTTGCTGCAGCTGTAGATTGCTTTTGATACCATCTTGTATATAAGCCTGTAAAACTAAATTCTGAGCTGCTGAATTAATTTTAAGTAGGGTTAAGCTGCTGATTAGTGCTACTATTATGATTCTTATATTCATTCGTCTAATCAATTAACAATTTTTTAATTCAATGGTTTAAATACTACAGTCTCTTCATCCTTGAGCCTGCTTTTAAAACAATTTAAGAAACCAGTTCATCAGCTTTTGTTTAAAAGAAGTATAGGGTGGATAAAAAGCTTGCACTGAGGTAAATCCGTTTCGTTGCCGTAAGACAGACTTTGCGTGCGAAAATGTTAGAAAGCCCGCATAGCCGTGAGACTTGCCCATACCGCTGTTGCTGACACCGCCAAAAGGTAAATTATGATTTAGGAAGTGTATCGCACAATCATTTATGCAAACTGCCCCAGACGATGTTTCGTTTAAAACTTTATTTTGAATTTTATTTTCGGTTGTAAAGACATAAAGTGCGAGGGGTTTAGGTTTATTGTTAATGAAGTCTATGGCCTCAGCAATTGTTTTATAAGTTATTATGGGAAGTATAGGGCCAAATATTTCTTCTTCTAACACAAGTGAATCAGAAGAAACTTGACTTAGTATAGTTGGATGAAAGAATCGTTTGTTAAGATTTACTTCACCGCTAAAATCGAGCTTAGCACCTTTAGTCATCGCATCATTCAACAAGTCATTTAGTCGAATTAGATGTTTCTCGCTTACAATGCGTGCATAATGATTTGATGCTTCAAAAGGTTCATCATTTTCCGTAAACATTTTTTTGGTTTGATGGATCAGTTCCTGCGTAAAAGCAGAAGCTACATTTTCATCAACTAAAATATAGTCTGGTGCTATACAAGTTTGGCCGTTGTTAATAAACTTACCTACAGCTATGCGTTGTGCAGCATCTTTTATTATTGCTGAGGAAGTAATAATGGCTGGGGATTTTCCACCTAGTTCTAAAGTGACAGCAGTAAGATTTTCTGCTGCAGCTTTCATAACAATTTTTCCAATGGAAGGGCTACCCGTAAAAAAAATATGATCAAAGGGAAGCTTAATTAAATATTGCGAAACGTCTGGGCCTCCTTCACAAACAGAAACTATTTCATTCTGAAAAACATCTTCTGCTAATTTCTTGATAATGGCAGATACGTTTGGAGTAAGCTCCGACGGTTTGATAATGACACTATTACCTGCCGCTAATGCTGACACGAGTGGGCCAATACATAAGCTGAAAGGATAGTTCCAAGGTGCAATGATAAGGCAAACTCCATATGGCTCGTACTGTATAAATGAACGCGTTCCTAACATGGTAACTGGTGCGTCAACCTTTGTCGGCTCAGTCCAGTTGGTAATGTTATCGCAGGCTAGTTTTATTTCGCTTAGTACATGAAACAACTCTGTGCCATCAACTTCAGCAGCAGGTTTTTTAAAGTCAGCATACATGGCTGCATGAATAACTGTTCGGTTAGCGTGTATCCATAACCTTAAAGCTTGCAATCTTGATTTCCTGGTAACAATCGGGTCGAGCCTAAGTTGCTGTATGTTTTTTTGATGCTTATTAAAAATAAGATCAATCCAATGGAGTGTCAATTTTTCTTGGGTTTCTGCCATTACTAAAATTACCCAATTGCACCACGTTTGCCTAATGTTTAAGCCCGAAGCTTTAAATACCGAATGCGTATTAGCTTGTTAGTTTCAATCTTAATGATAGTCTAAGTTTTCCTTATCAACACCTGCAGTGTCTCCATTTCGTTTGACCTGCTTATAAGCTCCCACACCATTCGCTTCGTTACAGGTAACGACTTTGTAATTTATTCTGGCTTCATCCCATTAATTGGTTGTTTCAATTTACTCTTACTGAAACAATCTAAGCCCTTCTCTCTTTCTAAGTTTACCGAAATATCTCTACTATTATGGCTTAGTCCGAGTCCGCTTGTTGCTTCTCCTAACTATTATAGTAAATAGTTCTTTAAATAACGTATCAAACAACGGCCACCTCATCCATTCCATTGACCAAGTGATTAATAAACTAATTGATCATATACCAAATACCAAGAACAAATCAAAAATCAACTAAAATGGTAGCTTGACAAAGTAGATTAAAGGCATCAACTCCATTCTACAGCGTACTACACCTGCAGCCTTATTTTCTTTTATATTAAAAAAATCTGGTTCTATATGATTTATTATGGAAATATGGTTGGGGCAATATCTTTCAGTCATGAACAGTATAGAAATATATCAATTTGCACTTCAATTAACAAAGCCATCGTTTTTTAACAGGTCTGAGTTTTAAAGAGACGACAAAAAAATATTCTTACCATAGACATTAGTTTTAGGGCCAAAAATCTATTACAGCCAGATTAGATTAGTTAGTACAAGTAAATAAATACACACATAAAATGTATGACACAGCCTTTATACATTTATGAATATTTATCTGATCAATGTTAAATTATTACATCTCATTTTGAGATTTACATTGTTTATAATGGGAATTTTTCTTACAGAAATCAATTATTAACGCACATAAAGCTTTGTCACCGCGTTGAAATAGCATTCAGTAACATTTGGAATAATAATGGAATCTTACATGTCCAAAGTTATTTGGATATGAGCATTTTATACTTGGTATTTCCGCTGATTCGTGTATTCTGTAAAACAACATTATGTGCTATACAGAATGGCATTTGTAAACAAAACAGGTTTAATGAATTACGCCCATATATAATAAGGGCTTGTACAAAACATGGTCATCATAGCTTCAAGAATAGTCTGTACAATTAACAGGTTCCTTATTCGGCGTGTGTTAGAATTCAAAACTACATCTAATCAAATCATTATGATACGCAGTATAAAAAATAATAAGAAACAAGCTCTTAACTTCTTTCTAATGGAAAGTAAGGTTTTTTGTATTTCCATGTTTACAATGTACTGTTTATCACCGTTCGGTTTAATCGCCGGCGTTGCTATAAGTAATATCAATAAAGGTAAAAACCTTGACAAAGAATTGTCTAGTGAAAAAATAACGCTGTCTCCAAAAACATCTTCCATTTCAGGGAGGACAAATAAGCTTAGTACGCCAAATTTACTGCTTGCTCCCATATTAGGAGGTATTGAAAGCACAACTTTAAATTTTGTGGAGCATCAATTATCACCCGTAATTACTTCTTCGATTACCGTGTCAGATGTGGATAACACAACGCTGGTTAGCGCTACTGTGCAGATTACATCCGGTTTTGTGCCTTCCGAAGACCGAATTTCAATAACCGGTCTCCCCTCCGGCATCACCGTGTTTGCGGATTATGCTACAGGGAAGGTAACTTTTTCTGGAACTGCGTCTTTGGCAAGTTATCGCACTGCTTTAAGGAATGTGCTTTATCAGAATTTGAGCTATGACAATATTACTGCAGGCACACGAACAGTAACCTTTACAGTAAATGATGGAACCGCTAACAGTAACAGCGTTACACGGAACATATCCATTACTGCGGTTGATGATCCCCCTCTTTTTGGTTCGTACAATAATGGCTACGTGGCTCCATATTATCTTGGCGCTGGAGCTCAATACGTTTTTGTGAACGAGCGGATACTTGATAGGGATGATGCCATGATAACATCTGCTACCATTGTTATTTCAACGAATTATGTAAATAGTGAAGATATTTTAAGCGCTGTGAGCAGCGCTAATGTTACCGTTACATGGAATGCTGCTGCAGGCATGCTTACTTTTAGCGGAGCAGCAACCCAAAGCGAATATAACGCTGTTATACAATCGGCAACCTACCAAAATGACCATACAAGTAGTCACTTTTCAAAGGTTTTCGAATTGAGAGCTAGCAATGCACTAACTACTCCAGTTCCAGAAACGCTAACGATTAATACGATAGATCCACCTAACCTTAACAGCGGAGAAAGTTCTGCGTTGAACTATACCGAAGGAAGTAATGCTGTGGCTATTGCTCCAAACCTTACCATTTCAGATTATACAAATGAAAATTTTAAGGACGCAGTTATTTATCTTACAAACTATGTGAGCAGCGAAGATGTTTTAGCTTTTACCCCTGTGAGTGGTATTACTGCCTCCGTCGATGCTACCTACGGTCGGATTACTTTCTCTGGAGTTGCTACGAAGGCCGATTACCTGGCAGTGCTACGTTCTATTACCTATCAAAATACGAGCTTTAATCCCTCTACAGTTACCCGAATTCTAAAGATGTGGGTTTATAATGCGAAAGGCTACCCTAACCCGGAAGTTAACAGCTATTATAGTGATTTCATTGTAAGGGATATAATAGTAACCAGGGTCAATAATGCGCCGGTGTCAGGTGGTGTAGAAGGCACCGCTTTAAGTTATACAGAAGGTCAGGCTGCTACTGCCATTACTTCCAGTATAACCGTTACTGATGTAGATAACGCCAATATTGCCAGCGCTACTGTTAAAATAACTTCTGGATTTGTAAGTGGTGAAGACGTATTTAGCTTTACACCTGTGGGCAGCATTTCTGGTTCTTTTAATCCTGCAACCGGCATATTATCTTTAACTGGCAGTAGTAGTAAGGCTAATTACCGTGCGGCTTTGCTTTCTGTTACCTATCAAAATTCAAATAATAATAACCCATCCACTACTACCCGAACTGTTAGCTTTACCCTTAACGATGGCGCGCTCAATAGTATTATTGTTACGAGAGACATTACCATCACTGCTGTTAACGATGCGCCGGTGGCTGTTAACGATACACAATCAACTTCAGAAGATACACCTG
>CAXSCR010000001.1:0-15121 GCA_964235605.1 uncultured Cyclobacteriaceae bacterium | reverse complement strand
TTCTAACGCTGCTACTATTTCAATAACCGTTACGCCTGTAAACGATGCGCCGGTGCTTCAAACTATTGAAGCCGCTGCGCTGAACTACGCGCAAGGGCAAACGGCAACAACCATAACAGCATCTATTACGGCTTCTGATCCTGATAATGCTAATCTTAGTGGCGCTGTGATTCAAATTGCTATAGGATATGCTACTGGTGAAGACATTTTAGCCTTTGCCCCTGCAAATAACATCATAGGTACTTTTGATCCTGCTACAGGTACATTGACTTTATCAGGCCTTTCTTCATTGGCGAATTATCAGGTTGCTTTACGCGCTATCACGTATCGAAACACAAATACTACCGGTTCATCTACGGCTACGAGAACGGTTAAATTTACGATTAATGATGGCGTAGCAATTAGTAATATAGCAACAAGAAATATCACCATTAACTCCGCCAATGCAATTCCTGTAGCTAAAATTGATAACGCTACTACAACACAAAATACACCTGTTTCAATAAATGTTATTACAAATGACACAGATGCTGATGGAATAATAAATTTGGCTTCGATCGACTTAAACCCTGCCGTCGCTGGCATCCAAAATACTTTTACGGGAGCCTCGGGGAGCTGGCGTGTCAATGCTTCAGGAGAAGTTACGTATATACCATTACCCGATTTCACAGGGGCAACTTCAATATCTTATACCATTTGCGATGATAAAGGTGCAATTTCAATGTTATCTACCATCGCGGTATTTGTAAATGTCCCCGCATCGTCAGATACAGATGGCGACCGTATAATTGATGAAATAGAAATTGGAAATTCGGATAGTCCAATAGATACTGATAATGATGGAACCCCAAATTACCAGGATACGGACTCAGATAATGATGGTATACCTGATGCCATAGAAGTTGGAACTAACCCGCAAATACCAGTAGATACCGATAATGACGGACTCTCAAATTATCTGGATCTGGATAGCGATAATGATGATAAGCTGGATGCGATGGAAGGCGTACAGGATTGTGACAGTGATACCATACTAAATTATCTTGATGACGATGATCGTTGTATTAAAATACTAGAAGGCTTTTCTCCCAATGATGACGGAAATAACGATTTCTGGGAGATATCTTTTATCGATGAATATCCAAACAATAATGTTCAGGTTTTTAACCGTTGGGGAAATAAGATTTGTGAAATACAAGGCTATAATTCCCGTGATAAAGTTTGGCGGGGAAAATCAAATTTTGGGCTGGTTTTAGGTGATAATAATTGTCCGGACGGAACATACTTCTTCATAATAGATTTAGGGAATGGTACAAAAGCACATACCGGATATGTTCTTGTGTACAGGTAAATGCTGTTAATCGGGTATTGAAAGTAATTTGGAATACTTGAAAAACTTAATCATGTCAAATTTAAATGAATTAAATATGAAAAAATTATTATATGTTCTGTTACTTGCACCGTGCCTGTTTCTTAACACAAAATCATCTGCCCAGCAGCAAGGCATGTATTCACAATATATGTTTAATGGACTGGCATTAAATCCCGCATATGCAGGAAGTCATGAGGCATTAAGCTTTTCAACCTTATTCAGAAAACAATGGACTGGAATGAAGGGATCACCCAGCACACAAACTTTCAGTGCACATTCCCCGCTTAAGAAAAAAAGAAAAGTAGCATTGGGCTTTGTGTTTAGTAACGACCTTATCGGAGTAACAAAGCAAATCAACGTTAATTTTGCTTACGCATACCGCATTCCTGTAGGCAAATACGGAAGGCTTTCTTTTGGATTACAAGGTGGTTTTTCTAACTATAATAACGCCTTAACTAAAATTTATCTGGGTGATAAATCTGATCCCATATATGCTCAGAACAGCCAGTCTTTTGCGCCTGTTGTAGGCGCAGGTATATATTATTACGCAAAGAATTTTTACGCTGGCTTGTCTTCGCCGCAATTAATTTCATACCAGAATAAATCTGCGCAAGATCTGGGTATGAAACAAATAAGTCATTATTTTATAACGAGTGGTTATGTTTTTGATTTAAGCAAATCGCTTAAGTTTAAACCGAATGTTCTAGTTAAAATGGTAACGGGTGCTCCTGTTCAAATAGACATTAACGCCAACTTATTGATTAACGGTATAGTTTCTATTGGCGCTTCATATCGTTCGTTAGAATCGATAAGTGCAATATTACAACTCGATATTACTGATCAACTCAGGTTCGGATATGCCTATGACCTGCCTGTGGGTTCCAAACTTGGTAATTTCAACGGAGGGTCACATGAAATGATGCTTAACTTCATCATTCCCATGAGAAAAGAAAGAAAGCTTTACAATGTTTTCAATCCCAGAAAAAATTATTTCTAATCGCGGGTGCGTGAGTGAATTTATTAACCTGAGTTTTTACGTCCAGTTATTGAACCGACATAGTCATTAGCGAGAAAGAAATCAACTCGATGGCCTGGCCTTACGCGAAAGGATGGGTCAGCATTAAAAGTTGGGGAGTAAGTTAAAAAGGAATAGGTTTGGGGAAAAAGATACCGAAACTCCAGACATCAAATTATTACATCACATCTTTCCATCCGAGTTGATGGATTACTTTTCAGTGAATGGTTTTTATATGCTATGCAGCATTGAGATTAAGAAGGAATTCTGGTTGATCGAATTTAAGGAAAAGAACCAGCGGACACCAAACCGCTATTATTAAGTACCTGATCGCACATCGCAGCAAGAAGTACCAGATCAAGAAGGAAAAAGAAGAAGCAAGGCGCTTAGAGCACAGTTATATCCTTTACTTGAACAAGCCCTTGATACACCGCTGGAAAAAATTCCGAGTTAACCAATAAACAAAAAGATATAAAAGAAAATATTGATATGTGTTATGAGCAAATCAATAAACTTGAAACAGAGGCTCATGCCATACCACCCAGAGTGAAATTAAAAGATATGCCCCAGGATATTCGGTATAACAAACTCACCACAGAAAGCAAGATGATTATGAACATCATAAAAATGATCTGCTACCGGACTGAAACAGCCGTAGCAAATTTAGCGGCTCCTTATCTGGTAAGAGAAGAAGATGAAAAAAGAAAATTCATTCTACAAATCATAGACTCGCCTGTAGACATGAAAGTCAATCAGGAAAAAAACTTTGGACATAATCATGTACTCACTCTGGGCACCATGATACAATAAGGCATTGAAGGAACTGATCCAATTAATCAATGAAACAGAAACCAATTTCCAGGAACAGATGCGCCTGATTTATAAAATGCACTCGTAACTGCTAACTCCGCCCGTAAGGGTCCGTTTTTGCTAAGTTTTCGGCAGAGCATTCATCTTAATGCGATCAGGTCAGGAGTTCTGAGTCTATAAATGTCTAGATGGAGAACATTCAATTTTCAATAATCCGTAGCTCGACTCTGCGATTTAGCCGATGGGCTTCAGGGGTATTGTCATGTGATAATGGATTAGATCCGCCAAAGGCTTTTGTTTTAATACGAGCTTTATGTATTTTTTTTGATATTAAATAATCTTTTACGGCCTCAACCCTTTCTTTGGAAAGTCTTAAATTATCCTTAGCGTCACCTTGGAAATCTGTATGTCCTTCTAATTGAATAACCATAGATTTGTTTTCACGCATCATGTTTACTATGATGTTAAGTTCTTCATATGATTCAGGACCTACTTTTGCTTTACCAATTTGAAAGATCAAATTATTTAACCGCATTAACTGCCCTACTTCATGTGTTTTACTTTTTATTTCGTGAACGGTAAGCTCAATGTCTTTTATAACTTTTTTATTATTATTTGCTTCCGCCGGATCTAACATAAATTTTGCAGGAGTGAAACCTGTAGCCTCTACCGTGATGGCATACTTTTCTCCATCGAACATGGGAAACGAAAATGAGTCACTATTAATCACACCTACTTTGTTGCCATGAGGTAAGCTTTGATAAGTTATGCGGGCTGAAATTAATTGCTTGGTTGCCACATTATATATTTTACCCTCTGCATAGATAAGGCTATCTAGCGATTGAGTATAAGCGATATTGACCAAAAGTAGTAATAGAAGAATGTTAGCAAGCCTGTAAAACATAGTCATGCTCTTGTTACTCTATAACTTCATTATTGTAAACTCAACCCGACGATTTCTCTTACGACCTTCTTTAGTGGTATTAACATCAATGGGTTTACTTTCACCAAAAAAGACAACGGTAATTCTTTCGGCTGAAATGCTTGCTTTCTCCGTTAGGTAATTCATAACTGATTTTGCTCTACGCTCTGAAAGATCTAGGTTATATGGCTCTGTACCGATAGCATCTGTATGACCTGCAATCTGTATTTGCATAGCAGTTTGTTTTTTCATTAGGTCAGCTACGCGATTCAGCTCTGGGAATGACTCAGACTTTAATGTTTCTTTATCGAAATCAAAAAAAACATTATTAAGTGTAATTAACGTGTTTTTAGCAATGGCAGAAACTTTTATAGGAGACAAATTAAAATCCTTATGATCAAGTATCATATCGGAAGTGATATCCCTTATATCAAGGTTCTGAGCTTCAGATATTTTTCCTTGTGCTTCAGCACGCAATCCATATAATTGCCCCGCTGGCAAGCGGATTTCATACTCCCCTGTTTTTGGATTAGTTTGTGCTATGCCGATCTCTTTTCCATAGGGCAAGCGCTCGTAGATAATCTTTGCGCTTTGGGCAGTGCCGGTTGTGCCGTAAATAACTTTACCTTTCACCGTTACCCAGGCCTCTGGGTTTCTTAGTATAGGTAATTTAACTCGGAAGATGTCCATGTTGCTTTCAGTTACACCACGTGAATAGTAGGCGTATTCACTTAGTGCAGGAATGTTAAAAAATAGATCTTCTAATGGGGAGTTTATTTCAGGTCCAAGATTTTCTGGTTCAGTCCAGTTTGTCCAGGTATCATCTAATCGTTTTGAGACATATATATCATTGCCTCCGTAGCCACTAAAACCATTTGAGGAGAAGTATAATGTTTTGTCATCGGAAGCTAAGAAGGGAGCGGACTCTTCACTGGCCGTATTAATGATGTCACCAAAATTAAGTGGCTCACTCCAGACACTATCATAGTTCATAAAACTGACATATAAGTCACGACCACCCTGTGAGTCGTCTCGTTCAACAGACAAGATTAACGTTTGTCTATTGTTAGTAAGAAAATAATTTGCCTTTTCATCATAGTTGTAATCATTTATAATATTTAGCGCTACCGGCTTTGTCCAGCTGCCATTAACGTTAGAACTAATGGAAACGCCTGCTTGCATTTTATTATTATCGATGTACTTATTGCCCAGCACAATGATGGCAGATTTTCCATCTGGCGTTACTGATGAAATGGTGTTGATAAAGTTGGGAGACTCATTGTTAAACTGCTGCATATTTTTCGCTAACTGCCAATGCCCCGTTGAGTCTAGCTGACTGTACCAGATATCTTCTTTGTCATTAATTCCGCCCAAATTTTCAGGGTGATTTCTACGACTGAAATAAAGGGTTTTACCATCTGGTGAGAGCAGTGGATTAAGTTCGTTGTATTCGCTGTTTACGTTTTTATCAAGTTGCTCTATTGTAATACCAGAAGCTAGCAATTGAGGTTTAGGTATATCGGCAATGATAGGATATTTGGAGTCAGAAATTGCAACAGCATCGATACCATAATAATCACGAATAGCCGCACCGTCGAATTCAATTTTAACAGCGATGACTTTATAGGGGGTCGTTTCTAAAAAAAGATTTAGCATCCTACCCTTTAAAGCTACCTTGCTAGGTTTGAGTGAATTGACTTCATGTTCATTACCTGCCTCATCATATACAAGCACTCTGACAATGGCGCTTGGATTATGTGATTCTGCGATAGCAACTTGACGAACGTTTATGGGATTGTCGAAGCCTAATTTTAAAAACTCCTTGAGACCTTGCTTGTTCGGCGTCCATGCATTTGGGTTTTGTCCACCTGCTGGCAATACGTTGGGCTTGCCCAGTGCTTGATTTGCAGCATACTGAACAGGCGTGAGTTCAGATGAAAATTCTAAAACTTTTGTTGCCCACTGCACTACCTGTGCTGATGAAAAGCAAATTGTACCTAAAACAAAAAAGCTAGAAAATAAAAGTTTCTTCATCAGGTAATGCCTGTTTAAATCGCATGTTAAACATAGCTAAAAATTGACCCAAAAGATATTCTGAAAGCAAGGAATTATGTCACGTTTATGCTGTGGATGATGCTATATGGTACTATAAGGCATTATTGATCTACGTTGTGTTTATTGTATAAGAGAAAACCAACATGGAGTAAAACACCAAGTTGTCTTTCTTTATCATCGTAGTAATTTACACTAAGTCCAACAGGGCCAAGCGGAGAATGGAGAATGAATGCTAGTGTGCTTGTAAAATAAATGTTATTTAACGCAGTAGTGGTTGTTGCTTCCTGAAGCTCGTTCTTCTTTACGTATTCAAGCGGCCTAAACAAATAGCCTTCTAGGCGGATATCAAAACGTTTTCTAGCCGCAAACACACTTCGGATACCACCGGCTAAATAGTTAAAAGCACGGTAGTTGTGTAATAGAAGTGTGCGGCTATCCTGCAAGGGCAAGAACACTGGCGCATTAATGATGGTGCCGAAATAATTTTGGAAAAATGGCTGATTAGAGAGAACGCCCTCTGCTAGGTATCCGGTACTAAATTTGCCAGTTTTAAAATATTGTTCTGCGCTAACTTTCACCCTAAACCAGCTGTGATTGTTTTCAAAATTTTGGTTAAAGGCAGAGGTACTCCCGGGTACATAAAATTCATCCACATTAAAATAGTTTGCTGTTAGTGAAAAGGCCTTGCCATCTGTAGCGTATTGTTTTCTATTCAACGTAGTGGTTGAAATATTTAAGGTAAGCTTATAGCCATTCAGCCTCAAAATATCCAAGGTATCTGCACTGTTTAAACTTTTATTATTACTATACCTATCAACATTGTTTATTCCGTCAATTCCGATGTACCCTCTGTAACTGTTGCCAATAGGCCAGCCCATTTTAATACCAAATTTGCGATCGATGCGTTTCAACACCGTACGTGTTACTTCTAATAGCAGGTCGTTATTCTCCAGGTAATTCCAGCTATTAAAATTTATCTCTGGCTCAACATAAAATTGAAATGGAAAATCGATACGCGTTTTTATAATTGCAGAGCGATAGAAATTTCCAGTATTGAATCCGGCATAGCCATGAATAAGGGCGCTACCAAAATTGAAATAATTCAATCCTAGAAAAATGTTGCTTACATCGCGTGTGGCAATTACCCCGCCAAAATCGACCTGAAAATTTTTTTGCGATCTACGTGTGAGTTGAAAAATGAAACGCTTCTTAGTGTGATCAAAGAGTATATTGGGATAGGCGTTTCCAAAGTAATTCTCTGATACTAATCTAAAATAATCACGCTTAACTTGTTTAAA
The DNA here is from genome assembly GCA_964235605.1 of uncultured Cyclobacteriaceae bacterium. Classification (GTDB taxonomy): domain Bacteria; phylum Bacteroidota; class Bacteroidia; order Cytophagales; family Cyclobacteriaceae; genus DATCRE01. The sequence continues at coordinate 7,649 of CAXSCR010000001.1, read as the reverse complement.
TGTTAATGGTTTAGAGTTGTTTGACTTGATGTGAAATATACGCTTTATGTATTTTCGTTGCTTTGAGTTATATCCTTTAAAAGCGATGCCGTCAAACAGTAAAGGAAAATTGTGGTAGTTAAAATTGTTTCGTTTTTCCATTAAAACATCGCATGATCTTCTTTCATGTATTTTCAATTTTATCTCGTCAATCTGGCGAATTGTTTGTGCATAGCCACTATCTATCATGCTTTTTACCTTTCCAAAATCAAAGGAATTATAACCAATCAAATTGGGCTGAATATAAATGCCATTAGTCGGTATTTGCGCTGGGTCAGATTTATCTAACAGCATTAAGAGCAAAGAATTACTAATGAGCCTTTCGTCTTTATCGTAGGGATAGGTATCATAAATTTTGCTAGAGACATTAGAGCCGATAACTACATCGGGATTAAAATCACGTTGAAGAACATCAACTGGAAAATTATTATAGACACCACCATCAAAAAGATATTTACCGTCTACCCTAATAGGTGTATAAAAGAAAGGAACAGTCTGAGTTGCACGTAGCGCATCATTAAGCAATCCCTTTGAAAGGATTACTTGATTTTGAGTAAAAATATCTGACGCTACAACACGGAGCGGAACAAACAAACTATCAAAATTATCTCTTGAAATGGCTGAGGCTTGAGCCATTTTTTCTGCGAGCGCAAAGTTTAAAGAAACATCACTTGCTAGGGTTGTATTAAGCTGAAAATTAAACGTGGAATCAAGTGACATACTCAACTTGATAAAATGCGAGTTTTCGTCGCTGAGATGATAGTAGTAGTTGTGCCCCTTTTCAGACAACCCATTAATCCATCTTAAAAAATCTTCTGACAGTATTATTTTTTCAATCTGATCAGGTGTTAGTCCGGCAGCATAGCATCCACCTATGATTCCACCCATTGAAGTACCGACTATATAGTCAATTGGAATTTCATTTTCCTCTAGTGCTCTAAGAACGCCAACGTGAGCAAGACCCTTAGCAGCACCGCCGCTGAGTACAAGACCTACTTTTTGCGCGTAGGAAAAAACACAAGTCGTGAAAAAAAGAAATGTTAAAATATACCTCATGAAGGGCAAAGACTATATAACTTCTTTAGTAAAAAAGGTAAAGAAAATTATGCAATCTTCAAACGAAGAAAAAAAAGATCACGCTATTAACGGAGAGAAGCAAGTTGTTCTTCCACTAAAGGAATTGCATTTAATTGCTGAATAAGTACTTGTTTAACTTCTTCAAACGAAGTTGCAAATGCTTTTGTAATAGGTTCTGATGCTGGAAGATCCGCGCTTAACGCGTCAACCTGCACACCATTTTTCCAGAACCTGTAGCATAGATGAGGGCCTGTTGCCAAACCGGTGCTTCCTACATAACCAATAGTTTCACCTTGACGAATACGCATGCCAGCATGGATGCCTGAAGCTAGTCTTGACATATGAAGATATTGTGTTGTATACATGCCATTATGTTTGATCTTAACATAGTTTCCATTGTTCGATTTGTATTGAGCCTCCTGCACAATTCCATCGCCTACTGAACGAATTGGTGTGCCTACCGGTGCTGCAAAGTCAGTTCCCAAATGGGCCTTCCATCTTTTTTGTACCGGATGAAAACGATTCATGGTAAAGCGTGAACTGATTCTAGTAAATTCTATCGGATATTTTAATAAAGCCTTGCGTAAGCTTTTACCTTGTTGATCAAAAAATTCTAGTCCGTTTCCTTGATCGAAAGGAACAGCATAATACTCCATTCCAAAGTGCTGAAAATAAATGCCAGTAATGCGGTCAATACTAATGGTTTTGCCTTCTACTTGCGTCTCTTCATAGATTAGTTTGAACTTGTCTCCTTTTTGAAGACGTTGAAAATCAACCTGCCAAGCGAAAATATCGACGAATTTATTGGTTAATTCATAAGAGATACCAGACTCTTCAATAGTTTGCGAAAGTGAAGATTGGATTATGCCAGAAACGGTCTTTTCAACAACACTAACTTCACGATGACAAACATCTACTGAAAGAGAATCTTCAAATCGGAAAACAATATAGTCGATTAGATTGGGCTCGTATACTAAAGCTTTCGCTGTTTTTGAAGAATCTGAATTACAGATTAGCGTATATTTTTTGTTAGGAGCAACTTTACGTACATCAAAAACACTACGTGAAAGTTGAGAAATTTCATTAATTAGTTTCGCTGGTACGTTATACGCTTCTAAAATATCGCCTAAGCGTTCATTGCGTTTTATTTTATCTTCTATAACAAGTGCATTATTTACCACCATGCCATACACAACATTGGGCTCCTGTACATGTAGGGAAATGTTCTTAAGTGGATTTTTAGCAGATATTTGCGGAGATAAAGCTGGTAAAAAGTATTGATTCAAATAAACAACACCAATAGCAAACAGGCTAATAATAGAAATTCCTACCCAACGTTTTGTCATGAATAAATTTGTTTTGGCCCGTAGGCAGTTAAAAAATTAGCGACAATTACTTATTTCCCCTCCATCACATTCTACCACGTGGGTAAGTAATCGATTTAAAAAATGGCTCAGTAAGCCTGATGTGCCGCTATCATAAGATAAAGGTATAAGATTAATTAAAAGATTAAAACACATAAATCGACAGAATGCACCAAACCAATGCCATTGTAAGGATCTTGTCGTTTTTTTAGATTTGTGAGCAGGGCAAACGGTTCAAGCATAACCTTATGTATTATAGAAACAGTGTTATTAGACACAGAAGTTTTTGATATTTTTGCCATTCGGGATCTTCACCAAATGATTTCCAACTTACACCATGCTCTGCCATATCTTTAAAGAAGATCATATATATAGGACAGGCATGTAATTGCCAACAATTACTTCACCAAAGGAAACAGGATTAAGTTTACTGCGATTAAAAATTGTAAGCTCGCCTTAATTGAACATTTTTATTTTTGGTCTTACATCATCTTCATTGGTGCCTTATCAACAGCAAGTTGATTGTACTCAGAACTCGATTGCAAAAAGGATGCATCGTTCTTAAGTTGTTCATTTACTTTTATGTAATCATTAACGATGCGTAAGCTATTAGCAAATAAATTTTTAAAGGTTCAGTTCTCTTACCCCGCTAAACACACCAACGTTTTTTATGCCTGTCAGCATCCTTGGCCTGTGTCCTCACAGGACAACATTTTCAGGACATCTAAGTTCCGTTCTGTGAGGACACAGACCGAGGTATAAGGTATAAGAGCTGAAGCAAAATAATTTTCTAGGCTGTTTTATTCCAACCTAATCATAAACTCTTAGCTCATAGAGCTTTCTTGTTTATCAGTATCATCGGCATAAAATGCCAGTGGCTAATGTTGAACTTGCTGTAGTTGCAAGAATATATATTTTAAGTGAATGCTTCTGCTATATGGCCTTAACTGATAGTCTACTGTAGTTAATTTTTATAGTTAATCTTTCTTTCTTTTCCTTTTCTTGTTTTTCTTTTTACTCTGTGCTTCTTGATTTCTCTTCTCCCACTCTGCGGCCAAGGCCTTTTCTAGTTCAGCTTTATGTATTGCCACCTCATCTTTTTGTCTGATGATTGATTGTGCATTGAGATAATCTTCTCTATAAAAATCTTTATTAGAATTTAACTTTGATTTTAGTCTCATAATTCTATTGTAAGACGCGTTGATTCGGCTTTGACTTATTTCGCCACGTTGTACCATGCTTCTAACAATTTGATGTACCCTGTTTACGGTACGCTCTTCACTACCCGATATGTTGTTTGAAAAAGTCATGATATCCACACCGCCATTAATAGCGAGTTTTATCGCTTCTTCTAATCCATAATTTTTTGTAATGGCATGCATTTGCATATCATCAGAAAAGACAACTCCATTAAACTTTAGCTTGGTTCGTAGTATTCCTGTCAATATATCAGAAGACAGCGTACCAGGATTGCCGCTTTTATCTAAATTTTTGTTTACTATGTGCGATGTCATTACGGCATCAACATAGCCTGAGTCAATGAGTGACTCGTAGGGTTTAAGTTCTCGCTCTTCCCATGTGTTGGTAACGTCAGCAATGCCAAGATGGGTATCGTTTTTAGAACTGCCGTGGCCAGGGAAGTGCTTAAGTGATGTTAGCACACCCATTTTATGATGTTGCTTAATAAATTCTTTTGCCATTAGAATTACAGAGTCTTCATTCGCAGAGAAAGCCCGACCATGTTTAGCAATAATGGGATTGGTAGGATTTGAAGCGAGATCTACAACAGGAGCAAAATTTATATTTATGCCAAGCCCAGCTAACGTGGATGCCGTGGCTTCTGAATAAAACCTCACTGAATCAAGAGTTGGTGATTTACCCATAGCTTCTGCTGTAATGGATCTAGGGAAGCCGTATTTATCTTTTAATCTGTTTACGCGCCCACCTTCTTGATCAATACTAATGAAAAGTGTTATTGGTGAAGCGTGCTGATAGGTCCATATAATTTTCTTTAGGGCAATGAAAGAATTTTTAGGTGGAATGTTTTTTTCAAAAATAATAATAGATCCAACTTTACCTTGTTGTACTTCTTGTAATACGGCGGGATCAACTTCGGTTCCTGCGAAACCAATCAAAATCATTTGACCGATTTTTATATCAAGACTATCAACTTGAGCAAGCGTATGCTGACTAATAAATAATGCCAAGCAAAGTGGAATGAAAATATTTCTCATAGCACTAAACTAAGATAAATACCTTATAGATAAAGCCTTATTCGACTTTTTTACTTAGCAGATTCGACGAAAACTGGTGCATTATGACAAGTACCGTTACTCATCTAAGCCACAAATAATAAATATCTTGAATGACAAACATCTTTAAAATCCAAACTTTAAACCTTGCTTCATCGCCTTTTGATACTTCTTTTCATCGAAACTGTAGTAGTAAGGTGCTTTGTGTGCACCTCCTAATTTTCTTTCGTTTAGTCTTTTAAGAATTCCTAAAGACAACATCTTCTTTTGAAAATTTCTACGGTCAAGTTTTTTATCTAAAATGGTTTCGTAAAGCTGTTGTAACTCGGGCATGGTAAATTTAGCAGCTAACAAATTATGCCCTACAGGGTAGTCGTTTAAGTTTTGGCGTAAAGATTCAAGTGCCTTGACAATAACGTCATTATGATCAAGCAAAAGTTTGGGGATCTTGTCTATATCCCACCACTCAATTTCATCTGGGGCATCGTGGGTAAGCTTAACTTTTGAGAACTCCACAAGCGCCCAATATCCAATGGTAATGAACCTGTCTCTGAACCAACTAGCTTTTTTTGCCAGTACAAGTATGTCTTTTTTATTTCTTTCTCTTTTGGGATCACCAAATACATAGAATTGTTTCAGGAAGACATCGTTAAGTCCGGTCCTTTCTTTTAAGGTACGTCTAGCAGACTCATCAATGTGCTCTTCCTTATAGACGAAGCCACCCGGTAGTGCCCAGACCTTCATGTGCTCCCACCTCATAAGCAGGATTTTAAGTTGATTTTGATGAAAGCCAAAGGTGACACAGTCAATTGCGATATGCCGTAAAAAATACTTTTCACCAATATCGAATATGTCTTTTATATGTGGGTGCTTTTTTATTTTACTCATTTTTAATTGAAAAGCAATACTAAGTAAAAGTTTCTGTTTAGAAAATTTCTTTGATGTCTAAACAAAAAAACCCCGACAAAGTCGGGGCCCCTCTATTGCAAGCAGAGAGTTTAGATCATTTTCCAAAATCAACCGTTGGCGCATTCTCGGCTCCTCGTGCTGCTTCGAAATATCCTTTGGACTCAAAGCCGTAAAAACCCGCCAAAATGTTATTAGGAAATCTCTTGATATATACGTTGTAAGGCTGCACCGATTCGTTAAACCTTGTGCGAGCCACAGCAATTCTGTTTTCAGTACCCTCTAATTGAGCTTGGAGATCTAAAAAGTTTTGATTCGCTTTCAAATCAGGATATTTTTCTACCGTGACAAGTAAACGAGATAACGCAGAACTTAATCCATTTTGTGCCTCTTGAAATTGCTGAAGTGCCTGGGGTGTAATATTAGTTGGATCAATAGTTACCGAAGTGGCTTTAGACCTTGCTTCAATCACCTTTGTTAAAGTTTCTTGTTCAAAATTTGCGTACCCTTTCACGGTATTAACAAGATTTGGAATTAGGTCGGCTCTGCGTTGGTACTGCGTTTCAACCTGTGCCCATTGTTTTGGAATATCTTCTTGAAGCTCAACCATTGTATTGTATCGACCAGCAAAAAAACTATAGAAAATGATTACAATAAGAACAATTACCCCAACAACAATTAATGTTTTTTTCATAATGGATTAAATCTTTGAACTAAAATTAACTAAATATTTTAAACTAAATCCTTCAACGAAACAGGATCTAAAAATGTTTACGCCTCCACGATCGAATAAAGTTAGAAGCGTTTATACGTTTATACACCCTCCATCATACGCTCTGCACTATCAGCAATGCGTAATTGCTCAATAAAACCATCTATATCGCCATTCATCACTGCAGGAAGGTTATGCTGTGTATAGCCAATGCGATGGTCTGTTACCCGACTTTGTGGATAGTTGTAGGTTCTAATCTTTTCTGAACGATCGCCGGTGCGAACAATTGACTTACGGGCAGCACCAATTTCTGAGTTCTGTTTTTCAAGCTCAATTTCGTATAACTTGGTTTTCAACATTTGTAAAGCACGCTCACGATTGGCGTGTTGAGAACGCTCTACCTGGCAGGTTATTACTATACCGGTTGGTTTGTGCGTCATTTGAACTTTTGTTTCAACCTTATTTACGTTCTGTCCACCTGCTCCACTAGAGCGTGCAGTTTGAACTTCAAGATCGGCGGGACTAATCTCAATGGAAACGTCCTCAACTTCAGGCAACACCACAACAGAGGCTGCCGATGTATGCACCCGGCCCATTTGCTCTGTTGCCGGCACGCGCTGAACTCTATGTACGCCTGACTCAAACTTCAATAGTCCATAAACACCATCGCCACTTACGCTACAAACAACTTCTTTATAGCCTCCTGCAGTTCCCTCGGTAACATCAAGCACAATCATTTTTAAACCTTTGCGATCGCAATAGCGCTGATACATACGCCATAAGTCACCCGCAAATATAGCGGCCTCATCACCACCAGTTCCGCCACGGATTTCCAACATTACATTTTTGTCGTCGTTAGGATCTTTCGGAATAAGGAGTTCCTTTAGCTCTTTATCATAACGATCGATTTTCGGCTCCAGCTCATCAATCTCCATTTTTGCGAATTCTCGCATTTCTGCATCCTTTTCTTTCTCAAGAATTTCTTTCGCTTGTTGCAGATGACCTTTAGCGTCTTTAAACTGATTGTATTTGGTTACTATCTTTTCAAGGTCTTTGTATTCTTTGCTGAGTTGTGAAAAGCGCTTCATATCACTCATCGTGGCCTGTTGGCCTAGTAACAGACCTACTTCCTCAAAGCGCAGCTTTAAATCCTCTAATTTTTCAACCATATTCTAAAATGTCGCCAAAGTTAATGAATTGACATCAAAATTGCGAAGTAACATGCTTGGTCGGCAGGAAATCGGTTTTATCGCGCTGTGCTAAATCCGTGAGATGGGAATTTGTTCGAGCATCCGTAAG